>NZ_CP077941.1:1518233-1821880 GCF_019722725.1 Vreelandella profundi
ACCCTATGGGGATGGATGAGGCATTAATGCAAATGGGCGGTCGCCAAGGGCAGGGGGCGCCGCTAGCGCTTTACCGCGAATCAGCCGAGTGCATTGCGCCGCTGTTTGCGCCGGGCGAGCAGGATTTTAGCGATGTGCGAGTCCACCGTCGCCTGCGTGAGCTTACTCCAAAAGTGTGGGCTGCCATGGACCGCCTGCAACCTCCTGCGGATACGCTTTTGCTTTCCCGTGCGCTAAACGGTCACTACTGGAACTTGGTACGACTGGGGGCTCGGCTGGACATGCATGCGCGAACGTTACCTCTCATAGCGCGGGCCCATTAACGATAAAACGATTGCCACTGCGGCGATGTCGGCCTTCGTGATAAACTATGTCGCTTTCATTTTAGACATCGTTCTTTATAGACACACGATTGATAGACATCGGTTAACGCAGTGGAGACGGCAATGCTAGCGGTATGGGTCGATCAGCTGCTGGGATTTGCCTCCGGGGCACTCTCGGCAATCAGGCAGCAAGAACATTATCCGGACTTCATGACCTGGGTGCGTGCCAAAGGCGCCGACGCCTTTAACGGCGACGTGGCCATGGCACAGGCGCTGGCCCCGGTACTGTGGTCGCAGGCGCCGTTAGAGCGGCTGGGTTTTGGCAGCGAGCCGCTTGCCACGCCTGGGCGCAACGAGCCGTGCTGGTGCGACTCCGGGCGCAAGTTTAAGCAGTGCTGCTATCAGGTTGAGTTCCCCACTGACATTCCCGAGCAGATGATGTGGATGCTCTCGCTGCGCGAATGGAAGGGCGCTACCTTGAAAGCCGCGCTGGATAGCCAGCAGGCGCCCGCTCAGGCGCTGTTGGAAGCTGGCCTCATCGCTGCTGAAAGTGGCCAGACCGGTCGCGCGATGCAAATCCTCGAATCGCTCTTTGACGGCAGTGATTGGTCACGCCTACCCGAACAGGCTGAGCCTGCCTTCGAAATCCTGCTGGATATTTATCAAGAGCGCGGCTTTACCCGCAAACGCGCCGATTTGCTCGACGAAGTGATGGAGCGCGGGCCGTTATTTTTACGCGGCGTGGCGCTTGAGCGCTTATGTCTAATGCATCTAGATAACGATGATTTGGACAGCGCTCGCGGTGCTTTCGTTAAAGCGCAGCAGGCGCTGCCTGATTCGCCCACGCTGGCGTACATTGAGGCCATGCTGCTGCTTCATGAGGGTCATGAGCAGGAAGCTAAGGAGCGAGCTGATTTCTGGTATCGCCGGTTGGTTCGTCAAGGTGATTTAGACGAAGATCAGCTGGAGTTTTTGGCCGCGCTGGCGGAAAACCCCGGCGCGACGCTTGCTGATCAGCTGCTCAGCGCAGAAGAAGATTTGGCCACGCCGCTGGTCGCGCTGCAGGCGTTGCTTGCCGCACTGCCTACTGCTCCCAAAATCGATATTCAAACGGACCCAGAAAGTGGGCGATTGCTTTACCACTCAAGCGCCCGTGAGGCGACGTTATTTGCCGGCTGGCATGAGCAGTTCCAAGTGCTGGTGGATGAAGATGTGGCGCTGGGCTTTCGTGATGACCCCTGGGGTAATGCGGTTGAGTGGATGTCGGCGCTATGCGCGCACCCGGAATGGCTAGACGCGCCGCAAGTGGTACAGGATCTGACCCTGGCATTGACTAGCCGATTTGGCAGCCTGCCGTGGATGGCGCCAACCCTGCTAGAGCCTCTGGCGCTGCGTCTTTCACGCTGGCTAGAGCAAGCCCGGGCAGCGGGCAACGGTAACCTATGCTGGGACGACGCAGATAATGCGATGTTGCTGCGCACCGGGTTAGCGTTGGTGGTCGGCATGGAGCGCGGAGCGCGTCAGCATTCTCGCGAATTAGCGGAAGAGCTGCTGCTTATCGATCAAGAAGATAGCCTTGGGCTGCGTGAACTGGTGCTTGATCAACTGTTACGTGACGACCGCAACGAAGAAGCGCTGGCCTTGGCCGAAGAGAACGACGATGACGGTTCGCTAGTGCTGGGGCTGTTAATGGGTAAAACCCTTGCCCTCTATCGGTTACAGCAGCTTGAAGCGGCAGAGACTGCGCTTAGCGATGTGGTTGGCCATAATCGCCATGCCTTAGAGCTTATTTGCGCTGAAAGTCCGCGCCCCTCAATGCCGCATGCCGATGGCCAAGTTGACCCCGGCTCCCGCGCTGAAGCATGGCAGTACCGAACCTTGATGCGCGACCAGTGGCGCACCACCTCTGGCGCGTTGGATTGGTTAGAAGCCCATCGCTAGGCGCTTTACCTGGCCTGCGCTCATTAGGCTAATGAATGTCTTCTGGTGAGATGTCGTTGAGCTTAATGAGCGTAAGGTTCAGGAGTAGGCACCAGCTGTTTATCTCGGCTGATCCAAATGGCTAAGACGATAGCGGGTATTCCCAGCAGGGTCGCGACCACAAAAAAGCTCGGATACCCCTGCGCTGTGACAACCAGCCCGCCAAAACCACTTAAGAATTTCCCAGGTAGCGTCATCAGCGACGAGAACAGCGCGTACTGTGTTGCGGTGTAGGCACGCGATGTAAGGCTTGAGAGAAAGGCAATAAAGACTGCGCTTGCGAGCCCGTTGGCAAGGTTGTCGCCAATGATCGTAACCACCAACATGGGCAGCTGATTACCGACGGTGGCAAGCACGGCAAACAGTAAGTTGGTCACCATCACTAATCCTGCACCGATAATAAGCAGCGGGCCGATGCCATAGCGCGCGACCAGCAGCCCACCTAAAATCCCGCCAGCAATGCTCATTCCAATACCAAATATATTGGTGACATTGGCAATGGTCGCCAGTGAAAATCCTAAATCTATATAAAGCGGGTTAGCCATCGAAGCCATGGCCAGATCGCTGATTCTAAACACCGCAATAAAAACCAGAATCCACAGTGCTTTTACCCCGTAGCGTCTAAAAAAGTCAGTAAACGGGCAAACCAGCGCACCAATGCTCCAGGCACCAAGACGGCGTAATACTTTGGGTTTTCCGCGGCTTGAACGAATAAATGCACGTACTTTAGGCTCATGGATTAACTGAATAGAGAGCGATGCACGCTTTGGCTCGGGGCGCAGTAATACGGTGAGTACGCCAATGCTCATCAGCGCTGCCATGGTCAGATAGGCCATGCTCCATGAGGCCGATGCGGCGATGTAGAGCGCCCCAGCACCGGCGGCAAGTAGCCCGCCGCGATAGCCAACAATATAGGTGGATGCCATGGCTGCCTGGACATCGTCCTCGGCAGACTCAATACGATAGGCATCGATGGCAATATCTTGAGTGGCGGAGCCAAAGGCTACCAGCAGCGCAAAAACGGCTACCCAGCCCAGGTTGCCAACCGGGCTTAGACCCGCCAGCCCAATTAAGCCTGCTGCAATCAAGCTTTGTGCCAAGAGCATCCAGCCGCGTCGTTGGCCGAACGCACGAGTGAGTAGCGGCAACGCCAGCCGGTCAACCACCGGCGCCCAGAAAAATTTTATCGAATAGAGCATGCCGATCCAGGCAAAAAAGCCTATGGCCGCTACTTCAACGCCGTCGCTGCGCAGCCAGGCTGAAAGCGTTGAGAACACCAATAGAAAAGGCAGGCCTGCTGAAAACCCCAAAAAAAGCATGGTAATAACGGACGCGCGGCAATAAATAGCCAGCGCTGCAAGCCAACTGCGCTGGGGAAAAAGGCTGGGCATTAAACGCTACTCCTGGAAAGACGTTGGCAACGACCAAGTGATAAACTGGGGCTGTCATTCATCACAAAGCCGACAGCTTACCGGAGAGGAGTTTTCAATGTCGATTAAGGCGCATCAGGTTGTGACGTTGCACTATGTCCTTAGAGATATTCTCAGCGATGGCAGTCAGCGAATATTGGACGATTCCAACGCACGCAGTAAGCCGCTTGAGTACCTCCACGGCCACGATAATATTGTCCCTGGCCTAGAAAATGCGCTGGTGGGCCAAACGGTTGGCGCTGAATTAAGTATCCAGCTGTTGCCCGCAGATGCCTACGGTGTTCGCAATGAGGCATTGATTCAAGACGTCAGCCGAGGCTCGTTTGGCGGCGCAGAACTGGTCCCCGGCGGCAGTTTTCAAACTGAAGGCGAGGCGGGGCCACAAATTGTGACCGTGTTAAACGTTAATGGTGATCTGGTCACTATCGATACCAACCATCCTCTGGCGGGGCGTACGCTTAACTATCAGGTCAATATTCTTGAAGTGCGTGAAGCAACGCGTGCCGAGCTAGCCAAAGGGCATCCGCTTCCGCCGGGTACTGAACATAGTAAGGTGGAAGATCGTAAGGTGCTGTAGAAATATAATACATGAAATAAGCGGTATCCTGACGAGGATGCCGCTAGCACTGCTAGTGTTTCTATAGAGTTACTTATTCTGTAAGTTTTAATCTTTAAATTTTATAGTTTCAAACTTTTTTAGCCACTGAATGACTTGATGGGCTGGCATCGGTTTTGCTATCCAATAACCTTGGAGAAAATCACAGCCTAACTTAGCTAGCGTATTGGCTGCGTCAAAGTTTTCTACGCCTTCCGCAATTATTTTTAGGCCCAGCGTATGGCCTAGCTGTATTGTCGAACTGACAATCTCTAAATTTCGCATTTCAGTGTTTAGGCGGAGTATGAAGGATTTATCAATTTTTAGTTCGTCGACAGGAAGTAGTTTTAATTGTGAAAGTGAAGAATAGCCCGTACCAAAATCATCAATAGCGAGAGAGATACCTAGCGCTGAAATTTTATTTAGCACATTGATAGCGGTGTCAATGTCCTTAAGTGCCGCACTTTCGGTGATCTCTATTGAAAGTTGCCAAGGTGCTAGCTCGTAATCAGCCATTAGTGTAGATATTTTTTCAGGTAAGGTTTGGTCATTAATATCGTTTGCAGATAAATTAATCGCAACAGACAGTAAATGGCCACTTTGCTGCCAGGTGTGAAGCTGTTGGCACACATGTGTTAGAACCCATTGGCTTAATTGCTTAATGCTGCCTGTTTGCTCGGCGATTTCAATAAATTCATCTGGAAAGATCAACCCAAGTGTAGGGTGGTTCCAGCGCATCAGCGCTTCAAAGTGGTTAACATTTCCCTCTGATGTTTTTACTTTTGGCTGGTAGTCCATCCATAGCTCTTGGTTAGCAATGGCAGTGTTCAAATCGTTGATGATAATGGATTTTCGTAGATTTATCTTTTCAATTGACTCACTGTAAAATTCATATTGAGTCGTGTTTTTGTGTGCCTCATTTAGCGCAATATCCGTTCTTCTCAACAGGAGGTGGGCGTCGCGTCCATCCATTGGAAAGCGCGCGATGCCCGAGGAAAAGCTAGGCCTTATAGATGAGCTGCTGTGTAAAAAAATAGGTGAGCAAAGAAAGCTAAAGAAATCGTCAAGCCAGTCTTTATCAACTTTTTGTCCATATATAATGAGTAGGAATTCACTGTTGTAAAGCCGGAAGGAGTGAAGGTTGACGGTTGCTAGTTGGTGTAGCCTATTGGAAAGCTCTGTTATTATTTCATCCCCTCTGATATAGCCCAGCGTACTGTTGATAGAGCTGAATTCATTAAAAGAGAGGCGCATGGCGGTGATTTCTTGATTGCGTTCTTTGTTTGTATCTTGTTCAAGTGTTTCTAGTGCTGATTGATAGTTTAAGAGATTGGTAAGCTTATCGTGTCGTGTATGGTGGCGTATAACGCTGTCCTGCTTTTCAATGTTGGCTTTTAATGATGCAAGTGTTGTCGCCAATGTTCTGGTTTCTTTATATCGATAGGCATTTTTTGAAATAAATATTTGCTGGCCGCGGTCTATTTTAAAGGCTGCTTTATAAACAGATAAAATAGGCTTGGCAAGATATTTAGAAAGCCAAATCGAAAGAAGTGATAGTGCAGAGAAAGAGCCCAGGAATATATACAATATTTCTTTATGTGCTCCAGTCAGTAATGTTGCTAATGGGGTGTTGGTAACGTCACTACTGTTTTCATTGCCAGTGCCGTTTGCGGGCTCAGATGAGTTTAAAATTGCCATGTTTTGTAACGACGAGTCACTGTTAAATATTAGCGTCTGTTTGTGTGGGTGACCAGTATTTTTTGACGTTAGATAGGATGCGGCTGATAATAAAACAACGTGTGTCGTAATAACTAAAGCTAACAATGTTATCAAAAGATGAAGTCTGAAGCTCATTATAACCTCGGGCTACTTAAGAGTGAACATTAAGTGTCTTGTTAACAAATTTCCAGTGCCTCGTTACTAAGCTTGCAGGCTAGCCACTATGCATTGTTATGGTGTGCGTTAAATCATAGCAGTATCAGAACAAGCAGCACAATGAGCAAACAATAGGGAAAAGTCTCAACTGAGTGGCACTCTGATGACGCCTTGGTTAAAGTGAATGCAGAAATAAAACAGTGTTCGATAACTGCGGAGAGAAGATATGAGCCAAATCGAAGAGCCTACCTTATTAAAGCAGCGTCGTTCCCGCCGTCAGGTGTTGGCCAGTTTAGGCCTAGGCGCGGCAGCTCTTTATGTAGCGCCTACGCTGCTTTCGATGGATCAAGCACAGGCCCATGACCATCATTCTCGGCCTGGTCACTCAAAAGCGAGCTACTCAAGACCCAGCCATTCCAGGCCGCGTCACTCGCGCCCTAACCATTCACGGCCCCGCTACGCAAACTCGCACGATAATCGTCGCCATGGATCATCCCGCGGCTATGAGTCTCGGGCCTACAGGTCACGCCCCGATGAGCTTTCACGATTTGAACGCGACGGTGTGATCGAGCTGCGTATCAGCCGTGTACTGAAGCACCTATGGTGAGGTGAGTGATGAAAGCCGCAAACTGTCTTGCCAATGATTATGCGTTAGCCGGTATCGGTCCTTATATTCGACTGGTGGGGGCGCAGCCACTTCTGCCGGTTATGCAGGCGGCGATGCCAGGGTGGCCGTTAACGGAGTGCCCGCTTCAGCCAACGGCCCCTGAGATTTGTGTTTGGCAGCAAGAAGATGGCTTTTGGCAGCAGGCGCCAGCGCTGCCAAAAGGTATGTGGCTAGATACACCGGTCAGCGCTTCATGCAGCGTTATTGCCGATTTAGCCGGGGCGTTTTTGCATCGTCATCCTGATTACATTGGCCTGCACTGTGGGTCTGCGCAAATAAACGATCAGCTCGTGATTTTTCCTGACTCGCATCGTGCGGGTAAGAGTATGCTTACCGCCGCTTTCGCGGCTGCCGGTTACCGCGTGTTTGGCGATGATGTGGTGGCATTAACGCCTGAAGGTGAGGGCCTGTCGCTGGGCGTTGCTCCCAGGCTTCGTTTGCCGCTTCCCGCTTCTTTGGACGATGAATTTCGGGACTTTATCAATCATCATCAGGGGCCAAGCGATGACCGCTATGGCTATGTCGCACTGGATGAAACGCTGCTAGCCAGTCATGGCGAAAAGTGCCCGGTTGGCGCGATTATACTGATTGATCGTGATGATAGTGTTGCTTCTCCGCAGCTAACAGCGCTTCAGCACGGCGAGGGGCTCTGGCAACTGTTAAAGCAGAATTTCGCTGACACGCTCTCAGATCAAGCACTAGTCGCTAAGTTTTGGTCCTTGATGAAGCATATCCCTTGTTTTCTTTTGCGTTACGCCGACGCTTTTCAAGCGGCCGAGTTCGTGGGGCGTGAGCTAGAAAAGGTGATGAATGCGCGGCCGTCAAACGATGCGCTAGCGTCACAAGATCTGCCTGCACGTGACGTTGCTGCGTTAGATCGAAACGATCCGCGCTGCTGGCACGCCTGCCAAGCCGCGTATGAATATCCGCTGGGCGATGAGCTATTTGTGATTGTCGAAGAGGGTGGTGCCATTCATAGAATGAATGTGACGAGCCGGGCGGTGTGGGCGTTATTGCAACATGAGGGGCTTACTATTGAGGAGCTTAGCCAAACGCTGGTGGCCTTTTTTATGCCGGTCTCGCTTGAGCAAGTCCGCAAAGATATTGCTGAATTGCTGGGGCAGTTTTTAGCAGCTGGTTTGATTGAAGAGCCACCGCGCCGTTAGCCGCGCGGTGGCTTTTACTCATGTCTTAGCTTGCTTTTTCGCGCAGAAAATCAATGATTTGATCCGCAGAAACCATGGTCGCTTCGCTGTCCCGGCGACCTTTATATTCCAGTTCGCCGTTGTCTAAGCCACGATCACCAATCACTAAGCGGTGAGGAACACCCATCAGTTCTAGATCGGCGAATTTAACCCCTGGGCGAGTATCGCGGTCATCCAGCAATACGTCTAAACCCGCCGCGCTCAGTGCTTGGTATAAGCGTTCAGATTCTTCGCGGACGCGCTGCGATTTGTGCGCATTCATCGGCACCAGCGCCACTTGGAACGGGGCAATTGCGTTGGGCCAGATAATGCCGGATTCGTCGTGATTTTGCTCAATGGCTGCCGCGACCACGCGTGTTACGCCGATACCGTAGCAACCCATCCACGGGTGGCTGGTTTTACCGTTGTCGCCCAGCACGCTTGCGTTCATGGCCTGTGAGTATTTTTGACCCAGCTGGAAAACGTGGCCTACTTCGATGCCGCGCTTGATAGACAGTGTGCCTTGGCCGTCTGGAGAGGGATCTCCTTCGACCACGTTGCGCAGATCGGCAACGTCGGGCAAGGCGACATCGCGTTCCCAGTTAACGCCGAAGTAGTGTTTGCCATCCACGTTGGCGCCTGCGCCAAAGTCGCTCATAAGGGCAACGCTTCGGTCAATAATGATCGGCATCTTAAGATCTACGGGGCCAAGTGAGCCTGGGCCAGCCCCAACGAGTGCGCGAATTTCTTCTTCTGTAGCCATGGTCAGCGGAGCGGCTACCTGGGGAAGGTTTTCTGCTTTAACGTCATTTAACGTGTGATCACCGCGTATCAGCAGCGCGATCAGCCCACCCTCGGCTGCTTGCACCATCAGTGTTTTAATCGTTTTCTCAATGGGTAGATCGAACTGCTCAACTAAGGCGGCGATAGTTTTAGCATCCGGCGTCTCGACCAGGCGCAGTTCTTCGCTAGGCTCAGAGCGCGTGGCCTGGCTGCCAAGCGGCGCAGGCAATGCCTCGGCTTTTTCTATGTTGGCGGCGTAGTCAGAGGCGTTAGAGAACACGATATCGTCTTCGCCTGAGTCCGCTAAGACATGAAATTCGTGCGAGCCTGAACCACCAATGGAGCCGTTATCCGCGATCACGGGGCGGAAATTAAGTCCTAAGCGCGTAAAGATACGCGTGTAGGCGTCGTACATGTCTTGATAGGTCTGTTTCAGCGAGTCTTCATCAAGGTGGAAAGAATAAGCATCTTTCATGATGAACTCACGCGAGCGCATCACCCCAAAGCGTGGGCGAATTTCGTCACGAAATTTGGTTTGAATTTGGTAGAAATTGACCGGCAGCTGTTTGTAGCTGGCGATTTCTTTGCGCACTAGGTCGGTAATAACTTCTTCGTGAGTGGGGCCCACGCAGTAGTCACGGTCGTGACGATCTTTCATACGCAGAAGCTCAGGGCCATACTGCTCCCAACGGCCTGATTCCTGCCAAAGCTCTGCAGGTTGAACGGCGGGCATCAGTACTTCTTGAGCGCCTACGCGGTTCATCTCTTCACGCACAATGGCTTCCACTTTTCGCAGCGTACGCAGGCCAAGCGGCAGCCACGTATACAGGCCAGACGTTAAGCGGCGAATCATCCCGGCGCGTAACATTAACTGGTGGCTAATGACTTCGGCATCGGCCGGCGTTTCTTTTAACGTGGCAATCAGTAGTTGGCTGGCGCGCATGGGCGTGAGCATTCCTTGGGTACGTGTACTTAAGCATCAGGGCTTAATCGTAGGGCGTTATAGCCCCGTTAGCGTTGAATGACGACATTGTACGGCCTAGTCGTTAAAGCGGCAAAATCCTACCTATCACGATCGCCCTATGCTTTTGATAGATTGTGCTAAACTGCTTTGGTTTACGGTGCGGTCATCGGCAATAAGACGTCAGTCACAATAGCTATATCGACGACCGTTATTCTTATTACTTGAGGGAACCTTCATGCATCATGCAGTGCGTCGCTGGTTGACGGGAGCCGTCGTTGGGGCTTCTGTGGTGGCACTAAGTGGTTGTGGTACGATTTTTCATCCTGAGCGAAAAGGCCAGCTAAGCGGCGATATTGACCCGGTTATTGCTATCGCCAACAGCGTAGGGCTGCTGTTTTTTATCGTCCCTGGGGTGATTGCTTACGCCGTGGATTTCTCTAATGGCACCATCTATCTGCCGGGCCGCAATAGCGCGTCAGTGGATGTGCATCATTTAGACGACGCTATGGACGTAGCTTCATTAGAAAAGCTGTTGTCAGAGACCGCCGGCAAGCCGGTGAGCTTGGAAAATGAGCTGGTGATGATTGAAGAAATGGGCAGCCTGGATGAAGCCTTGGCGATGGTCCGTATGTCAGGCGTGTTGGATGATGAGAAGCTGTCAGCGATGTAGTTGAGCCGTGTTTAACTGGCTTTAAAAGCCCAGCGCTGGCTTCACGCCGCGCTGGGCTTTTTTGTGGTTATCGTTAATACCACTAAACCCGCCACCAGCCCCCAAAATGCGCCGCCAATTCCCAGTAGAGTAATCCCTGAACCGGTTAGCAAGAACGTAACGATGGCTGCATCACGCTGCTTAGGCTCATAAAAAGCATTAGCCAGTCCACCGCCTAAGGTGCCTAGCAGGGCAATGCCTGCTAAGGCCATTACGAGTGCCGAAGGCAATGCGTTAAAGATGCCCGTAACGGTGGCACCGAAAATGCCTAAAACGATATAGAACATACCCGCCGCCACGCCTGCCGTGTAGCGCCGGTGTGGATTCTCATGAGCATCAGGGCCCAGGCACACCGCCGCGCTAATGGCCGCCATATTAAGTGCAAAGGCGCCAAACGGCGCTAATAGCAGCGTAGTGGCGCCTGTCCAGCTTATCAGTGGTGAGCTGTTAGGGTGATAGCCTGCCGCGCGCAGCACCGCGACACCCGGCAAATTTTGCGTGGCCATGGTGATGACAAACAGCGGTATGCCGATGCCAATGAGCGTAGAAAGAGTAAATGCCGGGGCCGTAAAGACCGGCATGGAAGGGGACAGCGGAACATCGTGCAGGCTGATTTGCCCTTGCAGGGCGGCGATAGCCAAACCCGTTATCAAGACGCCAGGCACTGCCAGCGATGGCCACAAACGTCGTCCTGCTACCCAGGCGGCGAGCATTACCAGCGGTATCAGCCACTCGTTTTCCATGACCACGAAAAGATCTAACCCAAAGCGCAGCAGAATGCCCGCCAGCATCGCTGAGGCAATCGCACTGGGTATGTAGCGCATTAGGCGTTCAAACATACCGGTGACGCCGCACACGGTAATTAACAGCGCAGAAAACATAAAGGCGCCGATAGCCTCTTGCATGGGAATACCAGGTAGGCTCGTTGCTAGGAAGGCCGCACCGGGAGTAGACCATGCGGTGAGCAACGGCATGCGATAGCGTAATGACAGGCCCAGCGAGGTCGCACCCATGCCAAGGCCCAGCGCCCATAGCCAAGAGCTGATTTGTGCCGGTGATGCGCCGGCAGCGGCCGCCGCTTGGAAAATAATCGCCGCCGAGCTGGTATAGCCAATAGTCACGGCGACAAAACCAGCGGTTACGGTTGAGACACTCATGTCGCGCCATAGCGAAGGCCTGCGCGCTGGCGGTTGGGGTGAAGAGTTTTCTGATGTCACTTGCATGAGGCCTCCCGCAAAGCGTGCCAACATAAGTCGTCAAATAGCGCAACACTGTGCGTTATAGCGCACATTTCAAGCATGCTATCATTGTGCGTTATAGCGCACAATGCGCGCGGGCATCTCACGTGTTGGCGCGGATGCGAGCAAATGACTTACATAAGCAGGAGCGAGAGGGATGTCAGCGAATGAAATCAGCGCACCGGCTATCGCGGGTCACATGGCCGCCACGGTAAAGCGATTACGCAAGGATCGTCAGTGGAGCCTAGACCGGGCCGCGCTTGAAACAGGCGTCAGTAAAGCCATGCTGGGGCAAATAGAGCGCGGCGAATCTAGCCCGACTGTTTCCACGCTGTGGAAGATTGCCAGCGGCTTTCGGGTATCGTTTTCAACGCTTTTTGATAGTCAAAAACCGGCATTAGGCGAGCTGCATCGCAATGGGCTGGAGTCCGTGTGGGGGGCAGACAGTGTCGGTATGCAGGCGAGCCTGCTATTTCCCTACGACCCACTGCTCGGTTTTGAAATGTTTATGATTGAGCTGGCGCCTGGGGCTATGAGTGAATCTTCCGCGCATGCGAGCGGCGTGGTTGAGCATATGGTGGTGATTGAAGGTGAGATGGAGCTGCGTATTGATCAGCGCTGGCAGACGCTGCGCGAGGGCGAAGGTATACGTTTTTTTGCTGACCGCCCTCACGCCATGCGCAACGCTGGCGATGCACGGCTACGCTTTCACGATGTGATCCACTATTTGCCTGGCGCCGCGTCAGGTGATTGAGCCAGCGCCTTCACCGCGTCCACGCATATTTCACCGTTTCCAATAATGTTTCACAGCATCAATGGCTATCTAAAAAGCGTTTAAATGCGCCCGGCTCATCGGTGATAACGCTGCTTATGCCCCATTCCCAGCGGCTATGAAAGGCACTTGGGTCGTTAGCGGTGTAGCAGAGTAGCTGGTAGCCATCGCGCAGTATGGCTTCGGCTTGGATACGCTTTAAGCGCGGCCAGTCGGGGTGCACGCTGAAAGCCTCAATAGCCTCGCACTGTGCGCGCCAGGTTTTAGGAACACTGCCGAACAGCACGCCCAGAGCTAGTCGGTCGCTGTTCGCAAACTGACGACAGTGGGCAAGAGCGTGGCTATCAAAGGAGGAGATAATCAGCCGTTCGGAGGGCAGCGTATCCAGCATTACCGGCAGGGTGCGCTCAACCAGTGCGATGGGATCACGGCCTTTGTTGACCTTAATCTCCATATTGACGCCCATGCCCAGCTCGTTAAGCAGGGCTAGCATCGTCTCTAAGCTGGCCATTTTCTCGCCCGAAAATGCATCGCCAAACCAGCTGCCCGCGTCTAAGTTCTGGGCATTAGCCCAGTCCATCGATGAAAGTGTTCCGCGGCTATTTGAGCAGCGCGCGACGTCTGCATCGTGCCAAATTACCGGCGTACCGTCCCCGAGTAGCTGCACATCTAACTCTACCCAGTCGACCCCGGCCTGGTGGGCGGCGCGCACCGCCGCCAAGGTGTTTTCAGGGGCAGCGGCTGAATATCCCCGGTGGGCAATCAGCGTGGGCAGTTGAATTGCGGGGTGCGTCATGACAAATCCCTAAGCCTTCGACGATAGATATATGTTGAGTCTAGCATGGGTGCATGACAGCAGCGTTTCAGTGTTCAGGTGCAGGCACGTATTCAAATGCGCTAGCATGCGAGCTTGATTTATAAGGCGCAACACGCTTCGATAGCACTATCAGTTGCACGTCCGCTATTCACTCACTGTCTGTTATTGGCCAGCTGAATAGTGACCAAACTCAACAATCAATAAGGATGATCTAATGTCTCAGCGTATCCAATTTACATGTACCGGCGCATCCGACGTGCTTGAACTGGTCAATGTGACCGCTGCTGATCCTGGCCAAGGTGAAGTGCGTATTGCCAATAAAGCGATTGGCCTTAACTTTATTGATATTTATTTTCGTACCGGCCTTTATCCAGCGCCTTCTATGCCTTCCGGGCTGGGTACTGAGGGCGCGGGCGTTATCGATGCCGTTGGTGAGGGCGTCACGCATTTAAGCGTTGGTGATCGCGTCGCCTATGCCCAAGGCCCGCTAGGCGCCTATGCTCAGCTGCACACGCTGCCGGCGGCAAAAGTCATTAAACTGCCCGACTCAGTTGATTTTGAAACGGCGGCTGCAAGTATACTCAAGGGCCTGACCGTGCAGTACCTGCTTCGTCAAACCTATGCGCTGAAAGGCGGCGAAACCATTTTATTCCATGCGGCCGCCGGTGGCGTTGGTTCGATTGCCTGCCAATGGGCGAAAGCGTTAGGTGTCAAGCTGATAGGTACGGTTAGCTCGCAAGAAAAAGCGGATCTCGCCATGGCGAACGGTGCCTGGGCGACGATTAATTACAGCGAAGAGAACGTTGTTGAGCGCGTACGTGAGCTGACAAACGGTGAAATGTGCGACGTTGTCTACGACTCTGTGGGCAAAGATATGTGGGAAACATCGTTAGATTGTTTAAAGCCACGCGCCCTGATGGTTAGTTTTGGCAACTCTTCCGGCCCGGTTGACGGCGTGAATATCGGTATTTTGAATCAGAAGGGTGCGCTGTTTGTTACCCGCCCTAGCCTTAATGGCTATGCAGACACTCGGGAGCGTTTGGAAGCAATGTGTGAGGACTTCTTCGCTATGCTTGAAAGCGGCAAAATCACTATTGATATTGCCAACCGCTATCCGCTGGCCGAGGCCGGCAACGCGCAGGATGCGCTACAGAGTCGCAAAACCACGGGTTCAACCGTATTGCTTCCCTAAGGCATCATGCTAATAACAAAAGCCGCCGTGAGCGGCTTTTGTTAGTTACGGCCTAGGTTATTTAAAGCATTAATAGCTATCGCTTAAATAGCAGCAATTTAGTGTTGTAACTCAAAGGCCATATCAAAAAAACGCTGCTCAATTTGGCTGGCTTCAATAAACGGCTTGCTAAGTGTTTCAAAATCACGCTCGGCGCCTACGCGGTTTAGCTCGTTACATAAAAAATTAACCCAACGAACAAAATCAGGCTCGTTATGGAGCACAATCCAATCGCGGTGTTCAGAGCGTATAGGCAGCGGTTCTTGAGCACGCTGAGCCCACTCAAGATAGAGCCATTCAGCGACTACCAGTACTACCAGGATAAAGGCGTAATCCTGTGAATTGCAGGCGCTTTCCATTAGCGCAATAAACGCGCGGGTTGGCTCGGCCAGCTCAGGGTTTTTCCACTGTGCTTCGGGAATATTTAATGCTGCAAACGAATCGATAAAATAGCGATATTCGCTGCCCGCCAGTACCGACAGCTGGCGTGCATGCGTTAAACGGGCATTTGGATCGTCGGCGACACAAACCGCAGCGCCAAGTAATCGTACAAAGCTATCGCAAAAGTGAAAATCTTGAATCAAATAGCGAGCAAAAACGCTATCCGCAATATTTCCTTCAATCAATTGGTCCACAAAACGATGATTCACCGAGGCATTCCAGTGGGGCTCGGCAGCCTCGCGCAAGCGGTGACATAAATCCATACGATCTCCAGTGTGCTGAATACCCTTGAACCTTTATCTTATCGATTTCAACGGCAGAGTGCAGTGAATGCTTGTGCAGGCAGAGAGTTAGTTATATTTTTACGCGCCATCTGCAGGTCATATACGGCTGTATAAATATCGCCTAATGTATAGGTGATGTATGCACCGTTAGCTTATGAGGCAGTTAGACAAGTAAACCGATAGGGCGGTGCAATCGCCTTGTTCTTATTCAATGGCGGCACACGGAGGTGATTGGCATGGCAGCAGACGTTATCGGTTTGGCACCAAGTACACTAGTGTTTATCGTACTTGGACTAACGCTGGTTGCTTTTATATGGGGCCGGTTTCGCTATGATTTAGTCGCGCTGGCAGCACTGCTTGGGTCTGTGATGCTGGGGCTGGTGCCCGCTGAAGGCGCCTTCGCCGGTTTTGGCCACCCGGCGGTCATTACTGTCGCTGCGGTGCTGGTAATTAGCCGGGGGTTTGAGCGCTCTGGCGTGGTCGATATTATTTCAAATCAAGTGCTCAAAGTGGGTGAAAACCTGTTTCTTCAGCTTCTGGTGTTGGTCGGTACCGTTACATTGCTATCGGGTATTATGAATAATGTGGGTGCCTTGGCGCTACTGCTTCCCGTGGCGATGCGGCTGGCCCGTGAACACAATACCTCGCCTTCTTTACTGCTGATGCCGTTGGCGTTTGGGTCGTTGCTCGGTGGCCTGACCACGCTGATTGGTACTCCGCCCAATATCATTATTTCTAGCTATCGCCGTGAAGTGACGGGTGATGCGTTTAGTATGTTTAGCTTCTCTCCGGTGGGTATTGCCGTCGCGCTGGCGGGGCTGGCTTTTATTGTGTTAATCGGCTGGCGCCTGACGCCCAAACGCAGCGGGCAATCCTCTACGGATGAAATGTTTGATACCGCTAACTATTTGGTCGAATTAAAAGTGGCAGAAGGATCAAAAGCCAAAGGTTTAACGCTGCAGCAGCTGCGCGACGAGCTGGACGAAACGATCCCTGTGCTGGCAGTGGTGCGTGATGATGATCGGCGTGCAGGCTATAACTTTCACGGTGCTTTGGAAGAGGGCGACATTCTGCTGTTAGAAGCAGGGCCCGATGAGCTCCAAATACTGGAAGACAAAGTAGGGCTTAGTGCGATTGCCGAGCTGGAAGAGGACGCTGAGGAAGAGCCAGAAGCTTCCGAGCATCCTGATGCTGAGCCGGCTAAAAAGAAACAGCCGGCGAAGGAGGCCGCACCGGTCGACACCGAAGGGTTACAGCTAATCGAAGCGGTGGTGCGCAATGATTCAATGATGATTAATCGCAGCGTTCGGCAGCTGCGTTTAAACCACCAGTTTGGGCTTCACTTAGTGGCCGTTGCTCGGGACGGTGGGCGCTTGAAACAGCGCTTGCGCGATATTCGTTTTAAAACCGGTGACGTACTGTTGCTGCAAGGCAGTGAAAATGAAATTTCCGAAAGCCTGGCCTCACTAGGCTGTCTCCCACTTGCTAAGCGTGAGCTGCACTTAGGGCAGCCGCGTAAATTGGCACTGTCTATTGCCATTTTTGCGTTAGCCATTGTGGCCATGCTGTTTGATTTATTGCCTGCCGCCGTCGCTATGAGCACCGCGGCGCTCATTTCACTACTGATCGGGGTGCTGCCGTTACGCGAGGGCTATCAGGCGATTGATGGCCCTGTGATCGTACTGCTAGCGGCGATGATTCCGGTTGGCGAAGCATTAGAAACCAGCGGAGGCGCGGACATGGTGGCCAGCGCGCTGCTGCGTTTTGGCAGCGACTGGCCAGTGGTGATTACGATGATTGGGCTGTTCCTGCTAACCATGCTGCTTTCTAATGTGGTGAACAATGCAGCCGCTGCTCTGCTGATGGCCCCGATTGCGGTCAGCCTAGCGAATGGCTTTAATGTCTCTCTTGACCCGTTCTTGATGGTCGTCGCAATCAGCGCATCCTGTGCGTTTTTAACCCCGATTGGGCATCAGTCGAATACTTTAGTGATGGGGCCGGGCGGGTATCGATTCAGTGATTATTGGAAACTAGGGCTGCCGCTTTCGATCGTGGTGTTGGCGGTTTCTATACCGCTCATTATGCTGGTATGGCCGCTTTAGAAGGGCGTGACATTGCTCGGCCTGTTAATAGATATAGGGCGAATGGTTGATGGTTGTTATTAGGTTTCGAAAATTTTGCTAACCTACTACGTTCAGATACCAATAAAAATCGAACAGGCCGGGCTTATGAACCAACAATTTCGTCAGGATGCCATTGTCGAGCTAGTTCGGCAGCAAGGCTATATGAGCATTGAACAACTCACCGCCCACTTTTCGGTGACGCCGCAAACCATACGCCGCGATTTAAACACACTGGCGGATGAAGGGCGGGTTCGACGAGTTCATGGTGGCGTAGGGGTCGAGTCCAGTACGGTCAATACTGCCTACAGCACCCGCAAGACGCTGCACCTGGAAGAGAAAGAGCGCATCGCCCACTGCTTGGCTCAAAATATTCCGAATCACTCTTCACTGTTTATTAATATCGGCACCAGTAATGAAATGGTCGCTCAGGCGTTGCTAGAGCATCAGGGGCTGGAAATTATTACTAATAACCTTAATGTTGCCGCTATCTTGCAGCATAAAGAGGATTTCACCGTCATTATTGCCGGTGGCCAGGTGCGCTCTCGCGATGGCGGTATCATTGGCGAGGCCACTATCGACTTTATCAATCAGTTTAAAGTGGACTACGGCATTATCGGCATCAGCGGTATTGATGAGGACGGCTCGCTGCTGGAATTTGATTATCAGGAAGTCCGCGTTGCTCAGGCCATTATCGCGAATTCGCGGCGTATCTATTTGGCGGCAGACTATTCAAAATTCCACCGCAACCCGGTAGTACGCCAAGGTAATTTGGATCAGCTTGATGCGTTGTTTACCGACCGTAAGCCCTCAGAGGCGATTCAGCGTTTACTCACCCAGCATGATGTTGCGCTGTATATTGCCTAATAAGGCGGAGCCGTCATGTCTGCGCTTTTTGCACTCCTCATGAAATACTTTAACACCGCCAGCGCCTAATCGGCGTTGATGTAGTCGGGTTACAACCGCGCCTGCGGCCAATGATGCATTGTTAGCTTTGGTGTCGTCACCCATAGTGAATCTATGGATTAGGCGAGTGTTTCGTTATCCCGAGCCACTTCACTGATCCCTGCTACAGAACCCATAGCGCTTCATGATTACCCCAGTGCTAAAGGCGAAGGTCTTGTAACGCTTGTGACCATCTTGCAGTTACCGAACTGGACACTTATCCGGTCCAGCATGAGTAGCAATGTCACCCTTCTTTCTCAATAAGATGGCTGCTTGGTAACCGATTAACGGACAGGCAGTGGATGACCATACCATGAGGTATTACTAATGAACTGCATCGAACTTAGCCAACAAGCTGATAGCATCGCCAGCTCTTTCAGCAAGCAAGATCTTGCCAGGCTGGTCGTGGCGCTAAAGGGCAATCGTGAGTCACTGCAGCATGCGGTTGAGGTCATCGATACCGTGGATAGCCGTTCAGGCTGCACATTGGAAGAGGCCTGGGATGAAGTGCTCTCTGGAGATTCTCAGCTGCGCATCGAGGATGAAGAGTAGGGCGGGAGGTTTTAGCGGGTACGTAATGATTAGCCCCCTTATTAAGTAAGGGGGCTTTTTTGTAGCGGTGAAAAGATTAAGCGTTGGCCGCGGGCACCAGTGGGAGTGAGGTATCCCGATGCTGTTCAAAATAGCTGTTAAAGCGATCTTCGGCATCGTCGCCAAATAAGACGCGGCAGGCTTCTTTTAAACCACTTGATTGGCGCAGCTGCTCATGGCGTACGACGAGCGAGACTTTAGCGCGACGACGTAGAAAGTCTTCAAGCTGGGTGATCATTTCATGATCGCGGGCGTGCTCTAGCTCGCAGCGAATATACTCGGTGCCTTCAATTAAAATGTCAGCTTGAGCAGGGTCATCTTGGATTTTGGCTAGCATCTGAACGGCTTGGTCAGCGTAGCGCCGCCAGAGTCGCGTCGAGAGAGGCTCTGATGACGTCGCTGCGGTCATCGCATCTAAGTTCATATGTTTGGCCTGATCCATAAATTGCTGTTTCACGGGATCTGCTGGCTCGCCGTACCATTGAAAATCAGGCGCAGATAGCGTGACGCCCAAACGCGTCATCTCCTCGGCAATTTCATCGCCAACGTTTAAACAATCGGTGAGCTTGCCGCCAAAGATACTGATATGGGCGCTTTCGTCATTGGTATCGATCACGTGCTTGCGTGACAGCTGCAGGAAATCACGGTCACTGCCTTGATCGCCCTTAATCGCTAACGGCCGTACCCCGCAACGGGTCGAGATAATGTCGTCTTGGCTAAGCGGTTTGTCTAACGTTAATCGCTTGTTGATGTTCTCCAACACAAAGGCGATGTCGTCTGCAGTGACGTCAACCTCAGGGTGCTCCATATGCGTATCGGTGGTGCCGATGCAGGTACGATTACCCATGGGAATGACAAAAAACAGCCGACCATCGTCGGCAAAAAACGCCAGCACGCGTTGGGAATCGGTTAACTGCGGGACAATAAGGTGAATGCCTTTGGAATAGAGATGATGATGCGTCGTTTTCTCTCCTGTCATCTCATTATGTTGATCTACCCAGGGGCCAGCCGCGTTAATCAGTACCTTGGCGCGAATATCAAAGGTACTGCCGTCCATCACGTTGCGCGCCTTGGTGACCCATAGATCACCCTCACGCTCTGCACCAAGTGACTCAACGTAGTTGGCGGCCACTGCGCCATAGTTGAGCGCGTGGCGCACAAAGTTAAATACAAATCGCGCATCATTATCGTGCAGGTAAGCATCGGAGTATTCAAAACCACCGACGGCGCTCTGCGTGTTGATGATGGGCTCTTCATGCTTAATCTTTTTCGATGAAAGTAGGCGTGGCAATTTGGTAAAGCCATTACCCATTAGCCAATAAAGCCAGGTGCCCGCCCATAGGTAGAGCGGTGAGTGGCGAAAACCTTTTGAAATAGTGGTTAGGAAGCGGATTTCCTGCACCGTAGAAGGATAGCTCTTAATCAAATGATTGCGGCTTTTACACAGCTTTCGAACCAGTGAAAAGTCGTTGCTTTCCATGTATTTAATGCCACCCCAGACTAAGTTGGAGGAGTGCATGCTGGTGCTGCCAGCGAAGTCACCGCGGTCAATCAAGGCAACTTTTGCGCCTTTACCTGCCAGTGCCGCTGCCGTGGCCGCGCCATTAATACCGCCACCGATAATGAGCGCGTCAAAAATACCGGTAGGTAACTTTTCAGTGTTTCGATTTCGCAGTGTCATGGCGGGCCCCGTTAACATAAAAAACTCGCTTACTGTCCTGGTGTGAGCAGTAGGAAGCTGATTGTTTTTTCACTAACGAAACTATAGGTGATCATTTTCGAACATTCAATGTTCTTTTAGGCGCACTAGGCTGGTCTCGCCTCATGGCCTGTGCGTTAGGTAGATAACGTGGTCGCAAAAAAACGGCCCCTTATTATCAGGGGCCGATTGAAGGCGAGCAGAGCAAAAAAGTTACTTAATGCTGGTTTCTTCCTGCTGAGGTGCTGGAGAGGATTGGCCGTTGTGATCAATTAGCGTCGACTTGTCCTTGGCAAAAGCATCGTAGGCGAAGTCATCGACAGTGAGCATTTCCAACACTTCCGCTTCAAAGGTACGCATGAAGACGGCATCGTCCTCACTGATGAGGCCTTTTTCCAAACCGGCCTCAATACGGGCTTCAGGGTGTAGCGCCGTTTGCGGTATCTCACCTTTCGAATAGGCTTTGTTCACCGTGCGATAGAGTGCCTCGGCGCGGTCATAGTCAATTAGCAGAGCGTTATAGCGCGCTAGCGGGTTGCGCTGTTCACTGTCATCCGCGTCCCACGTGTTATCCAGAAGCTTGGTGCGCAGAGCGCTGTGGGTGGAAACGCGCTTGGCGATGTCTCGGGCAAGATCGTCGTGGGGCTTGTTCCAGCGGCGACCGGCAGGCATGACCAATGCGTTGAGCGTTTTGCCCAGGATGCGATTGGGGAGATTATCAAAAATTTCCACAAACGCCTGCTCGGCGCGCTGAAGTAGGAAACGGCAGCTGTAATGCAGCAGCGCTTCTTCGCCTTCTACCTTACTGCCGGCTTGCCACTGCTTGAGCACCATCGAGGTGAGATAAAGGTTCGACAGCACATCGCCCAGGCGAGCAGAAAGCATCTCGCGCTTCTTAAGCGCTGAGCCCAGGCTTGCCATCGCGGCATCGGCACATAGCCCGAAGCCCGCAGAGAGGCGCGCCACGTCTTGAGCATACATGGCCGCAGGGGCATCGAAAGGTACGCTGGCTTTACCCAGGCCGAAGCCCAGGGTTAAGGCGCGGGCTGCGTTGCCGAAAATAAGCCCTGCGTGGCCGAAGAAGGCCTTATCAAACGCCTGGATATCGTTTGCATCTTTAGCAGCCAGTTCATCCAGCACATACGGATGACAGCGGATAGCGCCCTGACCAAAAATCATCAGGTTGCGGGTCATAATGTTGGCGCCTTCCACGGTGATCGCCACCGGGTTTGCGCTGTAGCCGATGCCCAAATAATTGCGCGGGCCAAGCGTCACCGCCTTGCCGCCATGCACATCCATGGCGTCACTAAGCAGAACGCGCTGAAACTCGGTTAGCTGACTTTTCAGAATCGCGGAAGGCACCGCGGGCTTTTCTCCGTGATCAATCATGTTCGCGGTTTGGTACACGGTTGCCTGGGAAATGTAGGCCATCGCGGCCATGCGTGCGAGTGGCTCTTGCACGCCTTCCATTTCCGCAACCGGCACGTTGAACTGACGACGGACACGGGTGAAGCCGCCGCTCCAACCCAGGGCGTAGCGCGCAGTGCCGGTAGCGCCTGAAGGCAGCGTGATACAGCGGCCAATAGACAGGCATTCGACCAACATGCGCCAGCCTTGGCCGATCATGTCCTGGCCACCGATGATGGTGTCCAGCGGTACAAAGACGTTGCTACCCACAATCGGGCCGTTCATAAACGGGCTGCCGATAGGATGATGGCGACGGCCTATTTCCATGCCGGCGGTGTCACGTGGAATTAAGGCCAGCGTTATGCCGCGATCTTCTTCGTCACCCAGCAGTTTCTCTGGATCAAACAGGCGGAAGGCCAAACCCACAACGGTGGCGATGGGGGCGAGGGTGATCCAGCGCTTTTCGAAGTTAAGTCGAAGACCCAGCACCTCTTCGCCGTTAATGATCTGCTTGCAGACAATGCCGGTGTCGGGCAGGGACGTCGCGTCTGAACCCGCGCGAGGGCCGGTAAGGCCAAAGCAAGGGATTTCACGGCCGTCGGATAAGCGCGGCAGGTAGTGATCTTTTTGCTCTTGAGTGCCGTATTTTAGCAGCAGTTCACCGGGGCCGAGCGAGTTGGGAACGCCCACGGTGACCATCAGAGTTTCATTGGCAGAGAGTTTTTGCAGCACCATCGACTGGGCTTTCGCGGAGAAGCCAAGCCCGCCGTACTCCTTCGGAATAATCATGCCGAAGAAGCCTTCTTTTTTCAGGTAGTCCCAAAGCTGCTGAGGCAGGTCGGCGCGCTCATGGGCAATATCCCAGGCATTGCACATCCCCGCCGCTTTGTCGCACTGATTGGCTAAAAAGGCTTTTTCATCGTCGCGCAGGCCATCGTCTTTAAAGGCCAGCAGTTTGTCCCACTGAGGTTTGCCTGAAAATAATTCCCCATCCCAGGAAACGCTGCCAGCTTCTAAAGCCGTGCGTTCTGTCGCCGATACTTTCGGCGCTACCTTTTTAAACATGGTAAATAGGCGCGGCGTTAGCCATTGGCTGCGCAGCGCGGGGAGGCCGGCTGCGGCAACGGCAGCTGCGCCAATCAAGAGCAGTACGCCAATGACTTCCGCGTCAAACAGCAGGCCAACAAGGCCCAATACGCCAAGCACGGCCAGCGCCGCGGGCGCGCCAGCTTCGCGACGCATTACCACGAGCAGGCCAGCAATGGCGAGCACGATTAGGAGTAGGGTGAGCATAGACTCTCTCTCTGTTTCAGGCCTTTTATTTCAGCCTGCTGTTGTTAGTAAAAAGGCAATACAATAGTAGGTCGAACGCCTGTTTGAATATTGGCAGATGGGTGCCGTTTGGTGCAAGTATTTAGGTAGGAGTAAGGCCATTATAGCCACACACGCTCTAAAAAAACGCCATGGCAACAAGCCATGGCGTTTTGAGTGAGAAACGGACTCAATGTTCAGGTGCGCTTCTGGTTAGATACGCTGCGCGGGCGCGCCGTTTGCAACGTAGTAGTCAACGCTGGCACGAGGCAGCGGCGCGTTGCCTTTTATACGGTCAGCGATTTTTTCCGCCAGCATAATGGTCGGAGCGTTTAGATTGCCGGTAGGGATCACTGGGAAAAGTGATGCATCGACCACGCGCAGACCTTCAATGCCATGGACGCGGCCCTGGCCATCGGTGACGGCCATGTCATCGCTGCCCATTCGACAGCTGCCGCAAGGGTGGTAGGCAGTTTCGGCGTGTTCCTTAACGAACGCATCGAGTTCCGCGTCTGACTGGACATCCGGTCCAGGGGCTATTTCACGGCCGCGGAACTTCTCAAACGCTGGCTGGGCGATGATGTCTCGAGTGAGGCGAATGGCGTCACGAAACTCTTGCCAGTCGTTCTCTTTCGCCATGTAGTTGAACAAAATGCTCGGCGCCGCGTGAGGATCTTTCGACGTTAAGCGGATACGGCCACGGCTTTCCGAGCGCATAGAGCCAACGTGGGCCTGGAAGCCGTGGGCCTGCACCGCGCTTTTTCCGTTGTAGCTAATCGCGATGGGCAGAAAGTGATACTGCAGATTGGGCCACTCTTCTTCATCGCGGCTGCGGATAAACCCGCAGGCTTCGAACTGGTTGCTGGCGCCAACGCCGGTACCATTGAATAGCCATTCAGCGCCAATCTTAGGCTGGTTGTACCACTTCAGCGCCGGATAGAGCGAGATAGGTTCTTTGCACTCGTATTGAATGTACATTTCCAGATGATCCTGGAGATTTTCACCTACGCCGGGCAGGGCGTGAACCGTCTCGATATTAAGCTCTTTCAGCAGTTCTGGATTGCCTATACCTGAGCGCTGCAAAATCTGCGGCGAGGCGATAGCGCCTCCGCATAGAAGTACTTCACAGCGGGCATACGCCTGCTGCTTTTCGCCTTTCTGCTCATAGCGAACGCCAACGGCGCGCTTGCCTTCAAATTCAATAACGTCAGTAACCGCGTGAGTTTCAATGGTTAAATTTTGGCGTTTTTTGGCGGTGTCTAGGTAGCCACGAGCAGTGGACGCACGGCGGCCCTTCGGCGTCACAAAGCGGTCCATGGGACCGAAACCCTCTTGCTGATAGCCGTTTACGTCTTCGGTTTCCGGGTAGCCTGCCTGCTTACCAGCTTCAATAAAGGTGCGATAGAGCGGGTTGTTATCCGCTTTTGGCGTGGTCACGCTGACCGGGCCTTCGCCACCGTGGTAGCTATTAGCGCCGGTGTCGCGGGTTTCGCATTTTTTGAAGTAGGGCAGGCAGCTTAAGTAGTCCCAATCTTCAAGACCGGACTGTTTAGCCCAGTTGTCGTAGTCGAGGGCGTTGCCGCGGATATAGCACATGCCGTTAATTAGCGAGGAGCCGCCCAGGCCTTTGCCTCGGCCACACTCCATGCGGCGGCCATCCATATGCGGTTCTGGGTCGGTTTCGAACGCCCAGTTATAGCGTTTTCCCTGCAACGGAAAGGCCAGTGCTGCCGGCATTTGGGTACGAAAATCTAAGCGATAGTCAGGGCCGCCCGCTTCCAGCAGCAGCACGCTGACGTTGCTGTCTTCGGTCAGGCGAGTAGCAAGCACGTTGCCCGCGGAGCCTGCGCCGATAATGATGTAATCAAATTCGCGTGGTTGGGACATAATACCTCCTTAAAACACTGACTCAAACGGGCCCATTTCAATCTGTACGGACTTGGTTTGGGTATAGTGATTAAGCGTCTCAATACCGTTCTCGCGACCAATGCCCGATTCTTTATAGCCGCCTACCGGCATCTCGGAAGGTGACTCACCCCACGTGTTGATCCAGCAAATACCGGCTTCCAGCTGGTGAATCACGCGGTGGGCGCGATTCAGGCTTTCGCTGAAGACACCGGCGGCAAGTCCATAAGTGGTGTCATTGGCGCGGCGAATAACTTCATTTTCGTCATCGAAAACCAGCACTGACATTACCGGGCCGAAGATCTCTTCACGCACGATACGCATCTCGTCGGTGCAGTCGGTGAATACCGTCGGTGCAGCCCAGGCGCCATCTGCAAAGCTGCCTGTGTTCCAGTCGTCGCCACCTGCCAGCAGGCGAGCGCCTTGCTCTTTGCCCAGAGCGATATAGGAAAGCACTTTCTCCTGATGCTCGAAGCTGACCAGCGGACCAAAGTTGACGCTAGGGTCCATCGGGTCACCCGCTTTAATGCGCTTGACGCGTTCCACTAGCTTGGCCTCAAAGGCATCTTTAACGCTGCGTTCAACAAACACACGCGTGCCGTTGGTGCAGATTTGGCCACTGGAGTAGAAGTTGGCCATCATGGCGGCGTCAGCGGCACGATCCAGGTCGGCATCGGCGAAGACCAGCAGCGGCGATTTACCGCCCAGCTCCATAGTGACGTCTTTTAGCGTCGAGCTTGCGGCGGCGGCCATAACTTTCTTGCCGGTGCCCGCCTCGCCAGTGAACGAGACTTTGGCGATACCAGGATGTTCAGTGAGCATTGCGCCTACGCGCCCATCGCCTTGCACCACGTTAAAGACGCCGTTAGGCAGGCCTGCTTCCGTGAAGATCTCGGCCAGTTTCATGACCGTGAGCGGGGTGACTTCGCTAGGCTTAAATACTACTGCGTTGCCTGCGGCCAGCGCCGGCGCCGCTTTCCAGCAGGCTATTTGGATTGGGTAGTTCCACGCCCCAATGGCACCAATTACGCCCAGCGGCTCGCGGCGGGTGTATACAAAAGAGCTATCGCGCAGGGGAATCTGGCTACCTTCAATGGCCGGCGCCAGGCCAGCGTAATACTCAAGCGCATCGGCGCCGGTCACGATATCAACACTTGCCGTTTCGCTGATTGGCTTGCCGGTATTGCGGGTTTCCAGTTCGGCAAGCTCGTCATTACGTTCACGTAACAATGCCACAGCGCGCAATAATACGCGCGAACGCTGCATGCCGGTCATGGCCGCCCACTCACGCTGTCCGCGCTGAGCGGCTTCAACCGCGGTATCAACATCGGACTGGCTGGCTTGTCCGATCGTAGCGATCAGGCTGCCATTAAAGGGATTGGTGACGGTAAAGGTTTCACCTGACGTGGCGCTTACCTGGCGACCATCAATATAGAGAGGCTGTATGTCTTGAGCGGCCATGTAGATCTCCTCGGATAAAAAAACTAGCGGTATGTGTCGCACGCAGAGGTTGCGCAGCCATGATGAGCAAGCAGCTGATCCAGATAGGCCTGTGCGATAAGCCTGGCCTCATCTGCATCAAGCCCGGCGGGCGTTAACGCCCCGCGTAGCCACAGACCATCAATCATCGCCGCCAAACCACGGGCGGCGCTGCGGGCATCATGACGTGACATAACGCGTCGAAACTGGTGACATAAATGCGTGTAAAGACGGCGGTCATTGACGTTTTGCAAACGCTGAAGCATAGGCTTGTGCATGCTGCTCGCCCAAAAGGCTAACCAGGTCTTGGCAGCGGGGCCGGTGACTTGAGTGCGGTCAAAGTTCCCCTCAATAATGGCGCTGATGTGGGCGCGGGGAGAGTCGTCTGTTAACGCATGACGGCGCGCGGCAACGGCCTCGGTGAGGTCGGTCAGTATTTGCCGCATGGTTGCTTCCAGCAGACCATCTTTGCCGCCAAAGTAATGGCTGATGATGCCCGCAGAGACCCCGGCATGGCGAGCAATGCGCATCACGGTAGTTTCGGCTAAACCGACTTCGTCAATGGCGGCCATCGTTGCGTTAATTAACTGCTGGCGGCGTATTGGTTCCATTCCCACCTTTGGCACAGCTATCTCCTAGAGACTCTCATAATCCGTTGAATGCCTTACGTGGGCCTAAACTTGAAACCCAGGCGAAGGCATGATTACCTAACCATGATGTCATTTTTTTATTGAACGTTCAATCAATAAAAGATCAGTCAGTAAAAGACGCCAAATTTTTTAGGAATGCGAAGGCTGCGGTCTCAGAGTGCTCGCATCAAACGTTTCAAGGGGACAACGAACATGAGTAAAATTTCGACGCGTTATGCCGGTGCTTTATTACTGGCCGCCGGATTGCCAACGGCGGCTTATGCCGATGAATGCAGCAGCGTGCGCTTTGCTGAGGTTGGCTGGACAGACATTACCGCGACCACTGCGCTGGCTAGTGAGGTGCTCGAAGGGCTTGGCTATGCACCCAGCGTCGATACGGTCTCTGTGCCCATTGCCTACGCCGGTATGCGCAACAATGATTTTGATGTCTTCCTAGGCAACTGGATGCCTTCAATGGCATCGATCAGCGACCCTTATATTGAGCGAGGTGAGGTTGAGCGCTTGGTAGCTAACCTTGAGGGAGCCAAATACACGCTGGCCGTGCCGCAATATGTGTACGATGCGGGTGTGACATCAGTGAATGATTTAGCCGAGCATGCCGATCAGTTTGATAGCAGCGTGCACGGCATTGAAGCGGGGAACGATGGTAACGAGCTAATCGAGCAAATGATTGATGATAATGCCTATGAATTAGGCGATTGGCAGGTGGTTAACTCCAGCGAGGCAGGGATGTTGGCGGAGTTGCGCGCGCGCGTTCCTAACGAGCAGTGGATGGTGTTTTTAGGTTGGGAGCCACACCCCATGAATTCTAACTTTGAGATGGCGTATCTTTCCGGTGCAGATGACTATTTTGGCCCAGAACTAGGCGGCGCGACGGTGCATACGAATACGCGCGCTGGGTTTGTGGATGAGTGCCCAAATGTAGGGGCATTATTGCGCAATATGACCTTTACGTTGGAAATGGAGAACCAGCTGATGAGCGCGATTATGGATGGTGGCGTCGCACCCCGTGACGCCGCGCGTGACTACTTAAAAGCCAATGACAGTATCCTGGACGAGTGGTTAGACGGCGTAACGACCCGCAATGGCGAGCCTGGCGCAGAGGCCGTGCGCGCTGCCATTCAATAAGCTAATTTAGGTGGGGGAGGTGAGTCGGAATCCGGCTTGCCTTTCGCATTTAAGATAGGCATAATCTGCACCCGTTGATGAGGAAAAGGCTACGTAGCTCAGCTGGTTAGAGCACATCACTCATAATGATGGGGTCCCCTGTTCAAATCAGGGCGTAGCCACCACATCAGCATTAGCACACTCACGTCAACAGAGTGTGCCGTTATGGTGGCCCCTTAGGTCCTCCCGCAACGCTAAACTGCGAACCCCGCCAGGCCCGGAAGGGAGCAACGGTAGTGGTGGCTGCGTGTGCCGGGATGTGGCTTCTGGGGCTACCACCATTTCTAGCATCATTCTTTTTTATTTCCCTCCTCTAAATACTACTGACGCATCAACTCGTCACGCAATACGCTTGCGTCTTGTAAGCTATCGCGGTACTTACAGTTAACGATTAGCCTTATGGGTATTACGATGAAAACGCTACTGCGATGGCTGCTCAGTCTCGTGGCGCTTTTGGCGCTGCTGTTAGTGGGCCCTGCATGGATATTGGCGAGCAATCAGGTGGTCACGGATGTTCACTGGTCATCGTTAGATCGCACCTCAGTGGGTATTGCGCCTGATCCATCAGAGCATTCCGAGGCCGTTGTGCAGGTCTATTCGGCCCGGGCATACAACTGGCGAGGGGCGTTTGGGGAGCATATTTGGATCGCTACCAAAGCGGAAAACGCTGATAGCTATCGGCTTCATCAGGTATTGAGCTGGCGGCGGCCGACGGTGGTGTCGTCTATTGATACGCCTGACCGGGCTTGGTTTGGAAATCCGCCTACGCTATTGGCCGATTACCGCGGCGAAGCGGCTGTCCGGATGATTCCGAAGATAGAGGCCGCTGCCATGGATTATCCCCAAGCCGACCTTTACCGCGTATGGCCTGGACCTAACAGCAACAGCTTTATTGCCTGGGTAATACGTGAAGTTCCAGGGTTTGAGGTAACGCTGCCTGTGACGGCTATCGGCAAGGACTATATTTTTAACGGCGTGTTTGCGCCCACCCCCAGCGGCACCGGCTACCAGTTTTCACTGGGTGGCGTGATCGGCGTTATGCTCGCGCTGGAAGAGGGTATTGAAATTAACTTTTTAGGGCTGAGCGTTGGTCTTGATGTTATGCGGCCTGCGCTAAAATTGCCTGGCATCGGGAGGCTGGGAATGCCCGCCCGAGTATCAGGCAGTGGCGGTTAGCTTTTATTTTTGCTGCTGATCGGTAAAGCGTTGCATGATCGTGAGTGTTTCATCGCTTACGTGATGCTCCATGCCTTCAGCATCAATGCGGGCGGTGGCATCTTTAACACCCAGTGCACGCAGGAAGTGCAGCACGATGTCGTGGCGAGCACGCGACGTCTCGGCCATTTTTTGGCCAGCCTCTGTGAGGAACAGCGATCGGTAAGGCTTGCTAGTCACTAGCTCCAGCTCATTTAAACGCCGAATCATTTTCGATACCGTCGCCTGGCTAACCGCCATGCGGTTGGCTATATCCGCTGCACGGGCTTCGCCGCGGTGCATTAGTAAATCACCTATCAGCTCAACATAGTCTTCAATCAATTCGGTTTCGTGAGCGTTGCGCACCGTCGCGTATTGCAGGGCGTGCTGCTCCACGGGGGGCAGCGCATCGCCAGGAATGCTGGCGGCGGGCAATGAGGCGTTCGGATTAGATTCAGTCATCGGCAGATTATATCGGAGGCTGGTGTAACAATCATTGGGTAGTCGCGTATTTTTACGCACAAAGCTTGCCAGTTGATAATACAGAAAAGAGATCCGCTAAGAATCAGTCATCTGCTGATATCGTTTTAGTTACAAAATTATCACTCAGCTGCCTAGTCTCCGGGTAAGGAGCCTAGCAAAGGCGCGTTCCCATTAGCAGCAAGGTTGCATCAGCCTGCTGCCAGCCCCACCACGCAAGCATGAGGCCGCATAGCAGCAGCGCTGCCGTTGCTATCTTGAGAAGCCTCTCAATTTTCATGAGGTCATCACCGTTGACGGGGAGCGCTCAAGCGGCTTTTCGCTAATAAACCAATGGAGTGCCGCGGCTACCACAGAGAGCACAATAGCAATTTGCCATACCGTGTTGTAGTTGCCGGTAAGATCGTAGAGATAGCCGCCCAGCCAAACACCCATAAAAGAACCTAGTTGGTGAAAGAGAAAAACGATGCCCCCCAGCATGGAAAGATGACGAACGCCGAAGACTGATGCAACGATACCGTTAGTAAGTGGCACGGTGGACAGCCAAAGAACGCCTATGATGATGCCAAACGCATAGGCGCTGATCGCGCTCAGTGGTAAAAATAAGAAAGCGCTAATGACGACGCCACGTAGTAAGTAGAGCCAGGTTAGCAGCCTGGGCTTAGACCAGATGCCGCCCATCCAGCCAGCGATATAGGTGCCAAAGACATTGAATAGCCCAATCAGTGCTAACACGGTTGTGCCCACCTGTACGGCGAGCCCGTTATCAAATAAGTAACCGGGAAGGTGTACGGCAATGAACACGACCTGAAAGCCGCAGACGAAAAACCCTAGGCAAAGCAGCCAAAACCCTTTTTGCCCGGCCGCTTCATTGAGCGCATCTTTCAAGCTTAGGTCAGAGGCGGTTTTAGTAGTGGGCTTGTCACGCAGCATGGCTCCCAGGGGAATAATCAGGGCTGCAATTGCCGCCATCGCTATCAGCGCCGCGGCCCAGCCGAGCCACTCAATTAAACCAAGAGTGCCGGGAAGCATGGCGAATTGGCCGAATGAGCCTGCTGCGCTCACGATACCCATGGCCATACTGCGTTTTTCGGGCGCTACCGCACGGCCAACGGCACCTAAAATCACGGAGAATGTCGTGCCTGAAAGGCCAAGACCAATTAGTAGGCCGGCACTTAACGCCATGCCCAGCGCTGAGGTAGAGAGGCCCATCAACAGGAGTCCTAGCGCGTACAGTATGCCCCCAACAATAATTATTTTTGCCGCTCCAAAGCGGTCAGCGAGCGCACCGGTAAAAGGTTGCGACAATCCCCATACCAGATTTTGTAAGGCAAGTGCGAAGGCAAAAACGCCGCGGCCCCAGCCAAGTTCACTGCTTAGCGGCTCCATAAAAAGCCCAAAGCCATGGCGTAATCCCATCGCGATGGAAAGCACGAGGCCTGCTAGTACAATTAGTAGTAGTGCGTTGTGGCGAACAAAGGCCATCGTGTTCTCTTTATGGGCTGGCTTACGATGTAGTCAATAGTGCATGTTATGGACTATGACATGAGATGTGTGGATTTAGAAGCTGCCTCATAGGGTGTCGAGATGAGCGAATAAAGTAGTGCGTTTGCTGAGTCCTCCGCTTAGGTTTGTCGTTTTATTCTGCTAAAATTCGCCACCTTCGCTGTTTATAGCCTTTCAATAGCTTTAGGGATCTTCATGAATGCAGTAATTCTGGCGGTGCTGGTGATGGTGGCGCTATCGCTGGCGCGTGTCTCTGTGGTTTTCGCGCTGGTGCTAGGCGCCTTAGTCGGTGGCTTAGTGGGTGGACTGACGCTTGAGCAAACCATGGATGCGTTTAATAACGGCGTAGGTGGCGGTGCCCAAGTTGCGCTGGCCTATGCCACGCTGGGCGCTTTTGCGGTGGCTATTTCACGCTCTGGTTTGCCGGATATGCTGGCGAATCGTCTGATTGCGTTACTGGGCAAACAAACGACGCTGGCACGTCAAACGCGAGTTAAAGTGCTGCTGCTAACGGCGGTTCTGCTGGTCGCTATCTCTTCACAAAACGCTATTCCTGTGCATATCGCTTTTATACCCGTGCTTATTCCACCGCTCTTAATCGTGATGAATCGCTTGAAGCTAGACCGGCGCGCGGTGGCCTGTGCGCTCACGTTTGGATTAACGGCGCCTTATATGCTGCTGCCGGTAGGTTTTGGAGCGATCTTCCTTAACGATATATTGCTGGCTAACTTAAATAGTGCCGGTGCGCCGTTAGGCTTAGAGATTACCCGTGGCATGGTGCCTATGGCCATGGCGATCCCGGTAGGCGGTATGGCGTTAGGGCTAATCGTCGCGCTATTTTGGAGCTATCGGCGCCCGCGTGACTATCAGACTCAAGACATTGCCAACGCGAATGTGATGGAAGGACATACGCCCGCCAAGCCTCATATGCTGGGGCTGATAATGTCGGGCTTTGCCATCGTCGCAGCGCTTGGACTGCAGCTTTATAGCGGCTCAATGATTTTAGGGGGCTTGGTCGGTATCGGTTTGCTCTCGCTTGGCGGAATATTCAAGTGGCGGGAAGCGGATGATCTGTTCACTAGCGGCATGCGAATGATGGCGCTGATTGGTTTTATCATGATTTCTGCGGCGGGCTTTGCCGAAGTGATGAAAACCACGGGGGAAATCGACACGCTGGTATCGGGCGCCTTTGCAATTTTGGGTGATAACCGAGGCTTAGCCGCGCTGGTAATGCTGCTGGTCGGGCTGTTCATAACGCTGGGGATTGGTTCATCGTTCTCAACCATTCCCATCATTGCCGCTATTTTTGTGCCCTTGGCAGTGCAGTTTGGCTTTTCGCCCATGGCCACGGTAGTGCTGGTAGGTACGGCAGCGGCGCTGGGAGATGCGGGCTCACCTGCGTCTGATTCAACCCTAGGGCCGACTTCCGGTCTTAATGTGGATCGTCAGCATGATCATATTTGGGACAGCGTCGTACCTACGTTCCTGCACTACAACATTCCGTTAGTGGGCTTTGGCTGGCTGGCGGCAATGATGCTGTAGGCATGCTGCTTTGACATGAAAAGGGACAACAGGCGTTGTCCCTTTTTTCTGAGTAATCATGCCTCACTGCTTAGGCAAATAAGACTCAAAAGCGCTTAGTAGGCCTCGCAGCAGAGAAAGCTCTTTGCGGCTAGGCTGCGCGCGGGCAAAGAGTGCTTGAAGCTGCTCTTCAGTGCGGGCGTGGGGTTGGGTTAAAAAGCCACTCTTTTGCATTAACTCCCCGAGATGCGCTTGGAAGTGTAGAAACTGCTCACGGCTAGGGGGTGTCGCTTCCAGCGGCCGTTGATATGCGAAATCGTTATCTGCGCTTTTACGCCATGCACGGTGCACTTCGTACGCTAAAATTTGCACCGCTTGAGATAAATTCAGAATGCCGTAATCGGCATTGGCCGGAATGCTGACCTGGTGGGTACAGCAGCGAATCTCATCATTTGTAAGCCCTGAGCGCTCTCGCCCAAACACTAATGCTACCGGCCCGGTTTGCGCGTTCTGAATAACGTCCACCGCCATATCATCGGGTTCATCATAGTGTGGCAACGGTAGGCTGCGCAGGCGTGCGCTTGCTCCCACCACTTGAACGCAGTCGATAACAGCGGCGTCTAGCGAGCTGACAACGCGGGCATTATCAAGCACATCGTTAGCGCCCGCGGAAAGGCGCGTGGCTTCTTCATCAGGGTATGAGCGTGGGTTAACCAGTACCAGCTCAGTCAAGCCCATGGTTTTCATTGCCCGCGCCGCAGCCCCAATATTGCCTGGGTGGAAGGTCTGTACGAGCACGATACGAATATGCTGCAACATGCGTTATCGCCCTATAGCCTTAAAAAATCGGCCTGATAATAGCACGTTGGCTTAGCTGAATGGACGATAAGTTATGCGGCAGAGTTACTATCGTTTAGGCCTCTATAACGCAACAACCCCGCACAGGGCGGGGTTGTTGGTGATGACATTAACAGCTAGTCATCTTGAGCAAAGGGCTCAGGGTTGCATTACATCATGCCGCCCATACCACCCATTCCACCCATGTCAGGCGCGCCTTCTTTCTCTTCGGGGTCTTCTGCGATCATGCACTCAGTGGTGATCATCAGGCCGGCAACAGAACCAGCGGACTGCAGCGCAGTGCGGGTTACTTTTGCGGGGTCAAGAACGCCCATTTCGAACAGATCGCCGTATTCGCCGGTCTGTGCGTTGTAGCCGAAGTTGCCTACTTCATCTTTAACGCGATTAATCACGATGGCAGCTTCTTCACCAGCGTTAGTCACGATTTGACGAAGCGGTGACTGCATAGCGCGTAGCGCCATGTTGATACCGTGGTTTTGATCTTCGTTTTCGCCAGTCAGGCCTTGTACTTTAGCCATAACGCGAACGAGTGCGGTACCACCGCCAGGCACTACGCCTTCTTCAACAGCTGCACGAGTAGAGTGCAGAGCATCTTCAACGCGTGCTTTCTTCTCTTTCATTTCCACTTCGGTCGCAGCACCAACGCGGATAACAGCAACACCGCCTGCTAGTTTGGCAACGCGCTCTTGCAGCTTCTCTTTGTCATAATCAGAAGACGTGTCTTCGATTTGCGCGCGGATCTGATTAACGCGAGCTTCGATATCGTTTTCTGCACCAGCGCCGTCGATGATCGTGGTGTTTTCTTTAGACATGGTCATGCGCTTAGCTGTACCCAGGTGATCCAGGGTCGCTTGCTCAAGCGTCAGGCCAACTTCTTCAGAAATAACCGTGCCGTTGGTCAGGATAGCAATGTCCTGCAGCATGGATTTACGACGATCGCCGAAGCCAGGTGCTTTAGCAGCAGCGACTTTAACGATACCGCGCATGTTGTTAACCACCAGCGTTGCAAGCGCTTCGCCTTCGATATCTTCAGCGATAATAGCTAGCGGCTTGCCTTGCTTAGCAACGGCTTCAAGAACCGGCAGCAGCTCACGGATGTTGGAGATCTTTTTATCCACTAATAGGATGTAAGGATCTTCCAGTTCAACCGTCATGGTGTCCTGGTTGGTTACGAAGTAGGGAGACAGGTAGCCGCGGTCAAACTGCATACCTTCAACAACTTCTAGCTCATCTTCAAAGCCACGGCCTTCATCAACGGTGATGACGCCTTCTTTACCTACTTTTTCCATCGCTTCAGCGATGATTTCACCAATACGCTTGTCGCCGTTGGCAGAAATCGTGCCGACCTGAGCAATCGACTTGGTGTCGGTGCAAGGTACGGACATTGCTTTGATTTCTTTAACAGCGGCCGCAACGGCTTGATCGATGCCGCGCTTAAGGTCCATCGGGTTCATGCCGGCAGTCACGCCTTTCAGGCCTTCAGCAATGATTGCCTGAGCGAGAACGGTAGCGGTGGTGGTGCCGTCGCCAGCAGCGTCAGAAGTCTGTGAAGCAACTTCTTTAACCATCTGGGCGCCCATATTCTCGAACTTGTCTTTCAGTTCGATTTCTTTAGCGACAGATACGCCGTCTTTAGTAACGGTAGGGGAGCCGAAGGATTTTTCCAGCACCACGTTACGGCCTTTCGGGCCTAGCGTTACTTTTACTGCGTTGGCAAGAACATCAACGCCACGCGCCATACGTTTGCGTGCGTCATCAGAAAATTTAACTTGTTTAGCTGACATAGTGGTTACTTCCTAAATTGAATTCAAAAACGTGAAAGTAAATAGTTGAAATGAGGATTAACCTTCAACAACTGCAAGAATATCGGTTTCACTCATGATCAGAACTTCTTCGCCGTCGACTTTTTGTTTCTCAACGCCGTAGCCATCTTTAAAGATCACGTTGTCGCCGACTTTAACGTCTAGCGGACGTACTTCGCCATTTTCAAGAATGCGACCATTGCCGACGGCTAGTACTTCACCACGGGTCGGCTTTTCTTGTGCATTACCAGGAAGCACGATGCCACCAGCAGTTTTCTGTTCTTCTTCAACGCGACGGACGATGACACGATCATGTAAAGGACGGATGTTCATTCACGTTCTCCTAAGTAGGTTGAAGCCCTGATTGGGGCAGCTAGCTAAAAAATGTTCTCGTGGGAGAGTCCCGCGAGACGTGAAGACCTTTCGGTCTTCATTGTTAATGGCGGCTGCTACATTAAGCAGTCACCGAATTTATGTGCTGGCTAAAAAGTGGGGGCTGCAGGTAGCCTTTCAAGGGGGAGGGCAATAAAAAATTGCTTTTTTGCAGGTTTTCTTCCAAACGACGCGTTATCGATGGCGCGAAGGCTCATCGCGACTAATGAAATCGCCCTCAATGGGACCGTCTTGATCAGGTGAGGCAGCGGCGGAGTCTTTCGCCCGCCCATCAAACCACTCGTCACCTTTGTCGGAGCGTGTTGAGCGTGAGTAGGCAGATGATGCATGCGGGCCTTGCTGTTGCCCGGCAATGGTTTTAATGCCTAGCCACGTTAATGCTTTAAACATTAAATGGCGCGCACTGGGAATCAGGCATGCAAGGCCTAGTGCGTCCGACAGGAAGCCCGGCGCCATCAGTAGGGCGCCGCCAAAAATAAGCGCAGCGCCAGTCAGAAGCTCGCTAGAGGGGATTTCACCTGCCTGCATGCGCTGGCGTGCGCGCGCGAAGGTTGAGACGCCTTCTTTACGAATAAGATGTAACCCGGCAAAGCCTGTGCCAAGCACTAACAATAGGGTCGTGATCAGGCCTATTTGGCTGCCAATTGAAAAAAGCACAACAAAATCTAGTAAAGTGAATAGCGATATAAAAATCAAAATAGGCATGGTCAACTCCAAAAAAACGACTCTATAACAGTCGTAGCCAGCTAATATGGTGCCAGAAATACAAATAACAAGCAGCTAAAGATGTGCGTTGTCGCGTTGGTTGCCCTCGGTTTAGGCTAGTAAATCCCGGGTTATGCGGCGCACATCTTCCTAAAAGGAGTCAGTAATGGTAGTTACCGATAAAGTCATTGCTATAACCGGTGGCGCACGAGGATTGGGCTATGCCACGGCCCTGCGCTTAGGCAAACAGGGCGCACGCGTGGCGCTGCTGGATATGAGTAGTGAGGCATTAGATCAGGCGGTATCTCAGCTGTCTGCTGAAGGGATTGATGCTCAGGCCTTTGTGTTAAACGTTGCGGAAGAGGCTTCCGTTATCCAGGCATTCGCCGACATTGCAAAACGCATGGCGCCGGTAAGCGGCTGCGTGAATAACGCAGGCATTACCCAGGACGCACTGCTGGTTAAAGCGAAAGATGGCCACGTTGAAAAGCGTATGTCACTGGAAAGCTGGCAAAACGTCATTAATGTTAATTTAACCGGCGTTTTTCTGTGCGGGCGTGAAGCAGCTACTCAGATGATTGAAGCTGGTAATGAGGGAGTGATCGTCAATATCTCAAGTATTTCTCGTGCGGGCAACATGGGGCAGAGTAACTATGCGGCAGCAAAGGCGGGTGTGCATGCGTTGACGGTAACCTGGAGTAAGGAACTGGCGCGCTATGGCATTCGTACCGGCACCGTTGCGCCTGGATTTGTGGCCACTGAAATGACCGCTGGTATGCGCCCTGATATGTTGGAGCGCATTACCTCTAGCGTGCCGTTAAAACGTTTGGGGGATCCCGACAATATTGCCCAAAGTGTCGCTTTCATTGTTGAAAATGATTATTTCAGCGGGCGCATCATTGAGTGTGACGGCGGATTGAGGCTGTAGATTTTACTGAGGTATAGTTTTTACACCGGCTCTGCCTGGGCGGCCGTTATGGCCGCCCTACAAGCATAATTGAAACGCCCGCAACATCAATTAGCAATTAAACAGCGCAAAGGTTTTGCATTAAAAAGTAGCCGCGGCTGATTTTGCCGTGCTCTCGGTTTTGCTTGAGTAAGTGCAGCAGCGCAACGAGCAGGCACAAAAAAAGCACCTCATGGGTGCCTGATATGTTGACTAAGCTATGCCTAAACTAGGCTATATAGAGACCATTTGAAGACAATTGGTAAAGCTAACTTCTTGAAAACTAACAAGTAATTGGTGCGGATGGGGAGACTCGAACTCCCACACCTTACGGCACTAGAACCTAAATCTAGCGTGTCTACCAATTCCACCACATCCGCGAAGACGAGGCGTATATTATCATTTTTATGATACAAGTCAACGCCTAGTTGGATATTTGTTTAAATGGGTTGAGGGAGCGCTATGTTTTTGAAGCAATACCTGCAAAGAGGAAATCATTGGATCAAGCAAAACATGCCGGGCTATTGCGACTTTTGCCTGGCCCCTGCGGCGCAAGGGAGTGGGTGGTGTGATGCTTGTGCCGATGAGCTTCCTTGGAATTTATATGCCTGTCGCCAGTGCGGTGAGCCGGTGACGCAGGGCCAGCGATTATGCGGGCATTGCTTAACAGAGCCGCCGGCATTTTTGGCGACTCAGGCGGGGTTGCTGTATCAGGGCGTCATTAAAGAGCTTATACATGATTTTAAATTCAACGCCTCACCGAGGGCTGGGGTATTGCTTTGCGAACTGATGTTAATGACCCAGCCCCAGCTAACTGGGCAAGCGTTCGTGTCAGTACCGATGCACCCTGCAAATGCCCGTGAGCGTGGATTTAATCAATCATACTGGCTGGCGAAACAGCTCAGCCACAGATTGGCTGTTCCATTACACACTGCTCAGCGAGTTAAGAGAAGCCGCTCCCAGCGCACGTTGAATCGCCGCGAGCGGGCATCAAATTTAGCCGATGCTTTTGCATTTCAGATGCCGCCACCGCAGCATTTAGTGATTATTGACGATGTAATGTCCGATACCTAAGGCACAACACTCTGTACTGAAACCCATCTCTCTATATTTTAGTATTATTTTCAATTGCTTATGGTTTATCGTTGAAGGCTGAACGGATTGCAGTGGTAATAAAAGAAGCCTAAGATGAATTCATGACTTTTGAGCATACAAATGGGAGCAAATCATGGTGATAGAAAGTGTTGTGGCTGGAGTCGTTGCCAATATTGTTTACGAAAGCACAAAAAAAGGGCTATCCCTTACAAAAGCTTACTTCGTGAGCGAGCTTGCCAAAGCAGTCAATGAAGAACAGGGCAAGCTTGATCACATCGCTGATGAACTAGTCAAGCTAGACCAAAGTGTAGATTTGGAAGATTTAAGTGAAAAGGGGATTATTAAAAGAATGGAGGAGTCTCCTGAGTTAGTGAAAGCACTGAATAATATTAAAACCGAAAACGTAGGTAATACGATTAATCAGTATCATTACGGTTCAGGCGATAATGTTGGTGGCGATAAAATTTGTTAACAAAAGGAATTGGTTGTGTTTAAAAATATTATAAAAATGACTCACTCGCTATTTGGGGAGAGAAAAAAAATTACAGGAAATAATGTTTCTGGCAATAGGTATGCACTTGAAAAAACATCACACAACCAACTACATAATGGCAATGGTGATAATGTTGCTGGCAACAAATATGAGTTAAAAGATTTAATGCCCGATGAGCTTAAGAGTTTATCTATAAATATTTTTAATGATGTCGGAAAAGGGGATTTTCCTAATGCAAAAAATAGTATAAAAGCTATTGAGAGTATCGGTAGAATCGGCAAAGAATCACAGCCCTATTTAGAAGCTTTAAAGCTAATTTCTGACTTAACAGATTCTTCAGAGGCAGAGATTGTTCATCCTAGAATTTCTAGAGCTTTTGCAGAATCAAACTCTTCTAAAGATAAAGATATGTTCTTAGCAGCCATGATTAGATTAAGGCTGCTACAAAAAAATAAAGAAGGTGCTATAGAGGTTTATAAAAATGAAAGCAATCCAGGTTTTTTATCTAAATGCCAATATTTTGAGTTTTTGGCAGTTGATGAAGAATTAGAGGTTGAAGCTAATGGCTCATTTAATAGCGATATAGAAATACTAGCAGTAATAAAAGGTTTTCTAAGGAATGAGAATAGCAGGGGTGCATTTAAGCTTGCGGAAAAAGCTAAGAGAGATTTTGGTGGTTACGAAACAGAAGTTGTATATTTACAATCAATAAGTGTTGAAATTGGTAATGATTTAGACGGAAGAGGATTTTGGTTTATTGAAAAAAGTCTAAAAGATAAAATAGTTAAAATTAGCGAGGAAGTTGCTAATTTAATAGATAAAGCCGAAGGGAAAGATAAAAGGTTATACAGTCTTGCTGTTCCAATTTTGACTTATTCTTCTTCAGCAAGTCAAGGGTTAAGCAATGCTTGTTGGAAATATATTGAGAAATGGGCGAATGACTTCCCTGAGTTTGCTGCCTTTTTATATGCAACTGAGAAAGAAGATTATAGTTATTTGAATGATGATATAAGAGAAGGCTTTCTTCTTAGAGAAAGTGGAGCTAGGCGAGATGAGCTTAGGGGCAAGGTGCTTTTATCTCAAGAGCTAGAAATAACTGATATATTATTGGTAATTGAATACCTTGATATAAGTGTAATTGATAAATTGATAGCAAAAGAAGATGAGATTTTTATATTAGGAGGTGATGATGCTACTAAGTCTTTTGTTAAATTATTGTTGTATTCAGCATCAAACACTTTGCATTTCGGATACAAAAGAAAAATACCTAGTTTAATTCGAGATTTTTACAATAATGATGGAGATTTTAGAGTAATCAATCCCTGGCTGTTAGAAAAATTGGTTAGGAATCTTCATAGGCATGATCTCTATATTGATTCATATAGCATATTAGAACCGATATTGCCCTTAAATAATCCTTGGTTATCACCAATAATGAAAGAATATTTGATTGCTTTGTATAATGGCAATCAATTTAAAAGCTTTCAAATTATTTTAAATAAACTTCATGCAGATGCTCAAGCGTCAAGTTTTTATTGGTCTGTTAAGGCACATTTTCAAGCAAATAAAAAGCAGGCTCCTGATTCTTTAAAATCCATTAATCGAGCTCTTAGTCTTGAACCAAATTCAACAAGCTTTCTACTTCAGAAAGCCAGAATTTTATTAACTTTCGATAAAGCAGACAATATTGAAGCCTTTTTAGATAATATTGATATTTCTGTAATTGATATTGATCATGAAGATTCAATTCAACTGCTAGCATTGATGTATCATTTTGTAAGATTTAGCAAGGTTGAAAAAATAGCAGTGAATTTGTTTCTTCGTGATCCGGTCAAAGCATCAAAAATAATTACGGATCTTCACTTTGGTCATACTATCTCAAGAGTAAGTTCTAAAGAATTAGAGCCAAGTTATAAAGATGTAGGAAACTCAATATCTGGTTTTGAGTTTTCACAAATGGATAACCGTAGAAGAGTTATTGTAATTGATAATTACAGGTATTCTTCAAATCAATACGTAGTTCATGCTGATACCAATTTAGGTAAAGCCTTGCTCAGCCTTAATGAAGGAGAAACAGATGATAGTTTAGTAAATGGTTTAACATTACATAAAAAAATGCCCCCCTATGTAGCTGCTTTTCAAATTTCTTGCACAATAAGGCATGAAATAAATGACGGCGGTGACTCTTTTTACATGTTAAAAGTCCCGGAGAATGGAAAAGATCTATTAGAACATATGGGAAGTATGCTTAAAAAGTTTTCATCAGAGAAAAATTTAAATGTATTTGGAGACCCAAATATACCGCTTTTAATGAAAGGGAAATCAATTAACTATAATGAGCCTGCTAAAGCTGCATTTGAATTATTTATTGATGCCTCAATAGTAAAAATGATTTTGCCTGTAGAAAAGCTAGCTGCACCGCCGATAAAATTTATTACTGATGCTTATACAATCATTTACGTAGCTCTCACTGGCATTGCGGAAAGCTTTTGTGAAACAGATTTTTATGTCACGGAAGAAACCAGTCTTATTATAAAAAATTATCGTGAAACTATCACGTCCGCAGATTATATGACAATTGCGGTGAATAGTGATGGTAGATTTTTAAGAACGTTTGCTAAAGATATTGAAAGAGAATTTGGTGTATTTTTAGAAGGGCTTGATCAAATTTTGAAGTCTGTAAAAGAAATTGAAAACAATGATATGCTGGAAGAAGACTTCCCTCGTGATCTTAATTTCTTGAAGGGCGGGATAGATGATTCAGTAATACATACAATCATTGCTGCATATTCAGTCAGTCTCCCATGGCTGACAATAGATAATGCCATAGGAAGCCTTGTTTCGAGGTATGATATTGATGTTTATCCAATGCATATTTTTGCTTCAAAATTGTCCAAGAACACTACATTAAGCAAAAAAATAAATGGGTTAAATTTACATGCATTTAGTGGTTTGCCTTTCCCTGTACACAATGAGGATTTGCTCAGCCTGCTGTTTGAATTTAATGCTTTAAGTCTTACCATTTTGAAAAAAATACTTATGATACACCAGGCTGCTATTCTTGAAGATGAAGGTCTAAATTATTGTCTGGATGGAATGCCGTTATATATTGTATTTAAACTAGAGAGAAACAGCCTGCCTTCTGTAGTTCAGGCAGCAATTTCTTTACTGAATACAGTATTCAGACTTCAAATATCACGGAAAAATAGGTATACCGCTGAGTTCAAATTAGCTCAATCTATTCGCTATTCTTTAATAAAAGCACATGAGGCGGGTGTTAATCTAAAAATATTAGATCCTATATATAATAATTTTATTTCTGGCCATTTTCTAGATGGTAGTATGGTGCTTAAATATTTGCATCAAGAAAATAATGTTTCTTATGATGCTGTCGAATAATTTATATCTATTCTGGAGACACATAACGATAATGTTAAAAAATAATGCTTACTCTAGCGAAATCGCTATCTTAAATATCTATTTTGGATATAGCTTATAATTAGACCCATTCGCATCGATAAAAAATAGAAGAAGGAATTCAATGATTTTTTTTGGTAACAAAGTAAATGGTAATTACCTTCGTGACGTATTGCCATCAAAAAATAGCGATGTTGAGTCTGTAAAAGCTGCCATAGCATATGGTAGCGATGCATCGACACTTCTTGCGAATTGCTTAGCCAACAAGTTCCGCCTCGATATTTGGATGCGGTATGACCATACAGTTCCTGTTTCACCTAACCTTTTAAGAAAATTGCTGACAAATGTTGGGAACAATATTTTCTGTAATTTGGTTCCCGATATTCTCCATTCCAAGGTTGTTTGGTGGAAGGGGTATGGGGCATACATAGGATCTGCCAACCTCACAGACCGAGCTTGGGTTACAAATATTGAGTTCGGTGTATTCCTTAGCGAAGAAGAGCTTTTAGTTGATAACTCGCTTGCTCAGATTGAATTATTTTTTGAAAATCTTGCTTCTTATGAAGAGATTTTTCCATTATCGGAAGAGGTTATAACCGAGCAAGAAAAGCTATATAAGCTAAGGCAAAGTCAGATGAAAGCTATTGACGAAGCTAGCCTGAAGCAAAGAAAGCATAAAGTGTGGGAAGGGCCTGCTACTCATACTACCCCTGAGAAAGCCTATGATGCTCATAGAAGCCGTTTCATTAAGGAGTGGGGCGATGGCATTAGCTATCTGAGAAATATTGCTAGCAAAGCTCCTGCATACCGGCCTGCATGGCTCAATGAAGGTGTGCCTGCTGAATGGCAAGCTGATCAGTTCTTACATGCCTACTACCACAACGAAGTGAAAGATGGTGCAAAGCACCCTTATGAAGACTTCTATAGCAAAAATAAAGCCGATCCAGCTAAAGCCTTGGAAGCTGGACTTCAATGGTGGTCAAGGCTTCCAGGGCCACCATCCAATGAAGATGATAACTGCCATCGTCGTGCTCCTGTCATATATGAATTGCTGTCAAAAGAAAACATAGGCAACTTGACCGTTGAGGGGTTTGCCGAAATCTGCAAAGCCAACCACTCTACTGCCGATCACGTTAAACGCATGCGGTTAGCTGTTCTATGCATTGATGATGCACATACTGGCTTAGATGGGCGAGTAGAAGCCTTTGCGGAATGGTTGTGGGCAAAGAAAAATAATTCAGGGCAAACCATCAAAGATCTACTGATTTACGTCATGGATTCAGGTAGGCCAGAAGACTTTGTCGATATGCTATTTGAAGCTGCGTATAGCGAGAACCGGAAGTTCCCGCATTTTGGCATCAATCAGATATCAGAAATGACCGGCTGGGCAAGACCTGAGCTATGTCCGCCTAGAAATGGTAGGACGAGTAAAGGACTGAGAGCACTTGGGTATGATGTTAAAATCCACTAAAAAATAATGCTGTTTTTAGGGGAGTTGCTGCTGAACTTACTACCTCAAGAGACTTTATAATAACCTAGAGTTTTTTTATCAAGGAGTGGATTGCTAAGAGGGCACTGAAAAGATGCATCAGTGGGTCTATTTCATTAATCGATGGCTCAAGCGTGGTTTGCCTGGCTATTGTTCATTTTGCCTGGCACAGGCATTAGCGGGGCGAGGGTGGTGTGCAACCTGTTTGTGCGAGCTGCCGTGGAACCTGCATGCCTGCCGCCAATGCGCTGACCCTGTTGCTCATGGTGCGAGCCTGTGTGCGCACTGCCTAATTGAACCACCAGCATTTTCTACGACCCAGGCGGGCCTGCTGTACCAAGGGCCTATTAAACAGCTAGTGCATGATTTTAAATTCTATGCCTCTCCGCGGGCGGGCACACTATTAGCTGAACTGATGCTGTTAACTCCGCCCGTGACCCAGGGTGATGCACTATTGTCGGTGCCTATGACCACTAGACATGCCCGCACGCGAGGGTTCAACCAATCGCATTGGTTGGCCGAACAACTCAGTCGTCAGCTTGGGGTGCCAATGGTGACTGCCAAACGAGTAAAGGATTCCCCCTCTCAGCGAACGTTGAATCGCCGCCAACGGGCTACCAATCTGGCGGGCGCCTTTGTATTTGAATCACTGCCCCCGGCTCATATCACAATAATCGATGAAGTTGTTACTACCGGTTCGACCGGACATGCGCTGGCAACTGCTGCGCTCAAAGCAGGTGCGCAACGCGTCGATATTTGGGCCGTTGCACGGACACCGCTAGGCACGAGTTGAAGCATCACCACGGCATGTGGTGATTATCCCAGCAACAAGTAAAACTATATAAGCTAAGGCAAAGTCAGATGAAAGCTATTGACGAAGCTAGGCTGATTCTAAAAAAGCAGAAATTATGGGGAGGGCCTACTACTCATACTGGTAAAGTAATAAAGGGCTTCGTTTTCTCGGATACACTGTAAAAAATTACTAGCACCCCAAAAATTTTTACTTCAGCTAACCAAAATTCTACCCACTACCTCAAAATGATGTTGAGAACTTCAATTACTGAAGTTTTAATTTTTTGTTCTCAATAAATCTAATAAAATCATTTTCTTAGAAGTGGGTTGTGCCGGTGGTGCTCACTTGCTCATTTTTTACAGTAGTGCCTTAGGTGCTGCAACGTTAGAAATAATTGATATTTTCTTTTAAAATCAGTGAAATAAAAGATGGGCCACTTACGTTTTGGTTAGTGTGGTGACTACCGGTGCTACTGGGCATGAAATGGCGTGTGCCGAGCTGGAGACAGGTGCTAAGCGCGTCGATATTTGGGCAGTAGCGCGGACGCCCCTGGGCAAGGGTTGGTAGAATAGGTTTTTTGCCGACCCAGGAGTGACCTATGTCACACCCGTTTAGCTCTCTTTCGCCCGATTTAGTGATGTCAGCAGCCGAGTCGCTTGATATTTGGCCAGCGGGAGAGCCTTTCGCGCTAAATAGCTATGAAAACCGCGTGCTAATGTTTCGCGATGAGGATGGCAAAAACTGGATTATTAAGTTTTATCGGCCTGACCGCTGGTCAGAAGCGGTAATTCAGGAAGAGCATGATTTTTTACAAGAGCTAGCTGACAACGATGTGCCGGTCGTGGCACCTTGGCGAAACGCTCAGGGCCAGTCGCTACATCAGTTTAAAGTATTTAATTTTGCGTTATTTCCTCACTGTCCTGGTCAGGCCCCGGAGTTAGATAACCCTGCTCACTTATTTGCGATGGGCGAGGTGCTGGGGCGCTTACATGAAATCTCCGCTAAACAAGCTTTTCAACATCGCCCGCGATTAGAGATGGCGAGCGGCATTCTTGACGCTCAGCAGCGTGTGCTGGCAAGTGAGCGATTGAGTGGTCATCAGCGTCGAGCGTATGAAAACGTCATTACGAAAGTACATCAGCAGCTTTCAAAGCACAGCGTACCTGCTAGTAGCATGATTCGGTGTCATGGTGACTGTCATTTAGGCAATGTGCTCGGCCGCGATGAGCAGTTTACGCTGGTCGATTTTGATGACTGTCTTATGGCGCCCGCGATTCAGGATATCTGGATGATGCTTCCCACCGACGACCCGCAGGGCTGGGGAGCACACTTGAATGAGATTACCGAAGGATATGAGGAAACGCTGCCGTTTCCGACGGAGCAGATGTCGTTAATTGAACCGTTAAGAAGCTATCGGTTGATTCGCCATACTGCTTGGCTGGTATCGCGTTGGAATGACCCCGCTTTCCCGCGGGCGTTTCCGTGGTTAGCGGATAGCGGTTACTGGGATCAGCATATCCGCCAGTTAGAGCAGCAGAGCCTGCAGTTAGAAGCCCCGCGTTGGCTGGCATAGCGCGGGTGGTGTATAGCCGATCAGCATGTGGGGCCGGATTATTTCTTCGCATAGCCTTGGCAATAGCGACGCTGCCATAAATGAGAGGCTTACGTTAAAATAGGTTATTCCAGACAATAATGGTTCAGCAGTCTTTCTAGCTATTTTTTGTACATTAACTGCTGGCCAAGACACGCGTAAATTTTATATTTAGACGGGTCTAATATTAATTCGCGTAAAGAAAGAATTGACGTAGGTGTCAGTTTTTTTGCATTTGTGCACCGTTCTTGATGAGGCTTAACATGTCCGATGATATTGCTCACCACTATCGCCAGATAATCACTGCTTTGGGAGAAGACCCCGATCGGGAAGGATTGCGGGATACGCCAAAGCGGGCAGCGAAAGCCATGCAGTTTTTGAATGCGGGCTATAATCAGTCGCTGGGGGAAATTATTAACGGTGCCGTGTTTGAGTCGCACACAGACGAAATGGTGCTGGTAAAAGACATTGAGCTTTATTCAATGTGTGAGCACCATCTGCTGCCCTTTATTGGCAAGTGCCATATCGCCTATTTACCTAACGGCAAGGTGCTGGGGCTATCTAAATTTGCGCGCATTGTTGATATGTTTGCACGCCGTATGCAGATCCAAGAAAATCTCACCCTACAAATCGCTGATGCCGTTCAAGAAGTCACGCAGGCAAAGGGCGTCGCAGTGGTCATTGAGGCTCGCCATCTTTGCATGATGATGCGTGGCGTAGAGAAGCAAAACTCCAGTATGACCTCGTCCGTTATGCTAGGCAGGTTTCGTAGCGACCAGGCGACCCGGCAAGAATTCCTAATGCTGATTAACTGAATCTGATGCCGATAGCCGATGATAAAGGCGCGCTAGAAACTTGGTTTATAGGGGTGTTTCGTCTTAGCATGAAGTGTTAACAAGCCTACACGGCCAACATTTGGTCAGGAGTCTTTCATGGAAGCGCTTAAAGAAACGCAGCTGTATTGTCCCTTTGCCTATATCGACGGCAGCTGGGTTGCGGCCGATAGCGGCGAGCAGATCACGGTCTTGAATCCGGCAACCGGTGAAGTTGTCGGCAATATTCCGCGGTTAGGTAAAGTTGAGACTGAGCGGGCGATCGATGCAGCTGATGCTGCCCTGCCTGCATGGCGAGCGTTGACCGCTCAGGAGCGCGCCGACTTATTATTAAAGTGGCACGATCTGATGCTTGAGCATCAGCACGACTTAGCCATGCTGATGACCTACGAGCAGGGCAAGCCGCTTAAAGAAGCCGCGGGCGAAATTGCCTATGCCGCAAGCTTTTTGCGCTGGTTTGCTGAAGAGGCCCGGCGCGTTTACGGTGAAACGATTCCCGCGGCAAACGCGAATCAGCGTATCGTCGTGACTAAGCAGCCAGTAGGTGTTGTGGGCGCGATTACCCCTTGGAACTTTCCGGCGGCGATGATTACCCGTAAAGCGGGTGCGGCACTGGCCGCTGGCTGTACGATTGTCGTCAAGCCTGCGAGCCAAACGCCGTTTTCAGCCACGGCATTAGCGCTATTGGCCGAGCGTGCGGGCATTCCGCGCGGGGTGTTCAACGTGGTGCCGGGTAGTGCCAGTGACATTGCGCAAGCGATGACGCAGTCGCCGAAGGTGCGCAAAATCACCTTTACCGGTTCTACCGAGGTGGGTAGTAAGCTGATGGCGCAGGCAGCTGAGCATATTCAGAAAATCTCGCTAGAGCTGGGTGGCAACGCGCCGTTTATCGTCTTTGAAGATGCGGATTTGGATGCCGCGGTAGAAGGTGCAATGGCGGCCAAGTTCCGCAATGCGGGGCAGACCTGCGTATGCACCAACCGCTTTTTAGTCCAGTCCAGTGTCATCAACGCGTTTTGCGAAAAGCTGGCGGCGGCGATGGTTAGCGAACTGCATGTTGGTGATGGCACCAAGGCGAATATCAATATTGGCCCGTTAATCGATGAAAAGGCGGTTAAGAAAGTCAGTGAGCACGTGCAGGACGCGATTGATAATGGCGCTGAGCTGCTGCTGGGTGGGCATCCCCATCCACTGGGCGGTAATTTCTTCACGCCGACACTGATTAGCTTTGCCACGGATAAAATGAAGGTCGCTCACGAAGAAACGTTTGGCCCGCTGGCCGCTGTGTTCCCGTTTGACGATGAGCAAACTGCGATTGAAATGGCCAATGACACTCAGTATGGCTTGGCCGCGTATTTCTACTCGCGTGATCTGGCTCGGGTGTGGCGCGTTGCTGAAGCGCTCGAATATGGCATGGTGGGGATTAATACCGGTTCCATTTCGAACGCAGCGGCACCGTTTGGCGGGGTTAAGGCATCAGGCTTAGGTCGTGAGGGCGGTCATCAAGGGTTGGAAGAATACCTTGAAACAAAATATCTATGCATTGACCTTGGCTAGCGCTTGGAGGGCTGTTTTTTAATTGACAGTTACCGTCACAAATAAGCCCCCACTGGCGCTCTGCCAATGGGGGCTTGCTATATGCTGGCTAGCCAGCGGTGCTACCGAAAAAGCTTAGTGGCGGAAGTGGCGCATGCCGGTAAATACCATGGCAATGCCTGCTTCATTGGCGGCATCGATCACTTCCTGGTCGCGCATTGAGCCACCCGGTTGAATAACCGCGGTAATGCCCGCGGCGGCGGCGGCATCAATGCCATCACGGAACGGGAAGAACGCATCCGAGGCCATGACCGACCCAGGCACTGAAAGGCCTTCATCTGCGGCTTTGATGCCCGCAATTTTAGCGGAATAAACACGGCTCATTTGTCCGGCGCCCACGCCCACCGTTTGACCATCTTTGGCATAAACAATGGCGTTGGACTTAACGAACTTAGCCACTCGCCAAGCAAAGGCTAGATCGCGCAGCTCTTGCTCGCTGGGAGCGCGCTGGCTGACAACCGTCAAATCCTCGCGTGTCACCATGCCCTCATCGCGTTCTTGTACTAATAAGCCACCGTTGACCCGCTTGAGGTCAAAGGCAGGCTGGTGTTCGCCTGACCAATGCTCGCTGACGTCAAGTAAACGAACATTCTGCTTGTTGGCCACAATGGCGGCAGCGTCATCGCTAATCCCGGGGGCGATAATTACTTCGACAAACTGACGGTCAATAATTGCCTGAGCGGTTTGTGCGTCCAGCGCTGTGTTGAAGGCAATGATGCCGCCAAATGCGCTGGTAGGGTCGGTGGCGAAGGCTTTTTCATAAGCCGCTAGCGCTGTTGAGCCAACGGCCACCCCGCAAGGGTTGGCATGTTTAACGATGACGCAGGCGATCTCTTTAAAAGCTTTGACGCATTCAAACGCTGCATCGGTATCGGCGACGTTGTTATATGAAAGCGGTTTGCCCTGCAGCATTTTTGCGGTGGCAACGCTTGGCTCGCTAGCCTGCGGATCAACGTAGAAAGCTGCCTGCTGATGGGGGTTTTCGCCGTAACGCATATCCTGTTTTTTATGCATTTGAAGATTAAAGGTGCGGGGAAATGCTTCGTCAGCAGCGTCAACCTTGCGGCCCAGGTAGTCGGCAATAGCGCCATCGTAGCCGGCGGTGTGTTCGAAGGCTTTGACCGCTAAATCGAACCGCGTTGCCGTGCTTACTTGACCATTTTGAGCGGCCAGCTCACCCAGCACGCGGGTGTAGTCAGCGGTATTCACAACTATCGTGGTATGCGCATGGTTTTTAGCGCAGGCGCGCACCATAGTAGGGCCGCCAATATCGATATTCTCGATAGCATCTTCCAGCGTGCAATCAGGCTTGGCTACGGTCGCCGCGAAGGGGTAGAGATTAACGACCACCATATCGATAGGGGTAATGTCGTTTTCGGCCATGACCGCATCATCCTGCCCGCGTCGTGCCAAAATGCCGCCGTGAATTTTGGGGTGAAGCGTTTTGACACGGCCATCCATAATTTCGGGAAAGCCGGTATGTTCAGACACTTCTTTCACCGCAATGGCATTTTCTTGCAATAGCCGGAAAGTGCCACCGGTTGAAAGCAGTTCAACGCCGTGCTCAGTCAGGCCGCGGGCGAATTCTACAATGCCAGTTTTATCAGAAACGCTCAGAAGGGCGCGGCGGACGGGAGTAGCGTTACTGTCAGTCAAGGTAGAGTTATCAGCCATGAGGATGCTCGTGTGCAGCGTTGTGAAGTCAACGTGGGTAAATAAAAACAACAACGCCCCATCGTTATGGGGCGTCGCCTTCGATAAGTCCGTAAAGCTTTAGCTTTTTACGCAGGGTGCCTCGGTTCAGGCCCAGTGCATCAGCGGCCCGGGTCTGGTTGCCGTCAGTGTGCTCCAAAACGCAGGCCAGTAAGGGGGCTTCTACTTCGGCCATCACCATGGCGTATAGGTCAGTTGCCTGGCTGCCATCGAGATGCTCGAAGTAGCGGCGCATCGCTGTTTCCACGGCCTCTCGTAGAGGCTGCGGCGGTGTGCTCGCCGCTGGGTTAGCCAGCATGCCGGTGAGGTGAGAAACAGTATCGCTAGAGAGAAGATCGCGTTCGGTCATGCAGCATAGCTTCCTTTGGCTAGCAAACGTGTGGCGGCATCGGGAGCCATCGCGTCGTTGATCCAATCAAATTGCGTTTCGGGTGATGCTAACGCATTGAACTGCTGCTTCAGCGCGTGCTGTTGAGGCGGCGTAAAGCGCGGATCGTCGCTGAGGTACCAGCCGACATGCTTGCGCGCTATGCGTACGCCCATGGTGTCACCATAAAATTCATGCAGCGCGCCAACGTGCCCATTAAGCACCTGCTGGCGCTCGGCTAGGCTGGGTGGTGCCATTCGCGTGCCATGCTGGAAATAGTGGTTAATCTGTTGAAATATCCACGGATTTCCTTGCGCACCACGGCCTACCATGACGGCATCAGCACCGGTATAAGCGAGTACGTCGGCGGCTTTTTCAGGGCTTGTTATGTCGCCGTTAGCAATCACCGGTATCGAAAGACGAGATTTGATGTCGGCAATCGTGTCGTACTCTGCCTGTCCAGTATAGCGCTGTTCGCGATGTCGGCCATGTACGGCGAGCGCTTGAATGCCTGCGGCCTCGGCCAGCTGAGCAATTCGCAGGGCGTTGTTCGATGCCGCGCACCAGCCCGTGCGGATTTTAAGCGTCACGGGAATATCAACGGCGGCCACTACCGCCTGCAAAATCTCAGCGACCAAGGCCTCATCGCGTAGCAGGGCAGAGCCTGCCGCTTTATTACACACTTTCTTAGCAGGGCAGCCCATATTGATATCAATAATCTGAGCGCCTAGTTCAGCATTCAGGCGAGCTGCCTGGGCAAGCATCTCGGCATCGCCACCCGCAATTTGCACCACGCGCGGGTCCGGCTCGCCCTGGTGGTCCATTCGCAGCTGTGATTTACGCGTATGCCATAGGCTAGGGTCTGACGTGACCATTTCGCCCACCACCCAGCCAGCCCCCAGCTGTCGGCATAGCTGACGGAATGGGCGGTCGGTAACGCCGGCCATTGGTGCCAGGATTACGCGATTTGATAATCGGTAGCGACCAATGCTGGGTAGGTTGTTCATAAGCGTCATGGAGTAGGGCTATATAGGTGCTGATCTGGCGACGAGTAAGCGCTTTCAAGGGTGCGTATGATACGCCTACTCGCCGTTAGGTTGAAGGCCGCAGGGTGCTTTAATCCGGGCGCTGGCCTGAGAGTCTCACCCAGCCTTCACGAATAATTGGCTCATGCATGATAATGCCCTGCGCCGTGTAGGCCTGCTGAACATCGTCGGCCTGGTTGGCTAAAATGCCCGATAGCGCAATGCGCCCGCCCGGGGCCAAGTGTCCGGCAATCATCGGCGCTAGCTCAACCAGTGGGCCCGCCAGTATATTGGCGGTTACCACAGGGTAACGAACGTCATCGCTTAACTGCTCAGGGTAGTAAAGCGAAAGCTGCTGTTCGGCGATGCTATTACGTTCTGCGTTATCACGGCTCGCTTGCAGTGCCTGGGGGTCAATGTCGGTAGCGTCGGCATGGTGTGCGCCAAGCTTTAGGGCGGCGATAGCCAAAATGCCCGAGCCACAGCCCACATCAAGCACAGGCTGCTGCGCTAAGTGGCCCGCCACTGCAAGTTCATCCAACCATTCTAGGCACAGCGCGGTAGTCGGGTGCGTGCCGGTGCCAAACGCAAGGCCAGGATCGAGAATCAGATTGACCGCGTCTGCCTCAGGCGGCTCGTGCCAGCTGGGCACAATCCATAGCCGCTGGCCCATGCGTAGAGGAGTGAAATCATCCATCCACTCACGCTCCCAGTCACGATCGGCGAGTAGCTCATACTCGATCGTGGGGCAGGGCTCGCTCGCCATTTGTTCCGACCAAGCAGCCTCGATGCGCGCTAGCATATCGTCAACGCCTTCAAGGTCATCATAAAGCCCTGTCAGAATCGTATCCTGCCAAAGCGGAGTGGTACCGCGCTCAGGCTCAAATACCGGATCATCGTGGGCATCTTGAAGGCCAATGGCGGTCGCGCCTTCTTCGAGCAGCAGCTCTTCAAGAAATTCTGCTTGCTCGGGTGCGACATGAGCTTTGAGTTGAAGCCAGGGCATGCAGATTCTCCGCAAGGCGATTTTAGAAATAGAGACAGTAAAGACAACTACAGTAAAGACAGTACCGCAAAGACAACTACGGGGTGGACTTGGCCACCCCGTTGGGTATCGAACATAGCGCTGGAGTGGCGTTAGCCGCCGAGTTTCTTTTCCAGGTAGTGGATGTTGACACCGCCTTCGCGGAAGTGGCTGTCACGAACCAAATCTTTCTGCAGGTCGATATTGGTTTTGATGCCTTCCACAAGTAGTTCATCAAGCGCATTGCGCATGCGCGTCAGCGCTATTTCGCGGTCTGCACCCCACGTGATCAGCTTGCCGATCAGTGAGTCGTAATGGGGAGGAACGGTGTATCCCGTGTAAAGATGCGAGTCCATACGCACACCTAAGCCACCCGGCGAGTGAAATAACGTCACTTTCCCGGGCGAAGGCATAAAGGTACGGGCATCTTCGGCATTAATCCGGCACTCGAAGGAATGGCCGGCGATCTTCACGTCTTCTTGGCGAATAGACAGCGGAAGGCCAGATGCAATGCGCAGCTGTTCTTTGACGATATCCACGCCGGTAACCATCTCAGTAACCGGGTGTTCGACTTGAACGCGGGTATTCATTTCAATGAAGAAATACTTTCCGTCTTCGTACAAGAATTCAAAGGTGCCGGCGCCACGGTAATTGATTTTAATGCACGCCTGGCGGCAGGCTTCAAGCACCTGCTCACGAGCTTTCTGATCAAGACCGGGGGCTGGGGCTTCTTCAAGCACTTTTTGATGACGGCGCTGAAGAGAGCAGTCGCGATCATACAGATGGATAGCGTTACCTTGGCCATCAGCCAGCACCTGCACTTCTACGTGACGCGGTTTCTCAAGGAATTTTTCCATGTAGACCGTGCCGTCACCAAACGCCGCCTGTGCTTCGGTACGCGTAACGGTAATCGACGACAGCAGATGGCCTTCAGTATGCACCACGCGCATGCCACGCCCGCCGCCGCCTGACGCCGCTTTGATGATGATCGGATAACCGATACGCATAGCCGTCGCTAGATTGACAGCATCGTCATCGCCGAGCGGGCCATCAGAGCCGGGAACCGTAGGAACACCGGCTTCTTTCATCGATTGAATCGCGCTGACTTTGTCACCCATCAGGCGAATCGTTTCTGCGCGGGGCCCGATGAAGGTAAAGCCGGAACGCTCTACCTGCTCGGCAAAGTTGGCGTTTTCCGATAGAAAGCCATAGCCCGGGTGAATAGCCGTTGAATCAGTCACTTCAGCCGCGCTGATAAGGGCCGGTATATTCAGGTAAGACTGCGCTGACGATGCCGGTCCGATACAAACGGCTTCATCTGCCAAACGAACGTGCATGAGTTCACGATCAGCTTTGGAGTGTACCGCCACGGTTTTAATGCCCAGTTCTTTACAGGCCCGTAGGATACGAAGGGCAATCTCGCCGCGATTCGCGATTAATACCTTGTCCAGCATGGGAGAGTCCACCCGTGTTGAAAATGAAAGATTAAGCGATAACGATCATAGGCTGATCGAATTCCACCGGCTCGCCATCTTCCACCAGAATAGCTTCCACCACGCCGTCACGGTCAGCTTCAATCTGGTTCATCATCTTCATGGCTTCAATGATACATACGGTATCACCTTGCTTGACGGTGTCGCCTACTTCCACAAAGGATTTAGCGCCCGGTGCAGGGCTGCGATAAAAGGTGCCGACCATCGGTGAATTTACCGCTTCACCACGGTAGCTAACGCCGGTTGATTCAATATCAGCAGGCGGTGCGCTTGCGACCGGCGCATAGGTAGGCTGAGCATACTGGGGCATTGGCTGCTGCTGCCAAGTAGCACCGTTCGGATGGCGGCTGATGCGGACTGATTCTTCGCCTTCTTGAATTTCAATCTCACTAATATTGGATTCTTCGAGAAGCTCAATCAGTTTCTTAACTTTGCGGATATCCATGGCATAGCCCCATCAATGTCATAAAAGGTAGTCACAGAGCAAACTCAGCCTCTAAGCGGAGATGCTATGCGGCGCTGAATTAGCGCAGTAAACCAGATTTTAAAATGAAGAGAACGCGGCATGTTAGCGAACGTTACCTCGTTCTCAACCCTAAAAAGGAAGTTTTTAGCTAATATGGGAGCGGAGTTTGCCGAAAAAGTGCCACGATGTCCAGCAGCAGGCCCAGCAACCCCTGAAGTAGTGGAACACGAAGCAAGTCGGCATTTGTCCGCCGATATCCACGATACCTAGCCTTTTTTGCATGTCACTGAGCCGCTATCCACTGGCTGACAGATTCAAGATGTTGCTGAAGCTGGTCGGCGGTGACTTCGCCCTGAATACGAGCATCGCGCAGCTCCTGACCTTGATTAAAAAATAGCAGGCTGGGTGGGCCAAATAAATTGAATTGGTCCAGCAGCTCACGGCTGTTGCTATCAGTGTGCGTTACATTGGCGGCAATCAGCTTATAGCCGCTTAGCGCTGCGGTGACGCGTGCGTCTGGATATACATCGCGTTCCATTAATTTGCACGAAATACACCAGTCGGCAGTAAAGTGTACAAACACCGGCTGATGGTTGCTTTTTGCATTGGCAATTTCATCCTCAAGAGCGCTCAGTGTGTCGACTTCAGTGAAGCTGAGTGCCTGTGCCTGTTCGGCGTTTGTTTGATTGGAGGCTGCCGCGAGTGGGCGCAGCGGGTTGTTGCCCCCTTGCGCGGCTCCAATCACCAGCAGTACTCCCCAGGTTAGCAGCATAAGCGCAAGTGTTTGGCGCGCACGCGACCAGCCCTGTGGCTGGTTGACGTTTAAGGCGCCTAAAGTGAGCGCACTTCCAATCGCTAGCGCAGCCCATAGCAGCAGCGCGATAGGCGCGGCGACCAAACGCTCTATCATCCAAATCGCCACCCCTAGCAGCAGCAGTCCAAAGCCAATTTTCACGGCGTTCATCCAGGCACCGCTGCGTGGGAGCAAGGTCGCGCCGAAGGTGCCGACTAAAAGAAGTGGCACACCCATACCCAGGCCCAGTGCAAACAGCACTGCGCCCCCAAGAACCGCGTCCCCGGTAGACGAAATAAATACCAAGGCGCCTGCTAATGGCGCCGTAACGCAGGGTGATACCACTAGCACTGAAAGGGCGCCCGCCACCGCTAAGCCTGCAGGGCCGCTGCGCTGAGCGCGCGTCTGCCAAGCATCAATGCGATTGGTTAAGCGTGGCGATAGATTAAGATTAAATGCGCCAAACATTGCCAGCGCAAAAAGTGCGAAGAGTACCGCGAAGGTGATTAAGACGGGAGCCGACTGCAAGCGAGCCTGAAGGTTCAGCCCGGCACCAAACAGCCCCATCAAAACGCCCACAAGCGCATAAGTCACTGACATGCCTAATACATAGCTTGTAGAAAGCACAAATGCCCGAGAGCGAGTAGGGTTCTGGCCGACCACAATCGATGACAGAATGGGGATCATCGGCAGCACACAGGGCGTAAAGGTAAGCCCTAAGCCCGCGATAAAAAATAGTCCCAGCGCCAATGGCAAGCTTGCACTGCTAATCAAGGTGCTGAAGTGGCTGTCTTCACTTTGGGGAGCTGAAAAGCCGCCTTGCGTTGCAGTGCCAGTATCATCTTGCGCTGAGGCGTTGGCCACTGGGTCGGAGCCGCTATTATCGGCCTGCCAGTCAGCGAATTGGCTGGGTGGCTGTGTTTCACTTGCCTGAAGGTCCGCCTGTTCCGGGGGGTAGCAAAGACCTGCGTCCGCGCAGCCTTGAAAGGTCAGGGTAATATCAAGCGGGCCTGAATAGGTGGTGTTTAAGGGAACCTCAAAGACTACTTGATCCCTGAATACATACACATCTCCCATGAACTCATCGTTAGTAAAGGTGCCTTGGGGAATGTTCGGCTCGCCTAGATCGGCGCTCCCGATTTGACTGCTAACCGCAAATTGATGCCGGTACAGGTAATATTCGTCAGCAATATCAACGCCGATATAAAGGGTGTCACCATCGTGCCAGGCAGCGGGTTCAAATGCCTCCATCACGGGTAAAAATGTGTCTTGATTACTAGATGAAGAAAACCACTGGGCGTGAGCCATCAGCGGTAGCCCGATAAGTAGAAGGGCGAATAAAGCAAATTGGCTCAGGCGCTTAAAAGGTAACAAGGTGCATCCTTAATCAATAGCATCGCAATGAAGGTAAATAGCATACCGCAAGCATAAGCGTCTGGCGTGCTCACTGCGGTGACATGACGCGGCTACGCGTGCGCTAGCCCGTATCGCTAGGCTGATAACGCAGAAGACCGCCCGAAGGCGGCCTTTAGATGCATTAAGCGGTTATGAATTCCCGCTTAGGTGCTATTTATTACGCTTTTTGATAGGCGCTAACGGATTTTTCAATCGCTTTGCGCGCAGCGTCGGCACCTTCCCAAGACTCTACTTTTACCCACTTGCCTTTTTCTAGATCTTTGTAGTTCTCGAAAAAGTGAGCGATTTGCTGACGCAGCAGTTCAGGTAGGTCAGTGACTTCCTGAATGTTGTCGTAAAGTGAGCTCAGCTTGGCATGGGGCACACAAATCAGTTTGGCGTCCTCACCGGCTTCATCGGTCATGTTCAAAATGCCAACCGGGCGGGCACGGATAATGCTGCCAGGCTGAACGGGATGCGGTGTGACGACTAGGGCGTCAAGGGCATCGCCATCGTCGGCGAGAGTGTGCGGAATGAAGCCATAGTTGGCGGGGTAAAACATGGGAGTGGCCATGAAACGGTCAACGACCAGCGCGCCCATATCTTTATCAATTTCATATTTGATTGGATCGTGGTTAGCGGGAATTTCGATCACCACGTAAACGTCGTTGGGGAGATCCTTTCCGGCAGGGATATTATCGAAGTTCATCGTTGATTCCTTGATAGTACAGTGGCTGAGTCTTGCTGCGGCTAAGCAATCGTTTCAGAGTCTTTGATGGCCGGAATTATACGAATATGGCTACACGATTGCCAATGCGACATAACAAGAGGCCGAGAAAGGTTGGCGATTTTATAACATTTCAACGCTTAAATAGGGTTGAGGCACTTTGAATCGGGCGATAGAGACGTTTGGTGAGCATCGCTCTTGGTTCACAGCGTGTATTATAAGCGCTCGAGTCGATAGCCTAGGAGGATGCCTTGTCGCACGCCCAGTTGCTCATCAGTTATGGTCAAGCGTTTGTCGCCCCCGACCGGCGCCTACATCGCAGTTCAATGTCAGTACGCTTTCCTGAGGCACCGCTACTGCGCGCAAAAGGCGGCTGTGCGGTAATTAGCGATTCGATTTCACGCAATACCATGGCCAAACAGGCGGGCGATCTCAGCGTACGTGGCTTTCTGGCGGACTACTTTTCTACTCCTGATCACTGGGATGTCAAAACATCTGCCACCCGCGTGCTGCGGGCACTGAATAGCTGGTGCTATAGCCAAAGCCAGCATGTTAAAGAAGGCAGCTTCGTTTCCTCTATGTCCGCCATGGTCTTTCGTGGCCGTGAAGCTCATCTTTTTCATATGGGCGATACGCTGGTCTTTCGTCTGCGCGGCGCAGAGTTTGAGCAGCTAAGTCGCGACCATGTGACGGACGTGGGCGGCTACCGCTATCCTTCGCGGGCGCTCGGCATGGACGGCAGTGTCGACATTGATTACACCCATATCGCGTTAAAACAGGGTGATTTGTTTCTTTTTACTACGCAGGGGGTGCGCGGCACGCTGCTACCTTCAGACTACGTGCGCTTGATTCGCCAAGACGCTAGTGATCTAGACGCTGCCTGTGAGCGTTTAGCGGATGAGGCAAAGCAGCGTGCCCAGGAGCGTGGCTATGGAGGCGATCAGTTTTGCTTCCAGCTGGTTCGCATAGATGAATTGCCAGAGGAAACAACCGAGCGTCCTGGGCAGCTCTATGGCGATTTGCCCATTCCGCCTGAGCTGGCGCCGGGGGATCGCTTAGATGGCCTTGAGGTGCTCGCAGTGCTGTCACGAACGGCTCAGTCTAGGGTTTATCGCGTTCGCGATGTGCACAGCGAGCGCGAAATGGTAATGAAAGCGCCCAGCCCCGAGCTTTCATTACGCAACGCCTACCTTGAGCATTTTATGCTGCAACAGTGGGTCGTAGAGCGGGTTAATTCTCCCTTTGTCGTCAAAGTGATGGAGCGGGCTCGTTCGCGTCGCTACCTCTACTACCTTATGCAGCATATAGAGGGGGAGACGCTGCGCCAGTGGGCAGAGCGCCATCCGCAGGCGAGCCTGGTTCAGCGGCTTGATATCGCCAATCAGCTGGGCAAGGCGGTGCAGGCTCTGCATCACCGGGATATTATTCATCAGCAAATTGGTCCTGATAATATTCTCATCGATCTACACGGTAAGCTGGTGTTGACAGACTTTAGCGCTTGTCACATGCGTGATGGCGAAGGGCATCGGCATTCTGGAGAGTTGCTTAGTCAAGTTGGCCTTAACGAGCACACCGCCCCAGAATATGCCCTGGGCGATACCATCGGCCGTCGCAGCGATCAATATTCGCTAGCATCCACCGTCTATTGGCTGTTGACCGGTGCTTTGCCCTACACCTTGACGCCGAACCGGCTGCGCAGCCATACCGATCTTGAAGAGCTAACGTTTCGCAGCGCGCGCACGACGAATCCTGAAATTTCCCCCGACTTAGACGATGCGCTGCGCCGGGCGTTGGACCCGCAGCGAGCGCTGCGCTTTAGGCGCATGTCAGAATTTATGCACGCAATACGCGTGCCGCTCGGGCGTCGCTCTGCTCAAGATGAGAGTCGTCAGGAGCCGCGCCGTTTCTGGCAAGGCGTGGCAGGGATTTTACTGCTGCTGCTGGTGCTTTCCTGGCTATTACGCTAAACGCAAAGTATAAAAAAACGGGGCGATGACTAACGTCATCGCCCCGTTTTTGATGGTGCTTTTATCGCTAGGCTTTTTATCTCTAAGCTTTTTACAGCGTAAAGACCGGCAGCTTACGCTCAGCTTTGGCTAGCTTCAGCTTGGCTACTTTAGGAAGGCCGTTTTCAAACGGTGGGAAATCTTCACCTTGGATAAGCGGTGAAAGATAGTCGCGGCACGCCTGCGTAATGCCAAGTCCGTTAGCGCTAATAAAGTCGCGGGGCATGAATTTCTCTTGATTAGCCACCTGAGACAGCGGGGCAGAAATCACATCCCACTGGTAAGGATTCTGAGAAATGCGGCGAATGGCCGGCATCATGGCGTTTTTGCCAGCAAGCGCCAGCGTTACCGCTTCGTAGCCGACCGCGTAGGCTTGCTCAACGTCGGTTTTAGACGCCAAGTGGCGCGCGGCACGTTGAAGGTAGTCAGCGACCGCCCAGTGATATTTGTAGCCCAGATCTTGTTTGATCATGCCGGCAAGCGTCGGCGCTACGCCGCCTAACTGGCGATGGCCAAAGGCATCGGTGTTGCCCGCATCGGCCAAGAAGGTGCCGTCTTCGTAACGGGCGCCTTCTGACACCACAATCACACAGTAACCGTACTGCTTAACGCATTCTTCAACCCGCGCCATGGCCGCTTTACGGTTGAAGGGGATTTCCGGGAAGATAATTAGGTGCGGCGGCTCGCCTTCCTCTTGACCTGCTAAGCCACCCGCGGCGGCAATCCAGCCGGCATGGCGACCCATCACTTCAAGCACGAACACCTTAGTGGACGTTGCGCACATAGAAGCGATATCCAACGACGCTTCAAGCGTTGAAGTTGCAATATACTTAGCAACGCTGCCAAAGCCCGGGCTGTTGTCGGTGATCGGTAGATCGTTATCGACGGTTTTGGGCACGTGGATGGCGGTGAGCGGGTAGCCCAGCTTTTCGGAAAGCTGCGAGACTTTTAAGCAGGTGTCGGCGCTGTCGCCACCGCCGTTGTAGAAGAAGTAGCGAATGTCGTGCGCTTTAAAGACTTCAATCAAGCGCTCGTACTGAGCACGATGCGTATCGATATCTTTCAGCTTATAGCGGCACGAACCAAAAGCACCACCGGGGGTGTGGCGCAGTGCAGCAATCGCTTCGTCAGATTCTTGGGTAACATCGATGAGGTCTTCGGTTAGAGCGCCAATAATGCCGTTATGACCGGCGTACACCTTGCCAATTTGATCGGGCGCTTGGCGGCAGGCTTCAATAACGCCACAGGCGCTGGCGTTAATGACGGCGGTGACGCCACCGGACTGGGCGTAAAAGGCATTATGCTGGGCCATGGAACGTCTCATCTCTTGAAAACGGATAGGGTGAATCGTAATCAGATGCCATCACTAGACAAAACGACTAATGATGGCCGGTTCAGCTTTTAGATCATGTAGCGTGGCAAAGTTTAGCGCAAAGCCATGATGGCTGCATCAGCGGCGATCGCTGGTTAATCGGGGCCATCCATTTCTTGCTCGCGCTGGGCTAGCTCCCAGCCGCCAAGGTCTTTGTAGCGATTAACCATGGCGCAAAATAGCTCAGCGGTACGCTCGGTATCGTAGCGAGCGGAATGCGCGGCTTTATTATCAAACTCAATGCCGGCAGCCCTGCAGGCGCGCGCCAGCACCGTTTGACCATATACCAAGCCTGCCAGCGTTGCCGTGTCAAAACTCGAAAACGGATGGAAGGGGTTACGCTTAATGCCGCAGCGATTAACCGCTGCGTTCAAAAAACCTTGGTCAAATGCCGCGTTATGGCCCACCAGAATAGCCCGCGTGCAGTCATGCGCTTTCAGCGATTTACGAATGGGGCGAAAAATCTCTCCCAGCGCGTCAGCCTCGCTAAGCGCCACTTGGCGACGCAGTGGGTCGTCTAGATTGATACCGGTAAAATCGAGTGCCGACTGCTCCACATTAGATCCTTCAAAAGGCTCAATATGGTAAGCATAGGTAGCATCAGGAAGCAGGTTGCCTTCTGGATCCATGGTTAGCGTGACGGCGGCTATCTCAAGCACAGCGTCGCCTTGGGCATTAAATCCCCCGGTTTCTAAGTCAATGACCACGGGTAGGTAACTACGAAAACGTTGGGCCATTAATTCGCGGGCAATTGCCTCGCTCATGCAGCTCTCCTTAGTAAAGCGAGTAATCAGTCAATATAAGCGGTGTGCCACCGCTTTGAATGGATTGATTCTAGCAGCTTTACCCCCCAAGCGTCGTTGGCGGTATTCGCTGGGCATTGAGAACGCTATACTCAAGGTCCGTTGCAAAGATATATCGGTTAGCCGTGTGCTAATTGATAGTGCCTTTTTCGCTAATGAATTTCGTATAGTCAATGAGGAGCAAAGAATGTCCGATGTCAAAAAGGTTGTGCTGGCATATTCAGGCGGCCTGGACACATCCGTTATCGTTAAGTGGTTGCAAGAAACTTACAACTGCGAGGTAGTTACTTTTACTGCCGACATCGGTCAGGGCGAAGAAGTCGAGCCAGCCCGCACTAAGGCGCAAGCCCTTGGTGTAAAAGAAATCTACATCGAAGACCTGCGCGAAGAGTTTGTCCGCGACTACGTCTACCCCATGTTTCGCGCCAACACTATTTATGAAGGCGAGTACTTGCTAGGCACGTCGATTGCTCGTCCGCTGATCGCTAAACGATTGATTGAGATCGCCAATGAAACCGGTGCCGATGCCATTTCTCACGGCGCCACCGGTAAAGGCAATGATCAGGTGCGCTTTGAGCTTGGTGGCTATGCGTTAAAGCCGGGCGTTAAAGTCATCGCCCCTTGGCGTGAGTGGGATTTAACCTCGCGTGAAAAATTGATGGCCTATTGTGAAGAGCACAATATCCCCGTTGATTTTGCCAATAAGAAGAAAAAATCGCCTTACTCCATGGATGCCAACCTGCTGCATATTTCTTATGAAGGCGGCATTTTGGAAGATCCGTGGGCCGAAGCAGAAGACGATATGTGGCGCTGGAGCGTTTCTCCTGAAGCCGCGCCTGATAAAGCAACCTACGTTGAACTGACGTTTGAAAAGGGCGACATTGTGGCCATCGACGGCGAGCCGTTGAAAGCCCACGAAGTGCTTGAAAAACTCAATAAGCTAGGTGGCGATAACGGCATTGGCCGTTTGGATATTGTCGAAAACCGCTATGTGGGCATGAAGTCTCGCGGCTGTTACGAAACGCCAGGGGGCACCATTATGCTGCGTGCCCACCGCGCTATTGAGTCACTGACGCTAGACCGCGAAGAAGCTCACCTGAAAGATCAGCTGATGCCGAAATATGCAGAAGTGATCTATAACGGCTACTGGTGGAGCCCTGAGCGTCGCATGCTTCAAGCGGCTATCGACGAAACGCAGAAAAACGTTGCTGGCGTCGTGCGCATGAAACTTTATAAAGGCAATGCGACCGTTGTTGGCCGTAAATCTGACGAGTCGCTCTTTGATGAGTCAATTGCGACCTTTGAAGATGACGCGGGCGCCTATAACCAGAAAGATGCAGAAGGCTTTATTAAGCTTAACGCGCTACGTCTGCGGATTGCCGCAGGCAAAGGGCGTAAACAAAGCTAATTAAGCGCTGATACAACGCTGCATTTACCTTGTAGGGCGGTAGGTACAAACGGCCGTCCTACAAGAAAAGGAGTGACGATGCTTAAAAAAATCTTATCCGGGCTCTTTGGTAATAGGCCCCCAACTGCCTCAGGTGCTACCACTGACGCCGCCGAGCCTGTGGAATATAAGGGCTACTGGATTGTGCCCCAGCCCGATAATAAGAGCGGCCAATACCGCGTGAGCGGTTGGATTCGTAAGCCGGGTACGTCAGAAGAAACGCTCGAACATCGTTTTGAACGTTCCGACATGCTGCCTAGCCGTGAAGCCTGTGACGCCATGATGCTTACTAAAGCACAGCGCTATATTGATGAAGTGGGTGAAGCCATGTTCGAGCCAGACCCACGTCATGATACAGAAATGAATAGCACGGATATGAATAGCGACGACCGCTAGCACTTTTTTTTAAAACGTCGACGTGCCTCTTAGCGTGATAAGCCGCGAATTAGCTGTTCGGCGCGGCGGGTAGCTCTAGTGTCAAGCAAGCGCCGCCTAAGTGTTTAGCATCCTCCACCCAGAGTCTTCCCCCCAGATGCACGATTATTCCCCGGCTGATCGGCAGGCCTAGACCGCTGCCTCTTGGCCGACCACGGGGAATATCAGCATCCTGCTGTAGTTGATGGAATTTTTCAAATACCCGCTCGCGCTCATCCATGCTGATACCCGCACCGTTATCCTCAACGCTTAAGCGGTAATGGTCACGATGGCGATATAGCGCCAGGCGTACTTTGGGCTGCAGTCGATCAGCAAACTTACCCGCGTTATCAAGTAAATTGATGATAACTTGCTCTAGGCGATCCTGATCGCCAACGATCATTGCCGGGTCGACCTCTAAGCTGATGTCTAGGGTAACGCCGCGTTCTTCATGTAGATGCGCAATAGCATTAATGCTTTGCCGAGCCAGCGCGGTCAGGTCAAGTGGCACCGGGTTTAGCGTTAGGCGGCCACTTTCTAAACGCGCAAGGTCCAGTATCTCTTCAATTAGACGTGATAGCCGCTGGCTTTCATGTACGATCACGCCAAGAAAATGCTGGCGCTTCTCGCTGGGGAGCTGGTCGCTATCTCGCAAGATTTCAGCGAAGGCGCGGATGGACGTTAGCGGTGTGCGCAGTTCGTGACTGACCATGGCGACAAACTCATCTTTTAAGCGGTCTAGCTCGCGCAGGCGCTCGTTGGCGCTGCGCAACTCTTCGCCAATCTGCACCAGCTGCTGAGATTTTTGCTCTAACCGGCGGTTGTACTCTAGCGTTTGTGAGGTAGTGTCAAGAATGCTAAGAATCGACTCAATATCCAGCGCTTCACCGCGCACCACTGAGTTGATCAGCACCCGCGCGGAGGCGCTGCCCAATGACCCGGCGAGGGCCTGCTCTGCGCGGGTAATGAGCTCAGTGGAAGCCGGTTGATCCGCCTCAAACACGCTTTTGTTATTGCTATAGCTGAAGATGCGGCGAGTGGTTTGAAGGCCTAGGTAGCGAACAAGTAATTCGTTCAGCGCGCCTTGAGTAGTTTGCCCGCGCCATAGCGGGGCAGTGGTCAGGTTAGGGTGCATAGCCTCAGTGAAGAGCGCGGCTTGGGTTTGCTCAAGGGGCGTAGGGCGGGTAAACAGCGACACGCCAACTAAAAGCCCGACGTTTACCAGCATGCTCCACAGCAGTGAGTGGCTGTAAATATCCCAGTTTTCGAGCCCGAATAGGGCGTAAGGAGTGAGCCAAGTGATCCCCCAAGGGCCTTCGGTGAGCAGCGCAGCGTTCAACCACCCTGACTGAGCAAAGCCCGGAAGCAGTAGCGTATAGCACCACACTAAAAAGCCGGCGATCAATCCACACGTGGCCCCTTGGCGTGTTGCGCCGCGCCAGTAAAGGCCAATCAACAGCGCCGGGGCAAACTGGGCTGCCCCCGCGAAGGACACAAGTCCGATGGTGACGAGGCTATAGGAATCACCAATCAGGGCGTGGTAGAGATAACCGAGCAATAGAATAAGCACAATGGCTACGCGGCGAATACCCAGCAGCCAGCCGGCAAGCTCCCCTTTAGTGCTCAGGTGTAACCGCCGTGAGCGCAGCAGTAGCGGCATCACCAGCTGATTGCTCACCATGGTGGAAAGCGCAATGGTTTCGACAATCACCATGCCGGTGGCCGCCGAAAGGCCACCGATAAACACTAATAGCGGTAAACCTTCCACGCCTGCTGAGAGCGGCAGCGTTAGCACAAAGCTGTCAGGGTCGCCTGCGCTAGCGCCTAGCAGCATGCCCGCCAGGGCAATGGGTATGACGAAGAGATTAATCAGCAGCATATAAAGCGGAAATAGCCAGCTCGCCCGGGTTAAATGCTGCTCATCAACGTTTTCAACGACTAACACTTGGAATTGGCGGGGCAGCGTTAAAAATGCCAGAAAGGCCAGCACTAGCATGCCCACCCATCCGGTAACGCCACCCGGCACGCGATCGAGCCGCATGCTGTCTACTAGCTCAGGCGTGGCCGCCACCTGCGAAAATAGCGCGCCGGGCCCTTCAAACATCACAAAAACCACGAAGATACCGACCGCCATAAAGGCCACCAGCTTGACCAGCGATTCTAAAGCGATAGCGGCAACCATTCCTTCGTGGCGTTCGCTGGCATCCAGATGGCGGGTGCCAAAAAGGATAATAAACACGGCCAATACCAGCGCGACCCAAAGCGATTTATCCATCCAGAAGCGTTCATCGATCAGCGTGGTATCGGGCGTGTAGGGGTAGTTAATTAGCACCGCGTGACTAACGGTAATGGCTTTTAACTGCAGCGCAATATAGGGCGTGATGCTGATCAGCGCCATTAGCGCTACCAGCGCACCTAAGCCGGCACTTTTGCCATAGCGGGCACTAATAAAGTCGGCAATAGAGGTGATGCGTTGGCGTGCAGCGATACGCACCATTTTGCGAATAACCGAGGGCGCCAGCAGCATGGCCAGCGTAGGGCCTAAGTAGATAAGCAAAAAACTAGGACCATACGCTGCGGCTCGGCCCACGCTGCCATAAAATGTCCAGGCGGTGCAGTAAACGGCAATAGAAAGGGCATAGACAGTGGGTGACCCGATCAGCGAGCGGCCCTGCTCAGCCCGCCGATCACCCCAAGCGGCGACCACAAAAAGTAGCGCAAGGTAGCCAAAGGCTGTGCCAAGAATAATCGGCTCAGTGCGCATCGTTAGCGATCCGCATGATGTTCCATTAGCCACGCAGTTAAGCCGATCACGACGGCCCAAGCGCTAAATAAATATAGTGGCAGCCAGCCCACATGAAGCGTGGTTAAGCGGTCTACGACGATAATCAGCGGCGGGCAGAACAGCAGCAAGGCAACGGCCACTAAGGCCATTAAGCGTTCTGACTTACGTGATTTTTCGCCGCTGGGTTTCATAAGACGCTGGCATCCTGTCGGTCAAGGGCATTCGCTTGCAGCGCTAGCAGCTGTTCAAGCGTATCAATGCCACGTGCTTCTAGACGAGGCAGCAGCGCTAGCCACAGCTTGGCCGTTACGCGTGCATCCCCCAGAGCGGTATGGCGAGTGTCGGGGGGGAAGGTTAGGCCATAGCGCTGAGCAAGGCTGTCGAGGTCGTGGCCGACCAACGCTTCATCCAGCGCTCTAGAAATCAACAGTGTGTCGATCACCGGTATATCAAAGGCGATGCCCTGGTGGCTTATCGCAAGTAGATCAAAGGCGGCATTATGGGCAAGCAGTACGGCTTCACCCACGTAGTCGCGAAAGCGAGTGAGCACGACATCTAGCAGCGGCGCGCCCGCTACATCAGCATCGACAATGCCATGGATGGCGGTACTCGCGGGCGGTATTGGGCGCTGTGGATCGACTTTTTGATCGAAGGTCTCGCTGGCCAGCAGGCGCGCATTGACTAAGCGGCAGGCGCCCAAGCTGATGACAGTGTCCCCTCGGCGCAGCTCAAGCCCGGTGGTTTCAGTATCAAACGCGACCACTTCGAGGCTGCGCAGTGAGCGGCTGGCGAGTGCTTCGCTGGGTGGCGGAAGATCGGCTATGCCAAAATCGTGAAACTCAGGGCGGGGAGGCGCAATTTCACGCGGGGCTCCCACGCGCTCCATGGCGGGTAGCGGCAGGCGCAAGCGTGCATATATGCCGTTTTCGTCGGCAAGGCTCCAAATGTCGCTAGCGTGCTGGCGCAGCACATCCGCAACGCTTGGGTTTAGCGGTAGCGAGGTTAAGGGCTGCTGCCGCCATTCGGCCAGCTCATGCTCCGGTATCGCTTTGCCGCGCCAAATAAGATCTAAATAGACGCGTTTATTGCCCAGGCACATTTCACCTTCAAAACCGCTGTCAGGTAGGTAATTGCTGAGATGCTTTACCAAGGAGTTAAACAGTGCGATTAATGCGGGCGCATCGCCTTTAAACCAGGCAGGCATCCCCACAGGGGTAATTAAGCGCCGTTCAGGATCAAGGCGTTCATCCAGCGCTTGCCAGAAGTCGTTGGACCACATGGGCGTCAAGCGCTCACCTTGATGCTGCATATCGTCAAGCAGCTGGCCGATTTTTGCGACGTGCTCGCCAAGCGTAGCGCCTTCCTCTTGGATAACGCGCTCGAAACGCTGACGTAATAACGATGTGCTGGGATCATTTTGATCACGTAGCTGAATCAGCGCATCGGCAGCGCTGGTCAAGCTCGCGGTATGCTGACGGATTGGCGTGAGTATCTGGGCAAGCTCTGCTCTCACGCCCATTTCATTCGACCAGGATGCCGTTGCATCACTAAAGGTGAGCAGCGTTTCGCCGTCACTGCCCGGCACGCGGCGCAGTATCACTTTTAGCCAGCGATTATCGCAGGGCACCAAAAGCTCGCGCGGTGAGCCATCGCGAGGTAGCTGGCTAAGCGCTTGCGGAAGGCTGCTAACAGGGAGTAGAGCTTCCAGGCGTTTACCTAAACCAAGCCCCGTATTGTCGATAAAAAAATCTTCAGCGGCTTGATTGAATAGCATCACGCGCCGGTGGTGATCGCACAGCAGCAGGGGCGTTTCGAGGACTTGCAGCAGCGTTTCAAGCTCCTGGCGAATACGCGCAGCGCTGCGTGCCCCTTCCGCGTGGGCGGTTGCTAGGCGGCTGCGATCTGCTCGCCAGTTTTCGCTGACGCGGCGTAAGTCTGGCCCAAGCCCTTTAAGCCAGCCTTCAGGCAGCTGTTCATCGTGGGCATCAGGGTTGCCAACCAAGCATACAAGCTGAGCTTGAAGATGCCGCAGCGGGGTAAACAGCATGCGTTCAAGTATCAATCCCGCGACAAAAATCGTGGCGCCACCAGAGAAACTGCCGATCCAAAGGGCTGCTCTTGCCCATCCAGCAGGCGCCAGCTGAGTATCCAGCCAGGCGGCAAAAACAGCACCGCCAAACAGGCTAATACCGCTAAGCAGAAGCCATAAGCCAACAAGACGCTGGCGCTTGGGCAGCCCGCCTCGCGTCATGGCTGCTTTCCAGCCAGCAGCGCTTTAACTTTTTGCACCAGTGATTGGGTCGAAAACGGTTTAGTGATGTAGTCATCGGCGCCCAACGCCATGCCTTTTTCACGCTCTACGTCGCGGCCATGCGCGGTTAGCATAATAATTGCAAGATGCGCTGTGGCGGCATCGCCACGCAGGCGTTCTAATACGTCAAAACCGCTCATGCCCGGTAGGCTAATGTCGAGCAACAGTAAATCGGGCTGGCTATCGTTAACGCGGGCCATGGCCTGCTCGCCGTCTTCAGCCGTCACTACTTCGAAGCCTGCCTGCTCCATCAGAAATTCCAGCGATAGTACGATATTGGGTTCGTCATCGACCACAAGCACTTTGGCCATGAAAGTCTCCTGTCTTTATCAGTGGTAGTGCCGGACGCACCGTGTGCATAGCGCTGGGTGCACGCGTGATCAATCGTTAACTATGCAGTGTAGTGAGCTAGAGGAGTGCGGCCAAGACGACCTTGGCCGAATGCTGGTAAATGAATTTTGCTAAATAACTAGGCGGGCTAAGAAGGCTTATATCGAGATTTACGCTGCTTTAAATACAACTTTAGAATCAACTCCCGCGATTAGCACCGTATTGTTATGGACTTAACCGTTATCTCATACCACTCTGTAAAGTGATAAGAGCAGCAATTCCCAGGTTTATTAAATAAACAATAACAACAAACCCAAAGGAGCGGCGCCCATGAGTGCTATTTTCCTTCTAGTGGTGGGTCTTGGCGCAATGGCCGTGGGGTACTTTGTGTACTCCAAGTTTATTGCGGAGAAGATTTACCAGCTGGATCCTGATTTTAAAACCCCTGCCCATGAGTTTGAGGACGGCATTGACTACGTGCCGACCAATCGATTCGTCTTATGGGGCCATCACTTTACCTCCGTTGCGGGAGCAGCGCCGATTGTGGGGCCTGCGATCGCCGTTATATGGGGCTGGGCGCCGGCTTTTTTGTGGGTGGTGTTTGGCACCATTTTCTTTGCCGGTATTCATGATTTCGGCGCTATTTGGGCCAGCGTACGCAATCGAGCTAAATCGGTGGGAGCCTTAACTGGCGATGTCGTTGGTAAGCGTGCTCGCAGTATCTTTATGATCGTGATCTTCTTAGTGTTACTGATGGTTAATGCGGTCTTTGCCGTGGTGATTGCTGGGTTAATGATGAACTTCCCAAGCGCGGTAGTACCCGTTTGGGGCGCTATTATTGTGGCGCTAATTATCGGGCAATTGATTTATCGACGGATCATGAGCCTGGCGGTGGTGTCAGTTATCGGCGTCATTGCACTCTACGCGCTGATCGGTATTGGGCCTTCAGTGCCTATTCAAATGCCTGCTGAAGTGGCCGGTGTCTCAGGCAATGCTATTTGGATTGTTATTCTGTTCGGTTACGCGGCGATTGCGTCATTGCTGCCGGTGTGGATGCTGCTGCAGCCACGTGATTATATTAACGGTCTGCAGCTCTTCATTGGCTTGCTAATTCTTTATGGGGCCCTAGTGCTGTTGAACCCGGTGCTAGTAGCGCCCGCATTTAATAACGATGTTCCTGCAGGCACGCCGTCGCTGATACCGTTGCTATTCGTCACTATTGCCTGCGGGGCCATCTCGGGCTTTCACGGGCTTGTTTCATCCGGCACAACGTCTAAGCAGTTGAATAAAGAAACCGATGCTCGTTTTGTGGGTTATTTCGGCGCGGTGGGCGAAGGCATGTTGGCGCTAGCTGCTATTTTGGCAGCGACCGCTGGTTTTGCCACCTACGGTGATTGGCAGGCGATGTATAGCGCCTTCGGGCAGGGCGGCGTCAATGCCTTCGTACAAGGTGGCGCCTTTATCATTCATAACGGTCTTGGCTTGCCAGAAGTGACCGCGGCGACGCTACTCACTGTGATGGCGGCGCTTTTCGCGGGCACTACCATGGACACGGGCCTTCGCCTACAGCGCTACATTTTTCAAGAGTGGGGCGATATTTACGATCAGCCGTGGATGAAAAAACCATCGATTGCCACGGGGCTAGCGGTAGGCACCTGCTTGCTGCTAGCGTTTGGCGCAGGCGGTGCTGATGGTTCGGGGGGGCTGATTATCTGGCCGCTATTCGGCACCACCAACCAGCTACTGGCAGGCCTAACGCTACTCGTCATTACCGTCATGCTTGTACGCCTGAAGCGCCCTATGTGGTATACGCTGGCGCCGCTATGCTTTTTATTGGTCATGACGATTCTGGCGCTACTGATACAGCTGCGCACGTTCTGGAACCAAGGCAACATGTTCCTACTGGTGATGGATATTGTGGTGCTGGTGGCGGCTATTATGGTGGCGATGGAATGTGCCTCCGCGCTCAAGCGCTCACGCGCTGAAATGGCTGCCCAGGGTGATTAACGTAAGCATAACTGAAAGAGAGTAATCGCTATGCATGATGACCCGATGCAGGGGTCATCGCCGCGTCGAGACAAGTTACGGGCCTGGCTGAATCAGGCCCGTTTCTTTTCTGAAGAGGTATATAACTCGCGCTATCGAGGCGCTATTGCGCGAGCGCGACGCGACGAAGACGACCTGTTTATGCTGTTGGTGTTCTCTGAAATGATGGGCTTACAGAATCCGGCCTCGTACTACACTCTTGAGCTTCAGCCGCTGTTACTGGAGCGTTTCCATGACTGGCACACGCGAATGGGCATGGAGCGTTCGCCGCTGGACCATTTCCGCTGCTGCTGACGGCGATTGTCTTGCCTTAAAGAGCGCTACGTTGAACAAGTGAGGAATGCCATGCAAGCAGTACTCAATCGCCGCCTGCTGTGGGTAGGTGGCAAAGGCGGTGTGGGTAAAACCACGGTAGCAGCTTCTTTAGCCGTGCTTGCTGCCAGTCGGGGAAAGCGCGTACTGGTGGTGTCGACCGACCCGGCACACAGCTTAGGCGATGTCTTTGATCGCTCCTTAGGTGACGCGCCGCGGCGCCTGCTGCCCAACCTGGATGCGATGGAAATCGATCCTGATATCGAAGTGGAGGCCCACCTTCAGCGCGTGACCCAGCAGATGCGCCGTTACGCTGCCCCTGAAATGATGCAGGAACTGGAGCGCCAGATGCGTTTAACGCGCCAGTCTCCCGGCACTCAGGAGGCCGCGTTGCTAGAACGGCTAGCGCGGCTAATGGTCGATGACACCGCTCCCTACGATCTGATTATTTTCGATACGGCGCCGACCGGCCATACCTTAAGGCTGTTAACATTGCCTGAAGCCATGGCCGCTTGGACCGACGGGTTACTGGCCCACAATCGCAAGTCCGCAGAGCTTGGGAAGGTGCTTGACCACCTCACTCCAAAGCGGGGTCGTGATGTGGCAACACCTTTTGATGATCCTAGTGAAGACCCTTTGAATGATTTAGACGATCGTACCCGTGAAGTGGCCACGACATTGATCAATCGACGCCGGCTGTTTCATCAAGCGCGACGACGCATTGAAGACACCAGCGCCTGTAGCTTTCTGTTTGTGATGACGCCTGAGCGGCTGCCCATTCTCGAAACCGATCGCGCCGTTCGAACGCTCGAAGAAGCGCACATTCCCGTGGCAGGAACGCTGGTTAACCGAGTCATTCCCACGGATGCGGACGGTGCCTTTTTACAGGCGCGGCGTGAGCAGGAAGCTAGCTATCTTGCACGCATCGATACGCTATTTGCGCGATTCCCGCGGCCTAGTTTGCCGTGGCTACCTACCGATGTTCAGGGTATTGAGGTATTAGAAATGCTGGCGGGTAAGCTTGAGCAACAGGGGTTTTAATGCGGGTCTTACTGTTATCTGCCTATGAAGCGGTTAGCCATCGATACTGGGCGCACAGCTTGATGGCGCAGCTGGATGATGTTTCATGGACGCTATTAAGCCTTCCGCCGCGTCACTTCGCTTGGCGAATTCGCGGTAACCCGCTGAGCTGGATGTTAAAAGAGCATGCTACTCTCAGCCAGTCGTTTGACGTGGTGCTGGCCACCTCGATGGTCGATCTGGCAACGTTAATTGGGCTGTTTCCGCACCTTGGTCAAGCGCAAAAAATCGTCTACTTTCATGAAAATCAGTTCGCCTATCCGGAATCCAGCGATCAGATGCCGCAAGTAGAGGCCAAAATGGTCAATCTCTATACCGCTTTGGCAGCCGATAGCGTTGTATTTAACAGCGCCTATAATCGCGATTCTTTTATTGATGGCGCACGGGCATTTCTGAAAAAGATGCCGGAAAATTTGCCTGCCGCCAATCCGCTTGAAGCGCTGCGTAAATGCGCTTATGTCCTACCAGTGCCCTTATCAATAAGGTCAGCCGCTTTGCATGAAACGCCTAGACGCCCCCAGCTTGTTGTCTGGAATCACCGCTGGGAGTATGACAAGAACCCGAATGATTTTTTTGAGGTGCTGTTTGCACTAAGTGCTGAAGGCGTCGCATTTGAGCTTGCCGTGCTGGGGCAGCGTTTTCGTCAATCCCCCGACATTTTTGAGCAAGCGGAGCAGCGTTTAGCAAAGCATGTGGTTGCCTGGGGCCCGCAGCCAGAGGCTGAATACCGCGAGCTGCTGGAAGGTGCGGGCATTGTGGTCTCAACCACCTGGCATGAATTTCAGGGACTGGCCATTATGGAAGCAGCCCAGCGTGGGGCGCTGCCGCTAGTGCCAGACAGGCTCTGTTTTCCGGCGCTTTATCCGCCGGCCTATCGCTATGACGGTACGCGGGAGGGGCTTTATCAGCGGCTTTACGCCTGGCTGACCGACTCAGCAACGCGCCCGGCGCCCCTGGCGACCACTGAGTGGGAGTGGCCCGCCTGGCGCGACGCGTATCGCCAGCTATTAGCCGTCAATGCCTAAGCCGAGCGCTGGCGTAAGGTGTTAGGTATTAGACAAGCTCCGTTTTATCTTTAAAGTCGCATAAATCTTCAATGATGCAGCTGCCACAGCGGGGCTTACGCGCAATGCAGGTGTAGCGCCCGTGCAGTATCAGCCAGTGATGCGCATCGTGAAGAAACGCTTTGGGCACATGGCGCAGCAGCTTTTGCTCTACCTCGACCACGTTTTTACCTGGTGCGATGCCGGTACGATTAGACACTCTGAAGATATGCGTATCGACTGCCATAGTGGGTTGGCCAAACGCCGTATTAAGGATCACATTCGCCGTTTTACGGCCGACGCCGGGCAGAGCTTCTAACGCTTCGCGAGTGTTGGGTACATTGCCATCGTGCTGGTTGACAAGCATATGACAGGTTTTCATCAGATTTTCGGCTTTAGTGTTATATAAACCGATGGTTTTGATGTGATCTTTAAGCGAATCGATCCCTAAATCAATGATCTCCTGGGGCGTATTGGCCACCGGATAAAGTCGCGCAGTGGCTTTGTTAACACCGACATCTGTCGATTGAGCGGATAGCAGCACGGCGGCAAGCAGCTCAAACGGCGTATGCCAATTAAGCTCAGTGGTCGGATGTGGATTTTCTGCCTGCAGGCGGGAAAAAATTTCATGGCGCTTTAGGGCATTCATGGATGTTCTCTTAAAGGATAAAACCAAACGGCCTATTAAACCGACGCGTTTATTAATGCGTGTCGATTATTTAATCGTACCGGTCACTCTTACGCGCCGCTCTGCGCGAGGGGTCACTACCGGGCTGGCTCGGGCAATTTTGCGCTGGTCGAGAACATTTTTCAGCGCGATCAGCATCCCTGCCACAAAAAAAGCCCCCGGCGGCAGCACAAAGAATAGAAACTGATAGTCATCGGCAATCGTAAGCTGCCAGCCGGTTGCCGCCGAGCCGAAAAGCAGCGCCATATCGCTAAACAGCGTACCTTTGCCCAGCAGTTCACGCAGTGCGCCCAGCAGTATCAATACCGCACCAAAACCTAGGCCCATCATCAAGCCATCCAGGGCTGCCGGCAGCACTGGCTGGCGCGAGGCAAACGCATCAGCGCGACCCAGAATGGCGCAGTTGGTGACAATCAATGGAATAAAAATCCCCAGCACTTGGTAAAGCGGGTAGGCATACGCGGCCATCAGTAGTTCAGCGCAGGTAACAAAGGCTGCAATCACCATGACGAAGGCAGGTAGGCGTACCGCGCTGGGTACCTGGTGGCGAATCAGCGAAATGGTGGTGCTGGCAGCCACCATCACCAGCAGCGTGGCAAGCGCTAACCCCAGTGCGTTGACAACGCTAGTGCTCACAGCCAGCAGCGGACAAAGCCCTAGCAGCTGCACAAGCGCGGGGTTATTGGACCACAGGCCCTCGCGAGCAAGCTGCTGCCATTGGCTCATGGCGCTGGATTTCATTTGTTTGGCTCCTCATTGGCAATCGCTAGCGGCGTGTCGGCGGCGTATTGCAATGCCTTGTGCACCGCATTAACCACGGCGCGAGGCGTAATGGTGGCCCCCGTAAAGGCATCAAAATGACCGCCGTCTTTATCAACCGCCCAATAGCCGGGTGGTAGGCTGGCCAAATTCAAGCCGTCAAAATCGGTGATCCAATCGCTGCGGCGGCGCTCAATGTCATCGCCTAAGCCCGGCGTTTCCTGATGCTGGGTAACGCGCACGCCGGTAATCCGCTGCTGTCCATCAATGCCAATCAAAAGGCGAATTTCGCCATTATAACCCTGGCGTGTCACGACCGGGAAAACCAGCGCGCTGCGGCCTTTATCGCTAATCCGCCAGCCCTTTGCACCGGCAGCTAGCCCCAGCCGTTCGGCGTTGGGGAGCGTGAAAGTACTCTCTAATACGCGCTTCATCGGCGTATTCGCTAGCACGCTAGGCAGTACCTGCTGAAGCTGACGCTGCTGGTAAGCTAACTGATGCGTTGCTATGCGGTCGGCGGTTAATGTGCGCGTGACAGCAACACTACCGGCGGTTACCAGTGCAAAGGTGCCCAGTGCGAGTGCGCCACGCTGCATGGCTTGGCGTGGCGTCATCGCCGATCTCCGCGTGATGCGTGGCCCGTTGGGCGAGGCACGCTATACAGATCCAGCAGCGGTACGCAGAGATTCATTAACAGCACCGCAAAGGCAACCGCGTCAGGATAGCCACCCACGCTGCGGATAATCATGATCAGTGCGCCAATACCGGCCCCATAGATAAGCTTTCCACGTCGACTAGTGGCCGCAGAAACGGGGTCGGTGGCGATGAAAAAAGCCCCGAATAGCGTGGCACCTGTGAGTAGATGAAATAGCGGAGAGCCGGCGTGGCTTGGACTACTGAGGTAGAACAGCGTGGCGAGCAAAATCATGCTGCTCAGCATCGCTACCGGAATGTGCCAGCTGATTATGCGCTTCACTAATAAAAGTACGCCCCCAACTAGCCAGGCGACAGCGATTAAACGCCAGGCGGTCAGCGTTCCTGAGGGCAGTGGCTGAGCTGCCCAGAATTCGCTGGCAAGCATCGCCTCGCTTTTATGTTTAAACGCATCCAGCGGCGTGGCGCCACTCAAGCTATCAAGCTGGGCTGTCGGTAGCGATCCGCTAATGTGAGCCCATAAATCGGTGGGTACAGCGCCTTGAGGTGGCGCCCACAGCGTCATATAGGTGGGAAATGACACTAGCAACAGCGCATACCCGACCATGGCGGGATTAAAAGGATTGTGCCCTAATCCACCGTATAGCTGCTTGGCTACGATGATGGCTGCCACCATGCCCACGCCGATTAGCCACCAGGGGCTGGCAGGCGGTAGCGATACGCCGAGAAGAACACCGGTCAGCAGGGCGCTTGAGTCATTCAGGGTGACGCGTATCGGTCGTTTGCGTAGCCGCAGTATGGCAGCTTCAAAGGCCATGCCAAACGCTGCGGCTAGCAGCACGTTGCTGAGTACGCCAAGGCCAAAAAAATAGCTCATCGTGACGATGCCCGGCAGGGTGGCGATGATCACCCAGCGCATGATATTCGCAGTTGAGGGCCTTTTGGCTGCAGCGTTCTGGCTGTCCGTCTGAGAGGCCTGCATCATGCTCATAATGATTCCTTGTTCTGAGCGGGCGCGGGCGTTTCAGTAGCCTGCTGCTTGCGTGCCTGGGCAAGCTGTATGTCGGCAGCGCGTAAGTTTTCCTGCGCGGTCGCAAGCTGTATTTCGAGATCTTCAAGAGACTGTTTTGGGTCTTCTTGGGCCACCCGTGCCAAGGTTTTTTCGGCTTTTCTGACCGACGCTTTGGCAGCGGCATGAGCGATTCGTAAACCGCGTAGGTCGACTTCTCCGCTGGTAGCGGAGGCAGCCGCCGTCGGCGTTCGGCGGTTTTGTGACTGGCGTGCCTCTCGCCGGGCCTGCTTTTCAGCCTCTTCTCTAGCAATCCGCGCTTGGCGAAACTCAAAGCGGTGCTTGGCATGCTCGGCTTTCAGCGTTTCTATACGCTGATGGCGTAGGCGGTTTTTGGCATCGCGATAATCATCGACCAGCGGAATGTGGCTCGGGCAGACGTAGCTACAGGCGCCGCATTCAATGCAGTCAAACAAATGATAGTGCTGCATTTTGGCATCGTCTTTGGCGCGTGCGTACCAGTGCAGCTGCTGCGGCAGTAGCGCCACGGGGCACACGCTTTCGCACTCGCCGCAGCGAATGCAGGGCGATTCTGCGGGAGCCTGCGGCAGCTCATCGAACGTTGCGGCGATTAAGCAGTTGGTGAGCTTCGTCACCGGTGTATCTAGCGTCAGCAGCGGGGAGCCCATCATGGGGCCACCTTGAATGACATGGCTCAGCTGAGCGCGGTCAAGGCCTGCCTGCTCCAGCAGCTCCCGAACAGAGGTGCCCAGGCGCACCCAGCGATTGCCAGGTTGTGCTAAGGCGTCGCCTGTCAGCGTGACCACTCTGGAAACCAGTGGCTGCCCGTCGCGTACAGCCTGTAGGCAGGCCAGTAGAGTGCCAGGGTTATGACAGAGCACGCCAACGTCTGCGGGCAGGCCACCGCTCGGCACGTTAAGATCGAGCAGCTTTTTAATCAGCTGCCGCTCGCCGCCGCTGGGGTAGCGCGTAGGAATGACCTTGAGTTGAACGGCCAGAGGTTGGCTAGTTGAAAGCACCTGGCGAAGCGCTTCAATGGCCTCAGGCTTGTTGTCCTCAATACCAATGACGATGTGCCGTGCACCGCATAGTTTGGCTATTAGCTGTGCGCCTTCTAGCACATCACCGGCATAGTGGCGCAGCGTGAGGTCATCGGCCGTGATGTAAGGCTCACACTCTGCGGCGTTAATCACCAGCGTATGAATCGAATGCTGTTCCACCACCCGTGTCTTAATGTGGGTGGGAAAGCCTGCGCCGCCTAACCCGACTATGCCGCTGTCGTTTAAGCGCTCTAAAAGGGCAAGTGGCTCGCTAAGCTGCCAATTCATCTCAGGCAAGCGCTGCCAGTCATCACGTCCATCGCTGTCGATGGTGATTTGGGTCGCGCTAATCTCGACAATGACGCCGCTAATGCTGGCATGTAGGTGGCTTGAAATCATGCCTTCTTGACGGGCGATAATGCTGCCAACCTTCACCACATCGCCTTCGTTCACGCAGGGTGTGGAGGGCTGGCCGCTATGCTGCTGAAGCGGCAGTATCACCTGGCGAGGAAGCGGTGCTTCAAGCAGCGCCGATTGCTGAGATCGATGCTTGCGCTCCGGCGGGTAAATGCCGCCTGGAAAATCAAACGCGGTCGGCATGAACATCCTCAGGCAGCGATAATCGATCGCTGGCAATGACGTTAGGTGAGTTCGCCATCAGTGGCTGCCAATAGTTGAGAGGCGTGCTGCGCGTAATCATATCGATACAGTCGACGGGGCAAGGGTCCAGACACAGGTCGCAGCCGGTGCATTCATCTTCGATCACGGTGTGCATGAGCTTGGCGGCGCCAATAATGGCGTCGACGGGGCAGGCTTGAATACATTTTGTGCAGCCAATGCACTCCGCTTCGCGAATAAACGCTACCTTAGCTTCGCTTTGCACTTCGCCATCCAGCGGCGCTGGCTCCCGGCCTAGCAAATCAGCCAGGGCGTGAATCGTTGCTTCGCCGCCTGGGGGGCATTTGTTAAGCGCATCGCCCTGGTTTATCGCCTCTGCATAGGGGCGACACCCCGGATAGCCGCATTGGCCGCACTGGGTCTGCGGCAAGAGCGCATCAATTTGCTCAACCAGCGGGTTGTCTTCACGTTTGAAACGCTCGCTGGCAAGACCTAAAAGGGCACCAAAACCAATGCCTAAGCCCGTTAGCACCGCCACCGCGCTAGCAATACTGATGACATCCAGTGTGTTAATCATTGTGCGTTGCCTTCATCCCTGCACTAATCCAGAAAAGCCCAGAAATGCCAACGACATCAGGCTTGCGGTAATCATCGCAATCGCAGCGCCTTTAAACGGCGCCGGGATGTCTGCCCCCGCTAAGCGTTCGCGCATCGCGGCGAACAAAACCAGAACCAACGAGAACCCTAGCGCCGCCCCAAGCCCGTAAAGCGTGGTATGAAAGAAGCTAAGGTCGCGGTTTAGCGATAGCAGCGCGACGCCTAATACCGCGCAATTAGTCGTGATAAGGGGCAGGAAAATACCCAGCACTTGATGCAAAAGCGGGCTCAGCTGGCGCACCATAATTTCAGTGAATTGAACTACAGCGGCAATGACCACAATAAAGCTGATAGTGCGCAGGTACGTTACGTCCAGCGGCACCAGCAGACCGTGATACACCACAAAGCTTGCTGCCGATGCCAGGGTCAGTACAAAAGTGGTGGCCAGCGACATGCCCATCGCCGACTCCAGCTTATTGGAGACGCCCATGAAGGGGCACAGGCCCAGAAACTGGACTAATACAAAGTTGTTAACCAGCGCAGTGCTGATCAAAATAATAAATAGCTCACTCATGATGGCGTATTGTGCGAACAAAACTCGACAGTTGCTAGGGGGAAGATTGAATGATTGATGAGGAGCTAGCCTATGGGTTGGTCGGCACTAACATCGTAGGAAGTAGCAGTACGAATGTTTAAAAACGTAAAAGGGCAGAGCGCAACGTCTCTGCCCTTAACATCGCGTGCTTTATATACGTTACGTGACGCGCTGGCCTGGTTCTGCACCGTTGTCAGGCGTTAGCAAATAAATGCCTTCTTCATTGCCACTGGCGAGCACCATGCCTTCTGATAGGCCAAAGCGCATTTTGCGCGGCGCTAGGTTAGCCACCATAACCGTTAAGCGCCCTTCAAGTGCTTCTGGGGAATAGGCCGAGCGAATGCCGGAGAACACGTTGCGCGTTTCGCCGCCCAAGTCGAGCGTCAATTGCAGCAGTTTGTCAGCGCCTTCGACGTACTGAGCTTTAACGATGCGAGCGATGCGCAGGTCAATCTTGGCAAAGGCTTCAAAGTCAATTTCGGCAGCGATGGGTTCTTTTGCCAACGGGCCTTTCGGCGCTTCTTTGAGTTTTTGCTCTTCCACAAGATCTTCCTTCGACGCTTCAATCATCGCATCGATTTTATCGCGCTCAACGCGAGTCATTAAGGGTTTGAATTTATTGATCGAATGGCTGGTCAGTATGCGTTGACGGCTGTGCCAGTCTAATGAATCAACGTTAAGGAACTCACGCGCCTGTTCGGCCATGACCGGAATGACCGGGGCAAGGTAAACCATTAGCTGGCGGAACAGGTTAATGCCGACAGAGCAGATCTCAAGCACGTCGGCTTCGCGGCCTTCTTGCTTAGCCAGTGCCCAGGGCTCTTTTTCAGCGATATAGGTGTTCGCCTCATCCGCCAATTCCATAATATGGCGCATGGCACGGCTGAATTCACGGGCTTCAAAGTCTTGGGCGATCTCGTCACCGGCCGCAATAAAGCGGGCGACCATTTGGGGTTCGGCGCAGTGCTCCGCTAGCTGGCCGCCGCCGAGCTTTTTCACAAAACCGGCGCAGCGACTGGCGATATTCACCACCTTGCCAACCAGGTCTGAATTTACACGCGCGGCAAAATCGTCCAAGTTTAAATCCAGGTCATCCACTTTGGACGTCAGCTTGGCGGCGAAGTAATAGCGCAGATACTCAGGGTTGAGATGATCCGCGTAGGTGGCGGCCTTAATGAAGGTGCCGCGAGATTTTGACATCTTGGCGCCATCAACGGTTAGAAAACCGTGGCAGTTAACGGCAGTGGGCGTGCGCAGATCTGCACCATGCAGCATGGCCGGCCAGAACAGTGCGTGAAAGTAGACAATATCTTTGCCGATAAAGTGATAAACCTCGGCCTCAGAGCCTTTCTTCCAGTAGCTGTCGAAATCGATGCCTTCTCGGTCACACAGGTTTTTAAAGCTCGCTAGGTAGCCAATCGGCGCATCTAGCCACACATAGAAGTATTTGCCCGGCGCGTCGGGAATCTCAAAGCCAAAGTAAGGAGCGTCGCGAGAAATGTCCCACTCGTTAAAGCCAGACTCAAACCATTCCATCAGCTTATTGCGAATTTGCGGCTGCACGTGGCCGTCATCAATCCAGCGCTGTAAGAAATCCGCAAAGTCGGGCAGCTTAAAGAAATAGTGCGTCGAGGTGCGTACTTCGGGCGTTGCGCCGGAAATAGCCGAGACGGGGTTAATCAAGTCGGCGGGGGTGTACGTTGCGCCACACTTCTCACAATTGTCGCCGTACTGATCATCAGATGCGCATTTAGGGCAGGTGCCTTTGATAAACCGGTCGGCGAGAAACAGCCCTTTTTGCGGATCAAACATCTGCTCTATATCGCGCGTTGCAATATGACCTTTATCGCGCAGGCGCTTATAAATCATCTCGCTGAAGTGGCGATTTTCCGAGGAGTGAGTCGAATGGTAGTTGTCGAACCCAACGCCAAAGCGAGCAAAATCCGTCTGATGATCTTGAGAAACGCGCTCAATCAGCGCTTCCGGCGAAATGCCTTCCTGCTCAGCACGCAGCATAATAGCGGTGCCATGAGCATCATCTGCACACACGTAGTAGCACTGTTGGCCACGGCTTTTCTGGAAACGTACCCAGATATCAGTCTGGATATATTCAAGTAAGTGACCGAGGTGAATAGCTCCATTGGCGTAAGGGAGGGCGCTAGTCACCAAAATATTGCGCGTGGCGGTGTTAGACATGGTGAAGGTTAGTTCCGAGTGAATAAGAGTGCGGATAAGGCGGTAACAAAAAAGACGGCGACGTCGCTAAATACTTCGCCGATGGCGCTATCGTGGTTAGCGCTTAATACAGCGCCTGCTCTTCTTGAACCACTTCACGCAGTAGCTCTAAAAAAAGCTTGTCGGCGTCAGAGTGCTCAGCGGGATCTTCTGGAATATGCACGCTGGTGGTGTCAGAGATTTCGTTAGCGATACGCACCATCGCTGCGGGGCTGTTGCCCTCGGTTAGCTGCTGACGTGCAATGGCCAGTGATTGCTCGAGAATTTTCGGGTCTTCCAGCAACTTGCGAATGAAACCACGTAGCTCGTTGATGACACGTGTTTTCTGGATTTCTGAAGCGGACATGGGCGTCTCCTTAAAATCGCGATTGGCGTTAGCACCAAGCGCGACCAATCAATATTCTGACCATAGCATTTTTTTAGCTAACGGGCATGGCTTGTCTGCTATGAAGAGCTTGGCCTTAAAGCGTCAGGCGGCCCGCTTTATGCTTAACAGGATTTGCATATTGAGCCAGCCAGTAAGGGCGTAGCGGCGCAGGCACCTCGGCCAGTCGGGCATTGAAACGCTCTCTGTCTTGTCGAGTGATGGCCTTGCGTGCCACCAGCTCAGGCGCTTCACCGAGTGCTTCTAAGGCTAAGTAATGGCTTGGGAAAAGCCGATAGCCGCCGATAACTTGGCGATCAATTTCAGCAGCTACTTCGTCGGGCGTTGCCATGTCCGAGCCAACCGGGCTGCCAAAATGCAGTCTTACGCGCCCTTTAGAGCCGGTAATGCCGGCCACAATAGAGCGAATATCTTCAAATTCACCCTTAGCGTAGCTGCCCTGAGTATCGACATCATGCAGTTCCTGGGCTTTTTGCACGTCGCAAGGATCATACTCATAGCTAATCGATACGGGCACTAGCTTGAGTTCGGCGACGGCTTCGCCAAAGACCATGTCGCGCTCTGATAGTCGCTTGGCCATGGTTAGCATTTTGATAATGGCCGGCTCAGTGTGGTCGATGCCGTTCTTGGCGCGGCCTTCACGCTGCGCCATCCAAATGGAGTGCTGGTCTTCGGTAATGGTATGGCGAATATAGGCTGAAAGCTGCTGATAGGCCGCCAACATGGCTCGTTTGCCACGCGCGCTGCGCGGAACGATGAAGCTTTTGTTGAGCCGCATCAAATCGGTGACATAGGGCTTTTTAAGCAAATTGTCGCCAATCGCGATACGTACCGTGTCGCGATTAGCCTGGTACAGCGCGTAGTTAACGAAGGCCGGGTCCAGGGAAATATCGCGGTGATTACCAATAAAGAGATAAGCGCCTTTGGGGTCGAGTTTATCAAGGCCGGTGACTTCAAACGCATCCGTCGTGGTGCGAATCATGCGCTCCATATAATGCGCAATGCGCATTTGGAAATCATAAATCGTCGAAACATCTTTGACTTCACGGCGCACTGCCCGGCTAGCAAGTGCACGTGCAAGCGAAGGGGCCCAGCGCGCTAGGCGAGGTAGACGAAAGCGCGTCAGCGCATCCAGCAGCTCGTTATCGCGGGAGAGCCTGGCAAGCACATCGGCCACTTCATTATCCATAAATGGCCGAATGTCGGCCCATGGATCTACCGAGGTAGAGACGTTGGTAGCGTTATTGTGTTGAGTCATGCGAACCGTTGGCTAATAAATAAAAAGTGTCGACGAATAGCATCGAGGCGAAGGGATGCGCTATCCCTGTAGAGAACAAAAGCCCTATTGAGAACCAAGGCCCTATGGAGAGCTGAGAGCCCTACGCAGAACTGAGAGCCCATTACTGAGCCGCAGGTTCCCGCTGTGTCTCGCCGCCTAACCATTCTATCAAGCGAGGGATGTCCTCAGACAGTGCTTGCGCCATTAGAATAAAGTCCGTTTCCAGGCGCGCAAGGGCGTCGTCGCCGTCGTCAGCATGGTCGGCTTCTTCAATGAGTGCATCGCCAAATCGCAATGATTTCAACGCAAGATCGTCATGTAACACAAAGCTCAAGCGTCCTTCCAGGCTAATGGCGAGCTTGCTAGCTTGGCGGCCGCTTTCAAGCAGCTGCTGAATCTCATCGCTATCAAGATCGACCTGGCGGGCCCGCAGCACGCCATCATCGCCTTTCGCTTTGAGCTCTACCTGATCGCCTAACTGCAGATCGGCGGGGCGGCTGGCGGCGTCGCCTAGCCACGTAGTCATCGCACGAATTGGAAGCGTTTGCGAGCTGAGCGGCGTGACTTTCAGGCTGCCTAGCGTTTCCCGCAGCAAATCAAGAATATCCTCGGCTCGGGTGCGCGAACTGGCGTTGATGCCAATTAATTGGCCACGAGTGTCCCACCAGAGATCGATTTTCTGACTGCGCACAAACGCGCGGGGCAGCAAGTTTTCGGTTACCTGCTCTTTGAAAGCGGTTTTCTCTTTACGAGTCACTTTGCGGCCTTCGCTGGCCTCGATGTCTGCTACCAGCTCGTCAACTTCTTCTTTTACGACGGAGGCAGGCAGTAGGCGCTCTTGTCGCAGTGCTGAAAGCAGGCGGTGCCCTTGGATTTCATGTGCTAGCTGCCCGCTACCTAAGCGTCCTGCTGGCGCTGTCCAGCCAAGCCTGCGTGCATCGGCGTTGCCTAGTGGCTTGGAAGAATGCTCGTCTAAAGCGCTAGCGAGCGCATCGATGCTCATTTCAGGCGCGTCGTGCAGGCGGTATAAATGCAAGTGCTTAAACCACATGAGGCCAATCCTGTTCAAAAGGTGGCACATTATGGCGAAAGAGTGGCATTCCTACCAGCACGCTACCGGCAATACGCATTGTTGCGCATGTTTCAAACTTGTGTTTGATTGGCTTTTTAAACAGCTAAAGAGAGAGTAAATGCTATGACAGCATCGTTATCGCGAGTTCAGTTACGCGTGCGGGGTTATCACCTAGATGGCTATGGCCACGTTAATAACGCCCGCTACCTTGAATTTATGGAGGAGGGGCGCTGGGATTTTTTTGATCAATACCCCGAAATGATTCAAACGCTTCATAAGGCTGGAAGAGCGTTTGTTGTCGTCAATCTGAATATTGATTATCTAGCCGCGGCGCGCCATGGTGATGATTTGGAAATTCTCACCGGTATTGTCCACCTGGGAGAGCGCAGTGGGCTATGCCATCACCGTATTATCCGTAATGACGGTACGCTGATTGCTCAGGCGGATTTAACGTTTGTGCTATTAGAGCAAAAGGCTAATAAAGCTGCCGCCATTGCGGGTGATGTGCGTGAAACGCTGAGCGCATTAACGGTCACAAAAGAGGCATTTATCCTCTAAAAGGCTTTGCTGGGCTCTCTGGCTGCCCTTGGTGCTTTTGCGGTGGTATGATGGGGAATATTTGCGCGCCCAGATGCTGCGCCTTCATGGGCGGTATTTTTAAGCGCTTTCAACTCTCGCAGTGCCAAGGATCTGACTTTCATGGGTGACATCGCCAGAGAAATCTTGCCCGTCAATATTGAAGACGAGCTTAAGCAGTCGTATCTCGACTATGCGATGAGTGTCATTATCGGTCGCGCGTTACCCGACGTACGTGACGGCCTAAAACCGGTTCACCGGCGTGTGCTGTTTGCCATGCATGAACTGGGTAATGAGTGGAATAAACCGTATAAGAAGTCGGCGCGTGTCGTTGGCGATGTTATCGGTAAATACCACCCGCACGGCGATAGCGCGGTTTACGACACCATCGTTCGTATGGCTCAGCACTTTTCAATGCGTCACGTGCTGGTCGACGGTCAGGGTAACTTCGGTTCTATTGATGGGGATAACGCGGCGGCTATGCGTTATACCGAGGTGCGCATGTCGCGCCTTGCTCATGAGCTCCTAGCTGATCTTGAAAAAGATACCGTCGATTGGGTAGACAACTACGATGGCACCGAGCGTATTCCCGCCGTGCTGCCCACCAAAGTGCCCAACCTGCTGATCAACGGCTCGTCCGGTATCGCTGTAGGCATGGCGACGAATATTCCACCGCATAACATGCGTGAAGTGATTGCCGGCTGCTTGGCGCTCATCGACGACTACACGCTGTCGGTGGACGACCTGATGGAGTATATCCCTGGCCCTGATTTCCCCACCGGTGCGATTATCAATGGCCGCGCGGGCATTTTGTCTGCCTATCGTACTGGCCGTGGGCGTATTTACGTGCGCGCCTGCCATACGATTGAGCATCACGATAAAACCGGTCGCGACCACATTATCATCACCGAATTGCCATATCAGGTGAACAAGGCGCGGTTGATTGAGAAAATCGCCGAGCTGGTAAAAGAGAAGAAAATTGAAGGCATCGCCGAGCTGCGCGATGAGTCGGATAAAGACGGCCTGCGCGTGGTGATTGAAATCAAGCGCGGCGAGTCCGGCGAAGTAGTGGTCAATAACCTGTTTGCCCAGACGCAGCTACAGAACGTGTTCGGGATTAACATGGTGGCGCTTGAAAACGGCCAGCCGCGCACGCTGAATCTCAAAGAAATGCTTGAGGCATTCATTCGCCACCGTCGCGAAGTGGTGACTCGGCGTACGCTTTATGAGCTGAAAAAAGCGCGTGAGCGCGGCCATCTGCTTGAAGGTTTGGCTGTCGCCATCTCGAATATCGATGAAGTGATTGAGCTGATTAAAGCCTCGCCCAACGCGGCAGAAGCGCGTGAAAAGCTGCTGGCTAAAATCTGGCCGCCTGGCCAAGTCACCGCGATGCTGGAGCGGGCGGGCGCTACGTCATGTAAGCCAGAAGAGTTAGACGAAGGGTTCGGCTTAAACACGGCAGCCACGTCGTATCGTCTGTCGCCTGCCCAGGCTCAAGCCATCCTTGAGCTGCGCTTGCATCGTTTGACGGGTCTTGAGACAGAGAAACTCCTTGATGAGTATCTGTCTATTCTGTCGAAAATTGCTGAGCTGACCGAGATTTTGGCCTCGGCAGATCGCTTGATGGAAGTTATTCGTGAAGAGCTGAACGCCGTGCGCGATCAGTTTGCTGACGACCGTCGTACTGAAATCCAGGCCAGTCATCTAGATCTTTCGATTGAAGATTTGATTGCAGAAGAAGACATGGTTGTCACCGTGTCGCGCTCTGGCTATGCCAAGACGCAGCCGCTGTCGGATTATCAGGCGCAGCGTCGTGGCGGTCGCGGTAAGTCCGCAACGGCGATGAAAGATGAAGATGTCATCGAGCACCTGCTGGTGGCATCGACGCACGATACCGTGCTGCTGTTCTCTAACCGCGGCAAAGTGTACTGGCTGAAAGTGTATGAAATGCCGAACGCTAGCCGTGGCTCACGCGGTAAGCCGCTGGTGAACATGCTGCCGCTAGAAGAAGGCGAGGCGGTCAACGCTATCCTGCCGGTACGTGACTACGATCCGGAGCACTATATTTTCTTCGCGACAGCCAAAGGCACCGTGAAACGCACCAGTCTTGAGCAGTTCTCGCGGCCGCGCAGCGTCGGTCTTATTGCGATTGATCTGGAAGAAGGTGACCGCCTCGTCGGTGCGGCCATTACCACGGGTGATGACCATGCCATGCTGCTGTCGTCTAACGGCAAGGCTATTCGCTTTGAAGAGGGCAATGCCCGTGCCATGGGCCGTACCGCCCGCGGTGTGCGCGGCATGCGTTTGGCGGGCGATGCGGAAGTCATCAGCCTGATTATTCCGAAGAGTCAGCAGATTGATGCGGAAGCTGATGCCGAAGGCGAAACGCAAGACGCCTCAGCTGAGAGCGCTGTGGCCGAAACGGCCGACGGTCAGATCTACATCATGACCGCCAGTGAAAATGGCTACGGCAAGCGTACGCGTCTTGAAGAGTTCCCGCTGCGTGGCCGCGGTGGTCAGGGTGTTATCGCTATGCAAACCAGCGAGCGTAATGGCGCGCTGGTGGCGGCGATGCAGGTTTATGACAGCGATGAAATGATGCTGATCACTGACCGTGGAACGCTTGTGCGTACCCGCGTAGAAGAAGTTTCTACCACGTCGCGTAATACCCAGGGCGTGATGCTGATTCGCCTGGGTAAAGAAGAGAAGCTGGTCAAGACGGTTCGCGTTGATGAACCGGAAGAAATCGATGGGCCGGAAGAAGCTGATGAGCTTAGCGCTCTTGTTGAGGGCGATCTTGAAGAGAGCGGCCTTGAAGATGCCGAGGCAGGCGAATCATCCGATGATGCACAGGAAACGGGGACTGATGACACGTCATTATAATTTCTGCGCAGGGCCTGCGGCCCTGCCAGTAGCCGTGCTTGAACGGGCGCGTGAAGAGTTGCTGGATTACCAAGGCCGTGGCCTTTCTGTTATGGAAATGAGCCACCGCAGCGATGAGTTTATCGCCATTGCAGAGCGTGCTGAGGTCGATTTTCGCCAGCTGCTGAGCGTGCCGGAGAACTATAAAGTACTGTTTTTGCAAGGTGGCGCTAGCATGCAGTTTGCCATGCTGCCGATGAACTTGCTGGGCCAGGGCGGTAGCGCCAACTTTATCCAGACGGGTATCTGGGGTTCAAAAGCGCTCTCTGAGGCTAAGCGACTTGGTTTCGAGTGTCATGTGTCGGCCAGCAGCGAGCCCAATGGACATACCGCGGTGCCCGCACGCGATAGCATCAAGCTGAGTGGCGATGCAGGCTACCTGCATTACACCTCTAACGAAACGATTGGTGGCCTGGAGTTTGACTATACGCCCGACACGCAGCGCGCTGATGGCCGGCATGTGCCGTTGGTCTGTGATATGTCGTCAAATATTCTCTCGGGTCCCATCGACGTTAGCGAGTTTGGCGTGATCTACGCTGGCGCACAGAAGAATATTGGTCCTGCTGGTTTAACGCTCGCGGTCGTTCGTGACGATCTGCTAGGCCAGGCGCAGGCGAATATTCCCTCTCTATTTGACTATAAAATGCTGGCTGACGCAGGGTCGATGGTGAATACCCCGCCAACCTACGCATGGTACTTGGCCGGTTTAGTCTTTCAGTGGTTGAAGGATGACGTTGGCGGTTTGGCTGCTATGGACGCTATTAATCAACGTAAAGCCGACAAGCTGTATGCCGCGATTGACGCCAGCGATTTTTATAGCAACCCCATTGCCAAGGCCAATCGTTCGCGGATGAACGTGCCTTTTGTATTGGCCGATGCGGCGCTGGATAAAGCATTCTTACAACAAGCCGATACCGCAGGTTTGCTGAATTTGAAAGGCCACCGTAGCGTCGGTGGTATGCGTGCCAGCCTGTATAACGCGGTGCCTGAGTCTGCGGTAGATGCATTAATTGCGTTTATGGCTGATTTCGAACAAACAAGGGGCTAAATCACCATGTCCAATTCGTCGATCAACTTAGACGAGTTTCGCCAGCGTATCGATCAGCTTGATAGCGAGATTCTAACGCTGATCAGCGAGCGCGCTAGCTGCGCTCAGCAGGTAGCCAACGTTAAGCTGGCTGAAGACAACGACGCGGTATTTTATCGCCCTGAGCGAGAAGCTCAGGTGCTGCGCCGCATTATGGCTTTGAACAAAGGGCCGCTTGACTCCGAAGAAATGGCGCGTCTATTTCGGGAAATAATGTCGGCCTGCTTGGCATTAGAGCAGCCGGTTAAAGTGGCGTATTTAGGTCCTGAGGGTACGTTTACCCAGCAGGCGGCGCTCAAGCACTTTGGTGAAAGCGCCGTTAGCCTGCCAATGGCGGCTATTGATGAAGTGTTTCGCGAGGTAGAAGCGGGTGCCGTTCATTATGGCGTTGTGCCCGTAGAGAACTCCACTGAAGGGGTGGTCAACCACACGCTTGATACCTTCATGGACTCTTCGATCAAAATTTGTGGTGAGGTAGTGCTGCGTATCCATCATCATCTGCTGGTCAGTGAAACGACCCGCCGTGACAAAGTCTCGCGCATCTATTCACACCCGCAATCATTCGGCCAGTGCCGTAAATGGCTGGACGCGCACTATCCTCATGCTGAGCGTGTGCCGGTGTCTTCTAACGCAGAAGCGGCAAAGCTGGTAAAAACCGAGTGGCACAGCGCGGCGATTGCTGGCGATATGGCGGCTAAGCTTTATGGCCTAGAGCACATCGCCGAAAAGATTGAAGACCGTCCTGATAACTCCACGCGGTTTTTGATTATTGGTAATCAGGATGTGCCGGTGGCTGGCGAGGATAAAACCTCCATTGTGGTCGCTATGCGCAACCAGCCGGGTACGTTGCACGCGCTGCTAGAGCCGTTCCATCGCCATCAAATCGACTTAACTCGCCTTGAAACGCGTCCTTCGCGTACCGGTGTTTGGAATTACGTCTTTTTCATTGATTTTAAAGGCCACCGTGATGAGCCTCGTGTTGCGGCGGTGCTGGAAGAAGTGCGGCTGCGCGCAGCTGACTTGCGGGTGTTAGGTTCTTATCCCATCGGCGTGCTTTGACATTGATGGCACCGGAGCATACCTGTCAGTCCTCGCCTCATGAGTCGCGGTTGTTAATTGTTGGCTTAGGGTTAATTGGCGGTTCATTGGCATCAGCGCTTCGCGTTGCAGGCTTTCAGGGGCAGATACTGGCCTGCGATCCTGATGAGCATGAGATCGCTCGCGGGATTGAAATGGGCTTGATCGATTCAGGCGGCACTTGCCTAGCTGAGCAGGTGGAAGGGGCCTCTATGATTGTGCTGGCAGTGCCGGTGCTGGCCATGGAGAGCGTTATGGCTAACCTCGCCGCTGCGCTGCCAAAGGCTGCCCCGAATGTCGTTATAACGGATGTCGGTAGTACTAAAGCCACCATTCGGGCCTGCGCGCTGCGTGTGTTTGGGCGAGTGCCGACTAACCTGGTGTTAGGGCACCCGATTGCAGGTTCGGAAAAAAGCGGTGTGGCAGCCGCTAATCCACAATTATATGTGGATCATAAGGTGATCCTAACGCCAGAGCCCGACGTCGACCGCGATGCTTTGGATCGCGTCCGTAGCTTATGGCAGGCCTGCGGCGCCGAGGTGTTGGAGATGGACGTTGAACGCCATGACCAGGTGTTGGCGCGAACCAGTCACTTGCCGCATTTATTGGCATTTTCTCTGGTTGACACGCTTGCCCGGCAGGACGAAAGACTTGATATTTTTCGCTATGCGGCGGGCGGTTTTCGTGATTTTACGCGGATTGCGGGTAGCGATCCGGTCATGTGGCGAGACATTTTTATTGCCAATAAACATGCGGTATTAGCATCGCTAGATGATTTTGAAGCAGGGCTTGGGCGTCTACGTCATGCGGTAGAGACCGGTGATAGCGATGCGCTGATTGCCACTTTTGATCGAGCCAGCCATGCCCGGCATTATTTCGACTCTTTATTGAATAAAACCAGCTATCAGGCGGAATATCATATGCAACCACAAGGTAAGGTGACCTACCGTGTGCGGCCAGGCGGCCAAGCAAAAGGGCATTTGCGCGTGCCGGGCGATAAATCTATGTCTCATCGCTCTATAATGCTGGGTGCGCTGGCGGAAGGTGTCACGGAAGTTAAAGGCTTTTTAGAGGGCGAAGACAGCTTAGCGACGCTGCAAGCATTTCGTGAAATGGGCGTGGCGATTGAGGGGCCGCATCAGGGGCGCGTTACTATCCATGGCGTAGGCATGCACGGTCTAAAGGCGCCTGCTGGGCCGCTCTACGTGGGTAACTCTGGCACCGCTATGCGACTGTTTTCTGGTTTGCTGGCTGGTCAGGCTTTCGACAGCGAGCTAACTGGCGATGAGTCGCTGACTAAGCGACCGATGGGGCGCGTAGCCGATCCGCTGCGTCTCATGGGTGCTACGATCGATACCGCTGAGGGTGGGCGTCCACCGCTCAAAATTCGCGGTGCCGCTGCGCTGAAAGGTATTCATTACGATATGCCTATGGCCAGTGCGCAGGTGAAATCTTGCCTATTGTTAGCCGGCTTGTACGCGCAGGGCGAAACGCGGGTGCGTGAGCCTGCCCCTACCCGTGATCACACTGAGCGTATGCTTAATGGGTTCGGCTATGCGGTTTCTCGTGATGGCGACACCTGCTGGCTTCAGGGCGGTGGCAAGCTGGCCGCAGGCCCTATCGACGTGCCCTCGGACATCTCTTCAGCGACGTTTTTCTTAGTCGCGGCGGCGATTACGCCAGAGGCTGATATTACCCTTGAGCACGTGGGGATTAATCCAACGCGCATAGGCGTGATTAATATCCTTACCTTGATGGGCGCTAATTTGCTGCTAGAGAACGAGCGCGAAGTGGGCGGTGAGCCGGTGGCAGATATACGTATTCGCTATGCACCGCTAAAGGGAATCGATATTCCCGTTGATCAAGTTCCGCTGGCGATTGACGAATTCCCTGCGCTGCTTATTGCCGCTGCGAACGCAGAGGGGGTAACGCGGCTTAGAGGTGCAGAAGAGCTGCGCGTCAAAGAATCAGATCGAATTCAGGCAATGGCGGATGGCCTGGCTATTCTAGGCGTTCAACATACCGTGGTAGAAGACGGCATCGATATTACCGGCAATGGTAATGCGCAGGTCGCGAGCTACGGCGGTGGACGCATTGATAGCCTGGGCGATCATCGAATTGCCATGGCCTTTGCGATCGCTTCGCTGCGCGCTGGTGATGACATTGTCATTGAAGACTGTGCCAATGTGGCCACCTCTTTCCCAGATTTTGTTGAGTTAGCCACGCGTATTGGCATGGGCATCAGCGTGGAGGGCGCGCATGAATGACCGTGTCCCCATTCTGACGATTGATGGCCCCGGCGGTGCCGGTAAAGGCACTATCAGCTGTTTAGTGGCAGAGCGGTTAGGGTGGCATCTGCTGGATAGCGGTGCGCTCTATCGGCTGACGGCGCAGGCGGCCATTAATCATGATGTGGCCGTAGATGATGAAGTCTCGTTAGCGCGTTTAGCTGAGCAGCTGGATGTGGCGTTCCCGATTGACGGTGGCCGGCCGCGGACAATGCTTGAAGGTGACGATGTCGGCCAAGTCATTCGCACTGAAGAAGCCGGTGAGCGTGCTTCGCAGGTGGCCGCTTTGCCGTTAGTGCGCCAAGCGCTATTGCAACGCCAGCGTGATTTTTGCCAAGCGCCGGGGCTGGTGGCAGACGGCCGCGATATGGGAACGGTGGTCTTTCCTGACGCACCATTGAAGATTTTTTTAACGGCGAGTGCTGACGAGCGAGCGCGCCGGCGCTATCTGCAGTTGCAGGAAGCCGGGGTGAATGCTAGTCTTCCGAGTCTTTTAAAGGAGATTCAGGCACGCGATGCACGTGATATGCAGCGCAGCGTGGCCCCTCTCAAGCCGGCAGATGATGCCATAACGCTTGATACCACGCGTCTGAGCATACCGGAAGTGGTTGATCGACTGACCGAACTGCTAGCCCAACGTGGGCTTGTAAGCGGCGTGTGATTCTCCCTTGCGGCGCTTTTGGATAGGTGTCACGACGTGGCAGGGCACTAAACTCACATCGGTGAGCCCGGTCAGGTCTAACCAGCGTTAACACCCCCGAAGGCTGAGTGACATTAGGCCCGCACTTGCTGGTGGTGCGGAGAAGGCATTTATGCCTCAACAACGTAATTACGTAGGAACACCATGAGCGAAAGCTTTGCTGAGCTGTTTGAACAGTCTCTTAACGACATCAACATGGAGCCGGGCGCTATTGTCGCCGCTCAAGTTGTCGACATTGACGGTGACTGGGTTACTGTCAACGCTGGTCTGAAATCTGAAGGTCAGATCCCTGCATCACAGTTCCGCGATGAACACGGTAATCTGAACATCGCTATCGGTGACGACGTACACGTTGCACTTGAAGCCGTTGAAGATGGTTTCGGTGAGACGCGTCTGTCCCGTGAAAAAGCCAAGCGCGCAGAAGCTTGGAAGATTCTGGAAGCAGCCTTCGAGAAAGACGAAATCATCAAGGGCGTTATTAACGGTAAGGTTAAAGGCGGCTTCACGGTCGAAGTTGACTCTATCCGTGCCTTCTTGCCGGGTTCGTTGGTTGACGTTCGTCCAGTTCGCGATACTGCGCACCTGGAAAATAAAGAGCTAGACTTTAAAGTCATTAAGCTCGATCCGAAACGTAACAACGTTGTTGTATCTCGTCGTGCGGTTCTGGAAGCAGAGAACAGTGCAGAGCGTGAAGCGCTTCTGGCCACTCTGCAAGAAGGTCAGCAGATTAAAGGTATCGTTAAGAACCTGACAGACTACGGCGCTTTCGTAGATCTGGGCGGTGTTGACGGCCTGCTGCACATTACTGACATGGCGTGGAAGCGTATTAAGCATCCGTCTGAAATCGTAGCTGTTGGCGACGAGATCAACGTCAAAGTTCTGAAGTTTGACCGTGAGCGTAATCGCGTTTCACTGGGTCTGAAGCAGTTAGGCGAAGATCCGTGGGTCAACATCAAAGAGCGTTACCCAGAAAGCATGAAAGTGCACGCGGTCGTCACTAATCTGACTGACTACGGCTGCTTTGCTGAGCTGGAAGAAGGCGTTGAAGGTTTGGTTCACGTTTCTGAAATGGACTGGACTAACAAAAACATTCATCCGTCTAAAGTTGTTCAAGTGGGCGATGATGTTGACGTCATGGTGTTGGATATCGACGAAGAGCGTCGTCGTATTTCTCTGGGTATCAAGCAGTGTACTGCTAACCCGTGGGAAACTTTCAACACTGATTACAACAAGGGCGACCGTGTTTCAGGTACCATCAAGTCAATCACTGACTTCGGTATCTTCATCGGCCTTGAAGGTGGTATCGACGGTCTGGTTCACCTGTCTGATATTTCTTGGACTGATACTGGCGAAGAAGCCGTACGCAGCTTCAAGAAAGGTGACGAAGCTGAAGCCGTTATCCTGTCTATTGATCCAGAGCGTGAGCGCATCTCGCTAGGCATCAAGCAGATGGATTCCGACCCCGTTGCTGAGTACCTGTCAGTTAATGACAAGGGCAGTATTGTAACCGGTCGCGTCATTGAAGTTGATGCTAAAGAAGCTCAGGTTGAATTGGCGACTGACGTTATTGCTGTGCTGAAAGCTTCTGAAATTAGTGCTGATCGCGTTGAAGATGCGCGTAATGTATTGAATGAAGGTGACAGTGTCGAAGCACGTATTGTGAGCGTTGATCGTAAGAGCCGTCAGATTAATCTGTCGGTTAAAGCGAAAGACCAAGACGATACGCGTCAGAACCTTAAGAAACTGCGTGATCAAGAGCCGGAAACTGCAGGTGGTCCGACCACTATCGGTGATCTAATCAAGCAGCAAATGGGCCAAGACTAATAGTATATTAGTTATTGGTTTGTAAAAGCGCCGCCCTTATGGGCGGCGCTTTTGTTTGTAATAGCGAATAATCGGGCTTTCATATTGGTTGTAGCTGGTTATGGTTCAAGCTGATTAAAATGCTATAAGTTTTAAAAACGAATAGTAATTGAGTAAAAATCAACTAGACTGTTGTCAGTTAGCTAATTTACAGGAATAATGTCCTAGCATTCTGAACTAGTGGGTGCCAGTGTTGTAAAGTCTGCACCTAAGCCAGTTGGACCCTGTTCAGTTGGATATGATACTAAAGGAACCCCGATGTCATTACTTAACGAATATATTCAAAAAGAACAACAGCTAAAACAGCTGCAAGAAGACCTTCAACGTCTAGAAGGCGATCAGCGGCTAAAAAGCGAATTGGAGTTCAAGGCTAAGCTTGAAGCCCTGATGACAGAATTTGGCAAGCGCCCTAGTGACGTTATTGCTTTGTTAGATCCTGCTGCTGAGCAGCGTGGTGGTGCTAAAGTCACCGCAAGTGGCAATGCGCGTCGCAAGCGTCGTCTTAAAATTTATAAAAACCCTAAAACAGGCGAAGTGATCGAGACACGTGGCGGCAATCACAAAGGCCTGCGTAGCTGGAAAGATGAGCATGGCGATGAAGCCGTTGAATCATGGCTGGTACGCATGGAAGACTAAGTTACTTAGTCGCCGGCATTTCTTTATAGGAATGCCGGTTTTTTATTAGCAACATGCATGTTTATACTTCAACCTCGTAAGCGCTATTCTAATCGCACGTTCACTGGTTTGCTTTCAGTCTGTATAGTTCATCCAGCTATGCTGCCCGTGCCTCAAGTAGGTGTTTGTCATTCTCTGTATAGATATTCTCCCATGCAGGTTTTTTTTGCTGCAAAGGTTTTGTTACGGTGCACGGCAAGTGATCTATGGCCACGTCAGGCTGACAGCAGATGCGATTGCTGGCTTAGTCTAAACTGTTTCAGGCAGTGCTTGAACTATGCAAAATAAGCATGGTCTTTGTTCCTACGACGTAACACATTTGCGCTATATTAATCAGTTAAATGACCGCAATATGGCGGCAACCGATAGCTTTATTTATTTTTCTGTAGGGTGCTTCGCTAGTGGTCGTTCTTATCGTCTTGGAAAAGGTGGCGAGCGTATCGTCATCCAGGCAATTAGATGGTAATGAAATATTGCCTAACCGTTTCGTGTGTTTGATATCTGCTTTAGAGAAAATGCTGCACTGGTAGTCATATTAATCATTTCAAGCAAGGTGTAAATGAAACATCGATGAAATATCAAAAGGTTGAAAAGCAGTTAGATGAGCGCGATAAGCTGCGTAAATTTCGTGAATTAGACGATGCTTTTGCGCAGGCATTGCGCCAGTTAGATGACCCCGATAGTGATTTCGATATTCCTACAGGGCCGCCGGTAAGATCGCTTGCAACGCTTGAACAAGATGATTTGGACGCGAAGCAGGAAGAGCAACAGCAGGAACAGGGGCGTGTTTTTCAGCAGCGCTTTGAAGCATTATTAAGCGAATATGATTTTACGCATTATGATTTGGCGGAACTGTCTGAGACGCTACTTTCCCATGGATTATGGCAGCTAGACACGGTGCCTGGCAGTAAGCAGTCTTAATGCGTGGGAAACATACCCTGCGCTATCGGTAGCGATAAACGCGTATGCTCGGTAAAAACATTTCCTGTTCTATTTTTTCATCACAACGCCGAGCGCGAGTGCGGGTCGTGGGGGGATGTAGAGCAGGCAGGTTAATATGTGGCAGCCGCTGATTATTGTCGGGTACAAATATCGGCATCGCGGCATTTAATGCTCGCCTTGAGTGTCCGTCTGCAAGCGGTTCGGTGAAAAATAAATTCGCACGCATAAGCGGCGCCTGTGTCTGTACCTGAGCAAGAATCTCACCGCTTGGAATGCCCGCTAGTTGACGCAATTGAATGCGGATATGCGCAGCGTCGGTATCCAGCTGTAAGAGCTTACGCTCAGCTTCTTGTACCGTCAGTCGCTTAATGGAACGGCCGCTGCTATACCATGCAAAACGAACGCGTGAAACTGGTGCCTGTGCGATAGGCAGCTGCCGCCAGCTTTGTTTAAGATGTAAACGTGCTAGCCCGTTGCGTTGCAGCACCGCATCAACATGCGGATGGCGCTGAGGTAGGCGGCTTTTAGCATCGCTAAAAGACTGTGGATGAGCTTCTTTAATACGCTGTAGCAGTTCGCTAAATATTTTTTTGGTTTGATTGATAGCGCTTATCGCTGCAAGCAGTTCATCGTTAGCTGCCACGATTGCAATGTAATTGCGTGTTTCACGACCATCTTGATCCTGCTCATGCCACATATCGAGCAGCGCTTCTCGCAGCCAGTGATGCGGGTGGACTGTTTGATGAAAGACCCATGTTGGCGGTGATTGCTGCTCGTATAGCGAGGCGGCGGTATCAATGGTGGCGAGTAAATAGTCAAACTGCTGCTCGAGTTGGAGCAGCAGCTGATAGGCGGCGGGTGACGATGAGCCCGGTTTATTGGTAGACATAGTTATTTACGTGGCTCGCTAAGACCGCTTTGATTGACGTTTTTGTCAAGTAAGGGGCGCATCTTTATCCGCTTGCGCTAACAGCGTTTCGATATCGGCTTCATCCATCGCCGATTCGCCTGATATGCGGTGTGATTCGTCGGCCCAGGCACCTAAATCTAACAGCTGGCAGCGCTTGCTGCAGAAAGGGCGATAAGTGCTTTCTGGTAGCCACTGAACGGGCTTGGCGCACTGTGGGCAGTTAACCTCGAGCGGGGAATCGTTTGCAGGGCTAGCCATAAAAACTCCGGTTGTGGTAACAAATGCGATATATCAGCAGTTAAGCAGCTGACGATAGGATGTATCAAGCCGTGCCACTTGCTTAGTCATGCTGGCGTGGTCACCACTGTTATCAATCACATCATCTGCCTTTGCTAGCCGTTGGTCGCGTGTAAGTTGGGCCGCGAGAATAGCACGCACCTGACTTTCACTCACCCCATCTCGCATCAGGGTTCTGGAGAGTTGCAGCGCTTGAGACACATCCACAACGATGCAGCGGCTGACCAGCTCGCTTTGACCCGATTCAAACAGTAGCGGCGACACCAGCAGCACATACGGCGCGCCCTGGAGTTTAAGCCTCTTCAAGTGCTCTAGAATACGCTCGCGTATTTTGGGATGCGTGACCGACTCTAGCCACTGCCGTTGCTCAGGGTCTTTAAAGACAATGTCACGTAGAGCGGCGCGATTAAGCGTGCCATCTTGGCAGACGATTTGATTACCGAAGCGATTTTTAATGGCAAGCAAAGCGGGTTCCCCGGTGGCAACAACTTCTCTAGCCACATCGTCGGCATCAATCCAGGCGGCGCCAAGCGTTTCAAAGGCACGAGCAACTGTAGACTTACCTGATCCAATTCCCCCAGTTAATCCGATAATCATAAGTGCCTCAAATGGCTAATTTTAAAATGGCTGGGTTTCAAATAACCAAACTGACATACAGCGCCATAAGCTCATCACCGGCTAACAGTGCTACCCAGCCAGCAAGTGCCAGAAATGGGCCAAATGGTAGCGGCTTTCCACGTAAATGTGGCAAAAAGGCCTGTGTGATGAGCCCGATAATGGCTCCAAGTCCTGCGGAAAGTATTAACATTAGCGGTAAAAAACTCCATCCTAGCCAAGCGCCAAGTGCCGCGAGCAATTTAAAGTCGCCAAAGCCCATGCCTTCTTTGCCCGTGATTAGTTTGAATAGCCAATAAAAACCCCACAGGATTAAGTAACCTGCCATGGCGCCAATGACAGCATCCGATAGCATCAATGGCTGGAAGATAAGCTGGAACAGCAAACCTGCCCATAGTAGCGGTAGGGTGATTACGTCGGGTAGCAATTGAGTGCGAAAGTCGATCACGGCGAGGGCTAGCAGCATCATGCAGGCGATATAAATAAATACGGATTCTGCGCTTAGTCCGTGAAGCGCTAACACGGCTAAGGCTAACAGGCCGCCGGCTATTTCGATTAAGGGATATTGTAGGCTAATGCCTGTTTTACACTCTGCGCAGCGCCCACGACGCTTTATCCAGCCGATAACAGGCAGATTGTCGTGCCAAGCGATAGGGGCTTCACAGCGCGGACACATAGAGCCAGGTGTTGCTAAGTTAAAGCGCGTTGATTGTTCTTCATCTAGTTCAAGAGCTGCACGAGCCTCGCCGCGCCAATAGCGCATTAACATGACCGGCAGACGTGTAATCACGACATTGAGAAAACTGCCTAGGCAAAGCCCGACCATTAAAGCCAGTAACCACACGATAAGAGAAGGGTGGTACATGTCGCTCCTCAGCATTTTGAAATGATAGAAACCTTAGAGAGCAGAACCTAGCTCGAAGATAGGTAAATACATCGAGACCACAACGCCACCTACCACAGCACCTAATATAACAATGATAATGGGCTCCATGAGCGACGTTAGCGCATCGACTTTATTATCGACTTCTTCTTCATAATAATCGGCGATACGATTAAGCATGGCGTCTAGTGAGCCAGCCTCTTCCCCGACTCCCACCATTTGAATGGCTATAGGGGGAAAGCAGTTTGTCATACGCATAGAAAAATGTAACGGGTGCCCGGTGGCTACATCCCTACGTGTTTGTAACACCGCACGCTCATAAACCTTATTGCCTGTGGCTCCAGCGCCTATATCTAATCCCTCGACCAGCGGAATACCCGATGCGAACGTCGTTGCTAAAGTGTGTGAAAAGCGAGCAAGGGCGGATTTGTGTGCAATATCGCCTATCACGGGTAAGTGAAGAAGCGCTGCATGCATGCGGTAGGCAGTGCTTGGGGAGCGCTGCAAGCCAATAGCGCTGAGCAAGCTCGGAAAAGTTCACTGTCATCTGCGTCAATGCCGGTAGCTCAGCGCCAAAATTCTGAAACATAGCCTCGAATTCAGGCACTACTTTGATTAACAGCAGCATGGTCACTGCAATGCCGACCGTTAAAACGGCGCAGGGGTACCACAGCGCTTTTTTTACACGCGCTTTTAACGACGCCACTTTTTCCTTGTATGTGGCGACACGATCAAGCATTTGATCCAGCGCACCAGACTGTTCGCCTGCATTTATTAAGTTAACAAACAGTCGATCAAAGTATTTTGGATGATGGCCTAAGGCGTCAGAAAAACTCGAGCCTGACGAAATATCATTCATCACGTGTTGCATGACGGACGCCATAGCAGGTTTCTTCAAGCTTTCAGTGACCACTTGAAGCGCTTGCAGAAGGGGAATGCCCGCTCGAATCATTGTCGCCATCTGGCGGGCAAATAGCGTGATGTCACTAGCGTTAATGCGGCTACTGCCGACTAAGTTGCTTTTCTTGCTAATGTGCCGGACAACAATATCTTGTTTGCGCAATCTTGCGGCTATTTCAGCCTTATTGCGCCCGATCATTTCACCACTTAACGCCCTGTCTTGAGATCCCTTGCCGATCCATTTCCAGCGCGAGAGCCTAGTGGCACGAGTAGGGCGCAGGCGTTTGGTATTGGCCATACCTTACTCCTTGCTCACTCGGTGGATCTCTTCAAGGCTGGTAACACCCTGCATTACTTTTAATAAGCCGTTGCGATGCAGGCTCAGAAAGCCTTCTCGACGGGCCTGTTGGTCGATATCAAGCGCGTTAGCATCGCGCAGTATTAACTGGCGGATGGCATCAGTGATAGGCACCACTTCATAAAGGCCGATCCGACCTTTATAACCTTGCGTGCAGTGGCGACAGCTGGCAGCTTTGTAGATAGTCGAGTGAAGGATTTCTTCATCGCAGAAGCCTTGTTTATGTAATATCTCATGAGGAACTTCCGCAGGCTGTTTGCAATGTGGGCAAAGCTTACGCGCCAAGCGCTGGGCAATAATGAGCGTTACGGCGCTTGCGATGTTAAATGATGAAATACCCATTTGAGCGAGACGGATGAGCGTCTCAGCGGCTGAGTTGGTGTGCACCGTCGACAGCACCAAGTGGCCTGTCTGAGCGGCCTTGACGGCAATGTCAGCTGTTTCAAGATCTCGAACTTCACCGACCATGATCACGTCGGGATCTTGGCGCAAAAATGCCCGCAGTGTGCTGGCAAAATCGAGGCCTATTTTGGGTAGTACGCTTACCTGGTTGATACCGGGTATCTTGATTTCAACAGGATCTTCTGCGGTACAAATATTGCGCTCAACTTTATTAAGAATATTAACACCGGTATAGAGCGAAACGGTTTTGCCACTACCGGTAGGTCCGGTTACTAGGATCATGCCTTGCGGCTGTTTTAACGCTTGCTGGTAGTGGTCACGCTGCTCATCGGTAAAGCCTAGTTGCTCGATGCTTAGCTGGGCGGTAGCGGGATCTAGAATTCGAAGCACAATCTTTTCACCATAGACCGTGGGTAGCGAATTGATCCTGAAATCAAGCGCACGGGTTTGCGAAATATTGAGTTTTAGTGAGCCATCCTGCGGCAGTCGTCGTTCTGATATATCCAGGCGTGCCATGACTTTTAAACGGGCAGCAATCCGCTTGCACAATGCTAGCGGAGGTTGGGCAATTTCAACGAGCAATCCGTCTATGCGAAAGCGCACGCGATAAAGTGTTTCATAGGGCTCGAAATGGATGTCGGATGCGCCACGACGAACCGCATCCAACACGATGTTATTAACAAATCTCACGACGGGCGCATCATCGCTGTCCTGAAAGGACTCTTCCATGGGCTGTTCGCTATCCAAGTGCGGACTCGCCGCAGTGTTTAGATCGTTAATAGCTGAATTAATAGCGTCTAGCTCATGTGGCGTATCATCGTTATATTCACTTAAAGAAAGATAACTATTAAGAGATGCTGTGATTTGGTCTGCAGGTGCGAGTATGCCTTCAATATTAAGCCCCGTGGCTATTTGTAGTTCATCCAGCTTTGTCAATGCCGCAGGATAGGCGACTGCGACGGTTAAATGCTGACCATGGCGTGCCACTGGAAGGGCTTTAAGGCGTCGCAGTAGCTGGGCGGGGTATTTATATGCCGGAGGTAAGCTACTCATATTAACGTCATCAAGACTTATCACGGGAAGCCTATGTTCATCGCCCGCTATTACCGTTGCAGCAACAGGATCAATTAGCCCGCTTTCAATAACATGCTGAAAATAAGATATTTTTAGATTATTGGACGCTCTTTCCAGTGCGCCTGCCTGTGTATCCGTCAATAGCCCATGATGGACAAGGCGGCGCTTAATATTTAAAGCGTCACCATTTGGCATAGGATGCCCTTCCTTAGGTTTTATATATGGCTGACTCATCTGAAGACCTATATTAGATCAGCATGAACGAAAGCGCGTGTCGTTATTAGGCGACTGCTTGCACTAGATTAGCCTTATTTTTAGCAACAATAACAGGGTAATATTTAATTAGATATATTATGTTTTTGGCTTGTAATATTAATTGTAATGAGCTATTTTTTAATTTTACAACTCATTATAATTAACTAATAGTGTGGCTTTCTACCGAGATATCAGGAGCTTAACCGTGCCATTATCATTAAGAGAAACGCGGGTAATCCGATGCAGTAATCAGCGCGGCTTCACGCTGATCGAGCTGATGATCGTTGTGGCTATTATTGGGGTTTTGGCGGCCTTCGCGGTGCCCCAGTATCAGAACTATGTAGGGCGTGCACAGGTGGGTGAGGCCTTGAGTTTAATGTCGCCTGTCAAAGCAGCTATTTCTGAGTACCATATAACGCACGGTGCATTTCCTGATGATAATGAGCAAGCAGGGCTCTCTGCGCCAGACCAGCTCTCGGGTAGATATGTTGCGAGTATTGATGTTTCTCCAGGAGAATCGGGCGTAACAGTAATCACAATGCAAGATAGTTCGGTTGTTAGTGACTTGGCAGGTGGCACGCTAGTTTTTGATCCTAATGGGGAAGGTGGTGAGGGTATTAATTGGGAGTGCAGAGTGGGTGGTGAGAACGAGATCGATCCTAAATTTTTGCCTTCTGAATGTCGTTGAATTAACAACGCTTGGTATCGTCCTCCGTTGATATGAAAAGGGCTGGTCGGTGCTAAATATATTCATTAAAAGCCGCTGCGACTCGAAAATTATCCCTTGTCAGCTTATTGTGTTCAGTTATATCCATTAGTCATCCCCAATAGGAGATTCAATGACTGACCACACGCTATCGTCTCGGCTCAAAATCGCCATTTCCATCGCTGAGGAAGCCGGCCAGATGATTGTTGGCGCTCGCGAGCAGCAGGGGTTTTCGCGGCATTTGAAAAAAGATAATGAGTTGGTCACCGATGTGGATGTTGCTGTTGATCGGCTTATAAGCGAGCGGCTAGAGGAGCACTTTCCCGGTGAAGCACGGCTAAGTGAAGAGCTCGCTCCTGAAAGCGCTCTGCATGTAAAAGCCCAAAGACTTTGGGTCGTAGATCCTATCGATGGCACGGTCAATTTTGCCCAGGGATTGCGGCACGTAGCTGTCTCTATAGGATGGATGGAAGAGGGTGTTGCCAAAGTTGGCGTGGTTCATGCGCCATTTTTAGGCGAAACCTTTAGTGCTGTAGAAGGTGGAGGAGCTTTTTGCAATGGTCAATCCATTCAGCCGAGCAACGCAGATTCCCTGATTCATACCTTGGTTGGTACAGGCTTTCCTTATCGTCATGAGTCGCGTAAACAGCTGCTAAAACGTTTAGAAGCAGTACTAATGCACTGCCAAGATCTTCGTCGCAATGGTGCGGCCGCGCTAGATTTATGCGATGTTGCCTGTGGACGCTTAGATGCCTATTACGAAAGTGTTTCGCCCTGGGATTTTGTTGCAGGATGGGTAATAGCACGAGAGGCGGGCGCACGAGTAGGGCACTTATACGAAGTGCCGTCAGCGGTGCCAGCTGATCTCTACTCAGAGCATTTGCTCGTGGCTGCGCCTGGTGTGTATGACGCCATGGCGTATCTTCTGCTTGAAGCTGATCAACGCGAGTGAAGAGGGTATGAAAGGTAACAGTGGGGTGTGACAAATACTTGAATAGAAACGCTATAAGGGCTTTTCATTTGTTCACGAACCGGCTAGTATACGCACCGTCTTGAGGCAAAGATGTAAAGGCCAATAAAGACTGCGGAGCGTGGCGCAGCTTGGTAGCGCGTTGCAATGGGGTTGCAAAGGTCGCAGGTTCGAATCCTGTCGCTCCGACCAAATATGTTGAAAAACGCCGCTTAGGTTAAAACCGAGCGGCGTTTTTTTGTCTGAGTGTTTCGTGTGGTCCGCTAGTCCATCAGGCCAGCCATCAGCTATTCACTAATGGTGAATACAGGAATGCGCATCAACGTTGCAAGCTGAGAGCGGTCTTGCAATAAGTCGGCAAGGGTATATTGATCTAATACGCTAAGAAATGCCGATAGCGCTTCCGCTAATATCGGTCTCAATCGGCATGAGGGCGTGATTACACAGCTGTTATCGTCACGAAAACACTCGACCAGCGCCATCTCGCTTTCAGTGTCACGAATCAACGCCCCTAAAGAAATTGTTTCTGGCTGTTGGCACAGCAGCAGCCCGCCATTTTTACCTCGTATCGCGGTGAGATATCCCTTTTGATTGAGTTCCTGGACAATTTTCATTAGATGATTGCTTGAAATGAAAAAAGTCTCAGCTATTTCTTTGATCGTCGACCGCTGTTCGCCCTTAACCGCGAGATATAGCAGTACGCGAATTGAGTAATCGGTATAGCGAGTTAAGTGCATAGAAGGCCACCAGCGCAAGAAAAGCTCCATTGTACGGCGTGCCAAGGCATGCTGAAACGATATTCACGATATGTTTACGCCATGAGGAAAGCTTGGTATCTTAAAGATGTATTTAAAATATATCTTATGAGGTGCTTATGTTGACTCCTGCACAAGAAGACATTATTCAAATGACTGCTCCTGTAGTGGCTGAGCATCTGAACGCCATTGCTCAGCGTTTATATCCGCTTATGTTTGAGCGCTACCCTCAGGTAAAACCATTATTTAACTCGACACATCAAAAAAATGGCGGCCAGCCTCGCGCGCTAGCAGGCATGATATTGGCCTATGTTCAACTGCGCCAATCGCCCCAGAAAGCGCGTGAAACCTTAGAAATAGTGGTCAATAAACATGTCGCCTTGGACATTCAGCCGGATCAGTATCCTATTGTCGGTGAGTGCTTAATGGCGGCCATTGGCGAGGTGCTTGGAGATGCCGTTACGCCCGAAATAGCCGATGCGTGGAGTGGGTTGTATCAGGAGCTGGCTGATGTCCTGATAGACATGGAAAAGCAGCGATATAACACCTTTGAACAGCAGCCCGGGGGGTGGCGTGGCACGCGCCGTTTTCGGATTGCGCAAACCAAGCAGGAAAGCAGCGTCATTCGTTCATTCATTTTAGAACCTGAAGACGGTAAAGAAGTCGCCGCCCATCTACCAGGGCAGTATATTGGTGTGAAGCTGTTTATCAACGGGGAGCCGGTTTATCGGCATTACAGCCTTTCAGATGTACCCAATGGCCGCTCTTACCGGCTTTCCATCAAACGCGAGGACCATGGTGTTGCTAGTCGACACTTTCACGATCAGCTGAGTGTCGGTGACACCATTGAGCTGCTGCCTCCCGCGGGTGAGTTGATCTTGGCCGGTGATAACGAGCCGCTGCTGTTGATTAGCGGCGGTGTTGGTCAAACGCCCTTGCTGCCAATTGCTAAGCAGGCGCTTAAGTTAGGCAGAAACGTCACCTATTTGCATGCCGCATTAGATATTGAACATCACGCGTTCGGCGATGCACTGGCCGAGCTGCGCACGTTCTACCCTGAGCAGCTAAATACGGTGACTATTTACGAAAATCAGGCGGGCGGTGATCATCAAGGCCGAGTCAACAACGCGCTGCTAGCTAAATATGTGTCACCAAAGGCCCGCTGCTATTTCGTCGGTCCGCATGCCTTTATGGCGCTGGTCAATCAAGAGTTGGAGCGGTTAGGTGTGCCGGCATCAATGCGTCACTTTGAGCACTTTGGGCCGGCTGAAGCGTTAAATGCGGCTTAAATAACAAATGTTATGCAGGTACGGCTATTCCAGTTAAGCCCCTTTTTAGAGCTAGGGCCGGAAAATCCATGGCGGATGGCTTGGGTCGAACAGAAATCCTATTATTTTGAGTATGCAAAGGGCTCACTAAAAAAAGCCAAGGGCTAGTGGTAGGTAGCGCTTTCCGTTAAGCTCCTCAGCAATTTTTATCTGCTGTTTTGAGGTGGTTGTATGTGGAGCCTTGTCAGGCTGTCTGCCCTATCACTATCGTTGTTGATGATAGCTGGCTGCTCAGACCCCAAAATCGATACTAGCTCCATGCCAGCGTCAGTGGTTTCTGTCGAAAACGTGCGTGAATCGCTGCCCGTTTATAAGCGAAACGATTTTGATAAAGCGCTGATCATCATTGCTACCGCGACCTTCGGTGGTATCGATATTCTCAACCCGCAGCGTATGAATGCCGCTGAAATTGCTGAGTTAGCGAATGCTCAAATGCATGGGCTGACGGGAGACGAAGTCATTCAGCGTGCTGATGAGATACTGCGAGAGCGGCGCTCAAGAGAACGCGAGCAGGCCATTCGAACATTATCCCGCCTTCAAGAAAAGCAGGCGAAAGCAGCAAGCTATAAAGAACAGCTAGCGCGTTTTAGCATTGATGAAGCTCGATTTTATATCAGCGAGAGCCCTTATGGCGCTCCTGAGCCTGTTATTGATCTTAAAATGACCAATGGTACCGCCCAGGCCTTATCGCAGCTTTCCCTGAGGGGCGTTGTGATGAGTCCAGGCCGGGAAACGCCCTGGGTCGATGAAACCTTCTATTACATCATTGCCGGTGGTATTGAGGCGGGAGAAACTCAGTCGCTGAGCCTTGCGCCTAACCGGTTTGGGCCATGGGGGAACGTTCAGATTCCTGATAGCGCGACGCTAACGATCAGCGTGGAGGGTGCGCGCGGCCAAGATGATCAGACGCTGTGGGATTCCTCTGATTTGACTGCTAGTGAAGCAGAGAGGCTAGCGCGCTTGCGTGACCAGTATGGAGATACCGTGTCCGCAGCAAAGTAACGACTGGAAAAATCCCAAAACTTTAAAAGCGCTATCGGTTGCCCGGTAGCGCTTTTTTTGATTGGTTAGAGCTTGCCCGTCGTCGCTACTTTCCTTCCATTTGATCCGCTAAAGCTGCGGCCATTGCCTCTTTCCATTCCCCCTCGCTAAGACCCCAATGGGCCATTTCGGCTTGGTCTGCCTGTCCTTCAACAGCATTACGAAGTTTGTCGGTAGAGCTGCTTTCATAGCAATGTTTTGCAAAGTCTTTCGTTTTGCCACTATTAAGTTGGTCAATCATCGGCATTGTGAATTCCTTTCAGCAGTGAATGAGTGAGGCGTGCGCTCTTTAAGTCATTACATTAGGGCCGATTTTTATAAATAGGTTCCCCTGTATATCTGAACGCTCTGCGTTGGGCTGGGATTGTTACTATCGGATGATCAAGGTATCAACAAAAATTTTGCATGCGATAGTGGCAAGAAGCAGCATGATAAGATTGTCGAACCAGCGGTGAGGCAGACGTTTGCCTAAGCTTGCACCAAACGGCATGGTGATTAGCAGAACCATCAAGGCGGCCATGCTAAGCAGGAAGCGCTCCCATGTGAGAATGCCAGTGGCAATCAGTGCCGGCATTTGAACACTGGTAATCGCGACAAAGAAAACCGATATTGAGCCAATAAATACGCGTCGTTCAAGCTGCATCGCATTAAGAAAAGTCACCGAGGCTGGTGCCGACATGCCGGCTGCGCCTTGAAGAATGCCTGCCATTAGCCCTGCAGGAATAACCACGCGTTTAGCTGTATCAAAAGAGAGTGTGAAGTGGCGCCTGGTCAATTTAATGACGAGATACATGACAATCGCACAGGCCACGCCGAGTGACAGCATGTCTGGCGATAATATGACTAGCCCCCAAGTACCCAATAGGATGCCCAAGCCGCCGGCGATAGAAAAAACCGCTAAAAAACGAAGCGGCAATAAGTCATGGCGGTATTGCCATATCTGTATGGCATTACTAAACAGGTTAGGCGCAATCAGAATCGCGATAGCGAGCTGCACGTCGTAAAGCATTGTGAGAATAGGTACGACAATAACCGGGACACCTGACCCTATCGCGCCTTTGACGATTCCAGCAATTAACAACGTAATAAACGCAATTAGCATGGGCGGGTCCGGTGGTTGCTAAAAAGTCAGCCGCCTTACCTAGGCGGCTGTTTGATCGCTCGCTGTTACGCTGCCTATTACTTCAACACATAGCAGGGCGTATAGGGCTGCCCGTCAAGTTTCATACGACCCTGAGCGACAAAGGAGGTCAATAGCTCATCAAGGCGTTGCATCAACTCAGGTTCAGCTGTCAGCTCGAAGGGGCCGTGGGCTTTAATTGCACGAATACCGGGTTCTTTTACGTTGCCAGCCACAATCCCTGAAAAAGCGCGGCGCAGATTGGCTGCCAGCTCGTGAGTAGGCTGTTGGCGATGCAGTGCTAGGGCGCGCATTGCTTCATGGGTAGGTTCGAAGGGCGCTTGAAAGTCACGTGCAATCGTCAGGCGCCAGTTGTAGTAGAAAGCGTCATGATGCGCGCGCCGGAATTCAGCAATTTCATCGATACCTTGGCGCATGCTGCGCGCAACGGCGACCGGATCCCCGGTAATAATGGTGTAGTAGCGACGGATATCCTCGCCGAGGGTGTAGACTAAAAACTCGTCTATTTTTTGGAAGTAGGCCGCGGAATCAGCAGGGCCGCTAAAAATTAACGGGAAAGGAATATCTTTGTTGCTGGGATGCAGCAGAATGCCCAGTAAATAGAGAATTTCCTCTGCGGTGCCCACGCCCCCAGGGAAAACGATGATGCCATGCCCCAGGCGCACAAAGGCCTCTAAGCGTTTTTCAATATCCGGCATTACGACTAATTCATTGACGATAGGATTAGGCGCTTCGGCCGCGATAATGCCGGGCTCTGAAATGCCTAAATAACGTCCTTCTTTACGCCGCTGTTTCGCATGTGCAACGTTCGCGCCTTTCATCGGCCCTTTCATGGCGCCAGGCCCGCAGCCGGTGCAAATATCTAAGTCGCGTAGGCCCAGATGGTAGCCAACATCTTTTGTGTATTCGTATTCTTCGCGCGAAATGGAGTGGCCGCCCCAGCAGACGACTAAACTTGGGTCGCGGCCGGGCTTTAACGTGCCTGCTTTGCGTAAAATATGAAAAACCGCGTTAGTGGTGCCTTCGCCAGTGCTCAGGTCGAAGCGGTTATGGTGCTGAATCTCATTATAGACGTACACAATGTCGCGAATAATCGACGACAGATGTTCGCGAATACCGCGAATCATACGGCCGTCGACAAAGGCTTCTGCTGGCGCATTAGTCAGCTTTAGGCGAATGCCGCGATCTTGTTGCAATACCTCAATATCGAAATCTTTGTAGGCTTCTAAAATAGCCAAGCTATCGTCGGTAGGATTGCCGCAATTCAGCACTGCCAGCGCACAGCGTCTGAGCAGATCATGCAGACCGTTTTGAGACGTGCTATGCAGTCGGTTTACTTCATGTTGAGAAAGTACTTCGAGGCTTCCCTCAGGGGAAATGATGCTCGAAAGGGTGGCGCGAGGTTGAACGTTTGCGGTCATTAGTGGGGCTGTCCATGATCGTTTGATAACTACTCTACGCATACTATCACGCTCAAGCAGCGGGGACAGCGCAGCGGTAGCGCATTGCAGCTGTGCTATTATAAGCGATGTAAAGTGATGGCGACTAAAGAGCCTCTTGCTTAGTAAGGCTGTTTCGTAGAGGCCGTTTTTTAAGACTATTTTTAAACAACGCCTTGTCAAAATTGCCTCAAAAGACTGTTACCAAAGACTGTTCCCAAGGCCATGGCGATTAACTATGTTTAATGCCCAGTATTTTCGTACCTTTATTACGCTTGTAGAAACAGGGAGTTTTACACGCACCGCGCACCGCCTAGAAATGACGCAGCCTGGCGTAAGCCAGCATGTTCGCAAGTTGGAACGATACTTAAATAAAGAGCTGCTGGAACGTAAGGGGCGTAGCTTTACGCTTACCGAGACGGGGCGCAGAGCCTACGACTACGCCTTGAAGCTGTTTGCCGAGCACGAGCAGTTTCGTCATGGTTTGGACGACGACTCATTAGACAGTGGCGATTGCCGGATAGCATCCCCTGGAAGTGTCGGCCTGATGTTTTACCCGTTTATCTTAGGGCAGCAGCAAATGCATCCTAACTTAACGGTCAATTACAGCTTTGCCTTTAACCATGAAATTGTGAACGACCTTCTTGACGGGCGTTACGACATAGGGATTGTGACGGAGGCGATGAGCCATTCTGAGCTTGATTGCTCGCTTTGGCACCAGGAACCGCTGTGCTTAGTCGTCCCTGCTGATTTCGCCGGCAGTACCTTGTCAGATTTAATGGGCATCGGTTTTCTGAATTATTACGATGGCATTAATCATGCTAACGCGCTGCTGCGCGCGAATTACCCGGATGAGTTTCGTTCAATGACGCATTTCCGGCATCAGGGTTTTACTAATGAAGTGAGTATGGTGTTAGACGCGGTCGCGAGGGGGCTGGGGTTTACGGTGGTATCGCGACTGGTGTTAGAAACCTCGCCCTGGCAGCGTCAGGTTAAAGAGCTTAATTTGCCAAATGCAGTCAATGAAGTGCTGTATCTATTACGTCGGCGTGACTCCGTTTTGCCAAAGCGCTACGAGAAGCTGCTGAACGGATTTCATGCTCAGCGCCTGCAAGAAAAAACGCCTCTGCTGCCGTTGAATATATCGGCAGCAGAGGCGTTGTGATTAATCGACGTTAGGAGTCGCGGTATTCGTCGATGCTAGGGCAAGAGCAAATCAATTGACGATCGCCAAAGACATTGTCGACGCGGTTAACGGCGGGCCAATATTTAGCCGCCTGTACAGCAGGCGTTGGGAACGCCGCAAGCTGGCGGTCATAGGGCCGCTGCCAGTCGTTATCCATAAGGTCCGCCTGAGTATGCGGTGCATTCACGAGCGGGTTGTTATCCAGCGGCCACTCGCCACGCTCGACACGCGCAATCTCTTCCCGAATAGCAATCATCGCATCGCAGAAACGGTCGATTTCATACAACGATTCTGACTCTGTTGGCTCAATCATCAGCGTGCCAGGCACCGGGAAGGACATGGTCGGCGCGTGGAAACCATAGTCCATTAAGCGCTTGGCGATATCTTCTTCGCTAATACCCGAGGCGGCTTTAAGCGGGCGAATATCAATGATGCATTCGTGTGCCACCGTGCCATTTTTTCCGCGATAAAGAATAGGAAAAGATGTTTCTAAGCGCTTGGCAATGTAGTTGGCGTTGAGGATGGCAAGCTCGGTGGCTTCACGCAGCCCGCGAGCGCCCATCATCTTAATGTAAGCCCAGGAAATGGGTAGAATAGACGCGCTGCCGAAGGCGGCCGCGGAGACGGCGCCGCTATCAGCATTAACGCCGCTGATGGGCGTTACAACGTGATTAGAGACATAGGGCGCAAGGTGCGCTTTAACGCCAATAGGCCCCATGCCCGGGCCGCCGCCGCCGTGAGGAATACAGAAGGTTTTATGCAGGTTGAGGTGGGAAACATCGCCACCAAAATCACCGGGTCGCGTTAAACCTACTTGGGCATTCATGTTGGCGCCATCGATATAAACCTGGCCACCGTTGTCATGAACAACGTCGCAGGCTTCCCGCACGCTGGTTTCAAACACGCCGTGGGTAGAAGGGTAGGTCAACATAATGGCAGAAAGCTGGTCGCGGTGCTGCTCGGCTTTAGCGCGCAGGTCCGCCATATCAATGTTGCCGTTTTGGTCGCATTCGACCACCACTACCTTCATTTGCACCATGGCCGCTGAGGCAGGGTTGGTGCCGTGGGCAGAGCTAGGAATTAAGCAGACATCGCGATGGCTTTCACCCTGAGCGGCCTGGTAACGACGAATGGCTACTAATCCGGCATATTCGCCCTGTGCACCGGAGTTTGGCTGCATCGAAAGATGATCGTAACCGGTCACTTCGACCAGAAATGCCGAGAGTTCGTCAATCATCTGGTGGTAGCCCGCGACTTGATCGCGAGGCGCAAACGGATGCAGGTGCGCAAACGATGGCCAGGAGACGGGAATCATTTCGCTGGTGGCGTTAAGCTTCATGGTGCAAGAGCCGAGCGGGATCATCGCATGTGCAAGCGAAAGATCCTTATTCTCAAGACGCTTTAAGTAGCGCAGCATTTCCGTTTCACTGCGGTAGCGACTAAACGTCGGGTGACTCAAAAAGTCGCTTTCACGCTGGCAGCTAGAGGGAATGCCCGATGCGCCGCTTGAAATGACCTGCTCGTCCAGCACCGCGACAGACAGGCCGTGTTCATCGCCAAGTAAAACGTCAAACAGCGTCGCGATGTCGTGGGCCGTGGTGGTTTCATCCAGGCTGATGCTCACATCGCCATTGGCAAAGTAATGTAGATTAATGTCGTGGGTCATGGCGCGGCCATGAATCTTGCCTGCGTCCACACCGGTTAAGCACAGCGTATCAAACCAGCTGTCATGGGCGAGCGATAAACCGGCCTGCTTGAGACCTTCGGCAAGTAACGTTGCCAAGCGATGAACGCGACCAGCAATCTTACGTAAGCCTTCAGCGCCGTGATAGGTGGCGTAGAAACCTGCGATATTAGCCAGTAGCGCCTGTGCAGTACAAATGTTAGACGTCGCTTTTTCACGACGAATATGCTGCTCGCGCGTTTGCATGGCCATGCGTAGCGCCGTATTGCCACGGCTATCTTTAGACACCCCGATAATGCGCCCAGGAATGGAGCGTTTAAGTTTGTCGGAGGTGGCGAAGAACGCCGCATGCGGGCCGCCAAAGCCCATCGGTACGCCAAAGCGCTGCGAGTTACCAACGACAATGTCAGCACCTAGCTGGCCTGGCTCTTTCAGCACTACAAGGCTCAATAGATCTGTGGCAACGCAGGTCATAATGTTGCGTTCAGCGGCTTTAGCTATCAGCGGCGCAAGATCACGCACCTGGCCACTTGCTGAGGGGTACTGAACCAATGCGCCAAACACATCATGCTGGGCTAGGTCTTCAGCAGCACCAACAATCAGTTCAAAGCCAAAAAACTCGGCGCGTGTTTTGACGACATCCAGCGTTTGTGGAAAAACGTCGTCGGCCACGAAAAAGGCGTTGGACTTGCTTTTCTTGTTACCACGTTTGCACAGCGCCATGGCTTCGGCAGCGGCGGTTGCTTCGTCAAGTAGCGAAGCATTGGCAAGCTCCATGCCGGTTAAGTCCATCACCACTTGCTGGAAATTTAGCAAGCCTTCAAGACGGCCCTGGGAGATCTCTGGCTGATAGGGCGTGTAAGCCGTATACCAGCCTGGATTTTCTAATACGTTGCGCTGGATAACCGCGGGCATATGAGTGCCGTAGTAGCCTTGGCCAATATAGCTTTTAACCACGCGATTTTGCCGTGCAAGCTGGGCTAAGTAATCGAGTGCTTCTGCTTCGCTGCGCGGTTCGTCAAGCGCTAGCTCGCGCCCAAGGCGAATATCACTTGGCACGGTTTGCCCAATTAAGTCGTCCATGTCCTTCATGTTGAGCGCTTTTAGCATGCTAGATACGTCGTCGGCGTTGGGGCCGTTATGACGTTTAATAAAAGCATCGTGGTCGGCCAGCTCGGCCAGGCGGCGTGTTTCAAAAGACATGAGGTAGATTCCGGACGTTAAGAGAGAACCGTGCAGCGGCAAAAAGCGAAGAGCCTGCCAGAGAAGGCAGGCCCTACTAGCGTATTAGTCGTCAGCGCCGAGCGTTGCTTGATAGGCATCTGCGTCTAGCAGATCTTCCAGAGCAGCGCCTTCGAGGCGTACTTTCATGATCCAGCCGCCGTCATAAGGGGAGTCATTGACTGTTTCAGGCGAGTCTTCAAGCGCGTCATTGACTTCGATGACTTCACCATTCACGGGTGAGTAAAGATCAGACGCCGCTTTGACCGACTCAATGACACCGAACTCCTGACCTTTCGTAAGCGCTGCGCCTACTTCGGGTAATTCAACAAAAACCACATCGCCTAACGCCTGCTGAGCGTGATCGGTAATGCCTACTGTGACGGTGCCGTCTTGGTGGTCAAACACCCACTCGTGGCTTGCAGCATAACGAAGATTAGCGGGAAGATTGCTCATGATAATTTCCTGTATGAAGCGGTTTTCTGTGTCCAAGCATACTAGCGCTTGTCGCTCGCCTTGGCGACTGTCAGCGGGTAGCCAGCAAACGAATAATAATGCATGTTAACGTGTTTCCAATCGGAAACAAGTTTCTTAATCACTCCTTTGTGGGCTTAATCAGAGCATGGTTTTGTTAGGATCTATGCGATGCGCACAATTATAAAAAAAGCAGCATACGCTATGAGCAAGCGACATCACCCTATGAGCTGACTAAGTATATAGTGTAAAACATGCTTGATAACTCCGTGACAGTGTCATGTTTGATAGCCAAAATAGTTTGCAAGAACAGTTCTTAGAACCAGTTCTTAGAAACTGATCTTAGAAACAGTTCTTGGGATCGGCAGTCCGCCTGTCATGAATAGCCAATAAATGCAAAAAATCCAAGGGTGAGGAGAAGCGTGTGGAAATGTTAACGAACCTGTTAGGAGCCATTAATGGCGTGGTCTGGGGGCCACTCATGCTGGTTCTGCTGCTGGGCGTGGGTATATACCTGCAGCTTGGCTTGAAACTGATGCCGATCAGAAAACTCGGCATGGGTTTCAAGCTAATGTGGGCTGGTCGTGAGTCCAAGGCAAGCGCTGATAAAGCCGCGTCGAAAGGCAGCGATGAAGGGGAAATATCGCCTTTTGATGCCTTGATGACAGCGCTTTCGGCCACCATCGGAACCGGTAATATTGCCGGTGTGGCTACCGCTATTGCGCTAGGTGGACCCGGCGCGGTTTTTTGGATGTGGATTACGGCGTTAGTGGGTATGGCGACCAAGTTTGCTGAAGCAGTCTTGGCCGTTCGCTATCGTGAAACCGATAGCACGGGTTTCCACGTCGGCGGGCCGATGTTTTATATCAAAAATGGCCTAGGTAAAAAGTGGCTATGGTTAGGTGGCGTATTTGCTTTTTTTGGCGCTGTGGCGGCTTTTGGAATAGGTAATACTGTCCAGTCCAACTCCGTGGCCGATGCTATGGACATCACCTTCGGCGTACCTCACTGGCTGACGGGCATCGTCATTATGGTATTGGCAGGTGCAGTGATTCTGGGTGGTATCAAACGTATTGCTAAAGTCGCCGGTAAGCTAGTGCCTATTATGGGGATTGCCTACGTGGTGGCTGGCCTGCTGGTGTTGATCATCAACGCTGGTCAGATTGGCGAAGCGTTTGGCCTTATCTTTTACTATGCATTTAACCCTATGGCGGCGGCCGGTGGCTTTGCCGGCGCTGCTGTCATGGCAGCCATTCGCTTTGGTGTAGCCCGAGGCATCTTCTCTAATGAAGCAGGCCTGGGTAGTGCACCTATTGCACACGCAGCGGCAAAAACTAAAAACCCGGTACGCCAAGGGTTGATTGCCATGCTGGGAACCTTTATCGATACGATTGTCGTGTGCACGATTACCGCGTTGGTGATTTTGACCTCTACCGTATGGATGGAGGGAGAGGCTGGCGCATCGCTGACCGCACTCTCCTTTGATGCAGCGCTACCCGGATATGGTAATCAGATCGTAGCGGTGGCATTGGCTATCTTTGCCTTTACCACCATCCTCGGCTGGTCATTCTACGGAGAGAAGTGTTGTCAATTCCTATTCGGAACCGGCTCTATCATGATCTATCGGGTGCTGTTTGTATTAGCAATACCGCTAGGGGCTATTGCGCAGTTGACCTTCATCTGGCTAATGGCTGATACCTTTAATGCAATGATGGCGATCCCCAACTTGATTGCTCTAGCACTACTTTCACCAGTAGTCTTTAAACTGACCAAGGACTATTTTGACGGCAAAGACGTGTTGCCGGGTGAAGAGCTAGACCACGATCAATAATGCGCTTAGCGCTTGATGCGCTGGCTAAAATAGGTTTATCGCATTAAGCGCATGGTGTCAGTCATAACAGAGGCGGGAAGACACTGAGTCGGTGGCTTCCCGTTCTCTTTTAAGTGATCCATTTAAGTGAGGAATGTCCCATGACAACGTTAAAGCAAACGCCGCTTCACGCCTTACATTGTCGGCTAGGTGCAAAAATGGTGCCTTTTGCTGGTTATGATATGCCGGTGCAGTATCCGCTGGGTGTTAAAAAAGAGCATGAGCACACGCGCCATCAGTGTGGCCTGTTTGATGTTTCCCACATGGGGCAAATCCTGGTCTCAGGCGACAACGTAGCGCAGGCGCTTGAAACGCTGATACCCGCTGATCTGGTCGGACTGGAAAAAGGCGCTCAGCGCTATGGGATTTTCACCAGCGCTGAAGGCGGAATCATTGATGACTTGATGATTGTGAATGCCGGCGATCACTTCTATCTAGTCGTTAACGCCGCCTGCAAAGACCAAGATTTGGCACATTTGCGGCTAAGTTTGTCCGCGACGCATACTATTGAGCCCTTAGAGCGCGGTTTGCTGGCGCTGCAAGGTCCACAGGCTCGTGATGTGATGCAGCGGCTTTGCCCCGAAGCCTGCGAGCTGGTGTTTATGCAGCACGGCCGCTTTACTATTGCAGGTCAGGAAGTGTGGGTTAGCCGTAGCGGCTACACTGGCGAGGATGGCTTTGAAATATCCGTCGCCGCCGATTTTTGTGAAGAATTCGCGGAGCGGCTGCTTGCTGAGCCTGAGGTAGAGGCCATTGGGCTAGGCGCGCGTGACTCGCTGCGGTTAGAGGCGGGGCTATGCCTTTATGGCCATGATATGTATATGCAAACCACGCCGGTAGAAGCTGGGCTCATTTGGGCGATTGGCAAGCCGCGTCGTCATGGCGGTGAGCGTCCGGGTGGGTTCCCAGGTGCTGACGTGATTCTTCATCAAGTGGATGCCAAAGATCATACCCGCAAGCGCGTAGGGCTTTTGGCCGAAGGCCGGGCGCCGGTGCGTGAAGGCGCCGCATTGGTAGATGAGGCGGGCAATGAGGTCGGCGTGGTCACGTCGGGTGGTTTTGGTCCCAGTGTCGGCAAGCCGGTTGCTATGGGCTATGTGAACCGTGAGCAGGAAGCCCCGCAAAGCGTTGTGTATGCGGTAGTGCGCGGTAAACAGCTGCCGATGGTAGTGACGCCCATGCCCTTTGTAAAAGCGGGCTATTACCGAGGTTAATAACAGCTACCGAGGCTAATAACAGCACGTCGCGCAGGGCGCTAGCATGTTTCTAGCGTCTTGCGTCGCGGTTTTAACGAGAATCTAGGCATAGCGACATTGAAATGTGCTCCTCGCCACTAGGGAGTGCGACGAATGAGCGCGGGTGCGAATACAACTCAAATGCGTTGCTTCGCTGTTAACCGCTGTTAATATGGCGGTATCTATGATGCTTAGGAGTATCGGTTTTTGTCCACCTCTCAAGGGACGCGTCGTCCCATTAAAACCCGTGATCATCGTTTTGCTCAACGTATTACTGTCTGGCTGAGTCAACGGCAGATTTCTCCCAATCAAATTTCCCTTGCGAGTATTGGCTTTGCCGCGTTTGCTGCTCTGATGCTGGTGTTTTGGCGCCATGCAGAAGGAGGTGCCGATTGGCTGCTGCCGCTAATGGCTATTGTCGGTATTCAAGGGCGGCTGCTGTGCAATCTTTTCGATGGCATGGTCGCCATGGAGGGTGGCAAGTCGACGCCGTCGGGTGAGCTTTACAATGATATGCCCGACCGGCTTGCAGATACCTTACTGCTTGTCGCCGTGGGCTACGTCGCCGCAAGCTGGCAGCCAGCCGGTATCTGGATGGGTTGGCTGGCAGCTATGCTAGCAGTGGCAACGGCCTACGTTCGCGTGCTGGGTGCTTCGATGGGCGCGCCTATGCGCTTTCTCGGCCCTATGGCCAAACAGCACCGCATGGCGTTATTGACCGCCGCCTGCTTAATCAGCGTATTGGAATCCTTTTGGTGGCCTAAGGGCGTCGCTATGTTTGTGGTAACGCTGGTGTTTATTATTGGCTGTACCTGGACGATTGCGCGCCGTACCCGCGCTATTCATTGCTATCTCGTTGATCAATCGCATGTGATCAGCAGCGATCCTGAGCGGGCGACAGAGCAGGATGCTGATCATGTTTGAGATTGCCCCTCATGCACGAACGGTCGTGCTTGCTGTGCTGGGGCTGCTGTGCGTGGCCAGTTTGTCACGGCTGTGGCTAGCGCAGCGGAACCCAACGCGTGATTATCAGGAGCTAAAGCTGCGCATTCGCTCCTGGTGGTGGATGATTGGCCTGCTATTTGTCGTGCTGATGCTCAATCGCCAGGCGGGAATTGTATTCTTTGCATTTCTTAGCTATTTGGCACTAAAGGAATTCTTTTCGATCGTGCCGACCCGGCTCACCGATCGACGCGTGTTGTTCTGGGCTTACCTGGCTATACCGCTGCAGTACTTCTGGATATGGCATGACTGGTACGGCATGTTCAACGTGTTCGTGCCTGTTTATGTGTTTTTATTCCTGCCTGTTCGAATGTTGCTGCTGGGTGATAATAATGGCTTTATCCGATCCGCCGGTGTTATTCATTGGATGGTGATGCTGGCCGTTTACTGTATTAGCCATCTGGCCGCGCTATTAACGCTGCCGGTAATAAATGACGCCGCAGGGTATCTTGGCCCCGTTCTGTTTGTGATATTTCTGACCCAGTTCAACGACGTATGCCAGTACATTTGGGGCAAACAGGTGGGCAGGCGTAAGATTATTCCCTTAGTGAGCCCGAATAAGACCTGGGGAGGGTTTATTGGTGGCTGTGTCACGGTGACGCTGTGCTCTGGCTTGATTGGTCCTTATCTAACGGGACTTTCCTGGCAGCTGAGTTTGGTGGTTGGGGCAATGATTGCGGTGGCTGGCTTTTTTGGCGATGTCGTCATTTCTTCCGTGAAACGCGATCTTGGTATCAAGGATACCGGGCAGTTAATACCTGGCCACGGCGGCATTCTGGATCGACTCGATAGCATTATTTATACCGCGCCTATCTTCTTCCACTTCTATCGCTATTTTGCTTATTAAGGGAACAGCCATGAAACGCTGGCTAAAGATACTGTCTTTCATGCTTGTGGTTAGGCCACTCATTATCATTGTTATTGGGCTTAATGTTTACCAACGCGAGCGGCTGCCTACGCAAGGGCCGCATGTCATTATTGCCAATCACAATAGCCATCTTGATACGCTAGTGCTGATGAGTCTGTTTCCGTGGTCGCAGTTACACCGGGTTCGTCCTGTGGCGGCAGCGGATTACTTTCTCTCTAATCGCTGGCTGGCTTGGTTTTCGACGAACGTGCTCGATATTATCCCTGTGCATCGTGATGGCAGCGCTGAGCGCAAGGATTTACTGGCGGATTGCCAAACGGCACTGAAAGCGGGCGATATACTTATCCTGTTTCCCGAAGGCAGCCGCGGTAAGCCGGAAGCGATGCAGCCAATGAAAAAAGGCGTTTATCACATGCTCAAGGAAACCCCAGCGATTGGTGTGACCCCGGTGCTACTAAGAGGCTTAGGGCGTGCGTTGCCCAAAGGCGAAGCATTACTGGTGCCACGTAATTGTGACGTGGCGGTGGGGGACAGTATCTACGCAGACCAGACGGTTGAGAACTTCATGAGGGCAGTGGATGAAGCTTTTGTGGATCTCAAGGCGCAGTGTCAGGGCAGTGCCTGGCTCGATGAAGGGCTGTGAGCCACCGGCCAGGCTGTGTGTTTATATTCCGCTGAACTCGTTTATCTAAGTACCTGCCTAGGATCGATCGGCTTGCCGCCTTGGCGTAAATCAAACAACAGGTCATAGCGCTGAGTCGAATCGCTTTGGCCTACTTCACACAGTGCGTCACCGGCGCTGACCTGCTGTCCTACCTTAACCAAAATACGCTCACACAGGGCATATACGCTTTGCAGATTGTCGGCATGATGGACAATGACCACCTCGCCTAGCTGGCGCATCCCGTTTGCAAAGCGAACTTCTCCTGGGGCCACGGACTGGGCGCGGGCACTGGCTTGAGTAGCCAATAGCATGGGCTGCAGCGTGCCTCGGCTATCAGGGCCGAACCTGCGAACCACACGATAATCTTCTAACGGCCAGGGCCAGCGTCGTGCTGATGCGGGCAACGGCTGGCTGGGTGCACTGACGGCCGCCGGCGGGCTGGCGTTTGACGATCCGCCACTTGAGCTCGCTGAGCTTCGCGCCGCCGTGCTGCTCAACGGTAGGCTAATGACTTGGCCTACTCTTAAGCTGGTAGCCGATGTGCCAGCGTTAGCCCCCTGAATACGTCCACTGGTGGTGCCAAAATGCCGAGCGATGCTTGAGAAAGTATCGCCGGGTCGAATTTGATACCGATAAGGCCCGCCGGAAGGCGCGCGCTCTTGCTGAGTGGGAATCAATAGGCGTTGGCCGACTTCAAGGCGGCGTGCGTCCACGCTTGGATTAAAGCGCTGCAGGCGCTCTAGCGGGACGCTAGCTCTTGCGGCCAACGCCCCTAGCGTATCGCCGCGACGTACCTGTACCCAGTCGCCGCTTAGCTGGCTGGCGCTGGGTGCTGCTCCCTGGGACGACGGTTGCGGGCCGCTGGCACAGCCGGTTAGCATCCCCGCGAACAGACAGCAGCTCAGCAGGGCCGTCAGTCGTGCGCGGTTTGGTCGTCCAGCAGGCCATCTTTTTCCAGCCAGAGTGCATTGATCCATGTGTGGAAGCGTTCCTTATGCTGCTTTTCGTCGTGGTGGTCTGGTGTGTTAACCCACAAAGGAATGTCTAATTGCCGTGCGTCCAGCGCAATGGGGGCCTCTTTACCGCACAAAAAACCCCAAAAAGTAGGTGACGGGTTGGTATAGCTTATCGTCACATCTAGGATACCATCCAATTGGTTTCCTAGCAGGCTAAGTACCTGCGCCACGCCGCCTGCCTTAGGACGTAATAAGTGGCGATAAGCACTCTGCTGCGCATCGCGTTTGGCAACGCTAAAGCGCGTACCCTCAACAAAGTTAAAAATGGCAATAGGCGTATTGCGGGCCTGTTGGCACATACGCTCGGTCGCTGAACGATCTATGACGGCTAATTTAGGATTTTTGACTATCTGCTCTCGACTAAACCGACGCATAAAAGGAAATTCTAGCGCCCAGAAAGCCAAGCCAACGATAGGAATCCAAATTAATTGGCGCTTTAAAAAAAAACGCGGCATTGGAATACGCCGGTGCAATGCCATCAGCAGCATGAAAATATCAGTCCAGCTGCGGTGATTGGATATGACTAACCAGCTTTGTTGAGGGCTAAGATGGTCGGGCACGCTGAAGTTTATTTCAGGTTGAAGCCAGCGGCGCATCCACCATAAGTTGCAGCCAATCCAATTGAGCGCGACCGCATTTAAGCCGCACAGTACGCGCTTCTTGAGCCGTTGCCCCGGCGTAATGATTTTCAGCAGGGTCAGTAGAATAAGAGGTACACCCCAAACCAGCGTGTTTAGCACCAGCAGCAGTGCGCTCACCAGTCCTTTTACAATAGGCATACCACGTTTCCTTAACGTCAGACCAATCGCTTATTAATCCTGAATGCTAAAGGATCAAAGCCACGCTGCCCAGCATAAACCGCAAGGTTAGCCTCTAGAAAACGGTTCTTTAGTCGCGAGGTGTCGACGGTGCCTGAACGGTTTCAAGCAATACGTTGCGCAGCGCATGGGCAGCAACCGATAGCTCTTGCTGAGTTACTATGCCCACTTGGCAAGAAATGCCGGGCGCTGTGAGTGGTATGCAGCGTGCGCCCAGTGCCTGCATCTGACCAATACACATTGAAGGAACTGCGCTGACGCCCAGGCCATCCGCGACCATTCGGCCGACGGTCGAAAGCTGATGGCTTTCGAAAGCGACGGGCAGCTCCATCTGCTGATTACGCAGCGCCTGTTCGAGCAAGCGGCGTATTATCGAGGGGCGCTGTAGCGTAATAAAATCGTGTGCTAGCAGCGTCGACCATGACAGCCGTGTGGCTTGATTTAATACCGAAGTGGCGGGCACCACGGCGACAAAGTGATCGTCAAATAAAGGCGTAAACAGAAGGCTGCCAGTGCCTTCGGTAGAGAAGGCGATGCCCATCTCTACCTGTCGGGAGCGCACCATTTCCATCACCTCTTCGTTGATGACATCGTGCACGGTAATATTTATTTTAGGATATTGCTGACGAAATTTAACCAGCGCAGCGGGTAGCAAATTACAGGCAAAGGCAGGCATGGCCGCGACGCTTAGACGGCCAAGCTGCAGCGTAAAACGCTGACGTAGCCGCTCTTCGGTATTGTCCCACTGGGCAAGAAGGTGTTTGGATAGCGGTAGCAGCGACTCTCCCTCTGGGGTTAACCTGACGCTGCGCGTGCTGCGAATTAACAATTTACCGCCCAGAGACTCCTCCAGGCCCTTAATGGCTAAGCTAAGTGCTGGCTGAGAGAGATGCAGCCGCTCGCAGGCCTGAGTAAAGCTGAGTGTTTGGGCGACGGCGAGAAACGCGCGTAGCTGTTTGACGGTCATGCAATACCTTTTATAAGTTTTGTAAATTAATTGATAAGAAAAACAAACTTAACAAATATATCATCTCGAACAACACTGGCACTATCGTTACACGCAGTTTGCGCACTAGCGGCAGTGTTGATTAACCAAATACGCAACGACAACAATGTGAGGCATAACAATGGCAGGTTTCGATAAGCGCGTATCTTCATATGAAGAAGCAATGGAAGGTATCGAAAACGGTATGACGGTGATCGCCGGCGGCTTTGGCCTGTGCGGTATTCCAGAAAATCTCATTGCTGAAATTAAGCGACGTGGCGTTAATGACCTTACCGTGGTTTCCAATAACTGCGGTGTCGACGGCTTTGGCCTGGGTCTGCTACTTGAAGAGCGTCAAATTAGTAAAATTCTGGCGTCTTATGTCGGTGAGAATGCTCTGTTTGAGAAACAAATGCTCAACGAGGAGGTTGAGGTGGTATTGACTCCTCAGGGTACGCTGGCAGAGAAAATGCGTGCAGGCGGGGCGGGTATTCCGGCTTTCTATACCGCGACGGGCTACGGCACGCCGATTGGTGATGGCAAGGAAGTACGTGAATTTAACGGTCGACACTATATTTTAGAAGAAGCGATTATTGGTGATTTCGCCATAGTGAAGGGCTGGAAGGCCGACCGGTATGGCAACGTTATGTATCGTCATACGGCGCAAAACTTTAATCCCATGGCCGCCACGGCTGGCAAAATCACCGTGGTGGAAGTTGAAGAAATCGTTGAGCCAGGTGAGCTTGAGCCTAGCCAGATCCATACGCCGGGCATTTATGTGGATCGGATTATCCAAGGTACGTTTGAAAAACGCATTGAAAAACGCACGGTGCGCAGCTAGTTGGCCGGTTTTTCAAAGGTTTATGTTTCAAGCGTTCTTTAGCTGCTCACTTATCGATTCAATAAAGAGGAAGTCACCATGGCGTTAACAAGAGAACAAATGGCTCAGCGTGTCGCACGTGAACTGCAAGATGGTTTTTACGTCAATTTAGGCATTGGGATTCCGACGCTGGTAGCCAACTATATTCCAGACGGTATCGACGTCATGCTGCAGTCTGAAAATGGCCTGCTGGGGATGGGTCGCTACCCCACCGAAGACGAGCTTGATTCGGATATGATCAATGCGGGAAAAGAAACGGTCACGGCTCGCCCCGGCGCAGCGATTTTTTCCTCGGCAGAGTCTTTTGCCATGATTCGCGGCGGCCACGTGGACCTGACCGTGTTAGGTGCTTTTGAGGTTGATCAGGAAGGTAATATTGCGTCTTGGATGATTCCAGGCAAGCTGATCAAAGGCATGGGCGGCGCTATGGATCTGGTTGCTGGCGCGGATAATATTATTTGCACCATGACCCATGCGTCTAAGCATGGTGAATCCAAGCTGCTGGAAAAATGTGAGCTGCCCTTGACCGGCGCTGGGTGCATTAGTCGGGTTTTAACCGATCTGGCCTATCTTGAAATTAAAGACGGCGCTTTTATTCTCAAAGAGCGCGCTCCGGGTGTCAGCGTTGAAGAGATTATGGAGAAAACAGCGGGTAAGTTGATCGTTCCAGACCACGTGCCCGAAATGACCTTTGACGCCGAATAATAGCAAGTAACTTCCACTACCTGAATGGCGTAAGACGCGCTCGCTAAGGCTAGCGCCTACGCCATTTCACAGCGGGTATGATCAGGTAGAAGGACTTCAGCAATGCGGCCATCCGTGCTTTCAGCGTGCTTTTGAACCAGTGACAAGCCGCCTAAGCAAACGCGGTGCTCATCGCCCTCGCCAAACACTACTTTTTGCGATGTTGTGGGGTAGAACCGGTGGTGCAGCTGCGGTGAAATAGCAAAGACACCATTTTGATGCTCGTTCAAACCGGGCATGCCGAGTTCGTGGAGTTTTTGATCCAGCGCTATTAATGGCTCGCCCAGCTGCGTGCAATCAAAACCTGCATGGTGCAAGCGCGGCCCCATCACTGCCAGCCAGGCGGCAAGCGGATGAGCCGTTAGCAGCTGCTGGTAAAGTGCCCACGACGGCATGGGCCAAGGCCTGCCACGGCATAGCAAATTGTGGCCTTTGCAGTCCTGTGGGTGCGATTGCTGTACCAGCGCTTCAATCGCTTCGCGAGGAGCCTTGGATAGCGTGCCCATTTGCAGTTCGGCCAGTATCAGCCAGCTGCCGCCATCGCTCGGCGCTAAAAGGCTAATCAGGAGGCCTTTATCTGCCATTGCATAGCGGCCGACTGAACGATACCCCATACGAGCCAAGCTTCCCGTTAGGGCAGTGGCGGCAAACGGGCCATGATTAAGAGTTACTAACGTTAGGTAGTCGGCGGTGGTCGATTGAGGCCAAAGCCTCAGCGCTCCGATGTCGGAATGCGTATGTACATAGTCAAGCCACAGCTGCTGAACAAACTCATGACGCTGCATGATGAACTCCTTTGCTCAAAAGCGGCGCACCCTAGCGTGAGCCGTTGAGTCACTGCTCATTATAGGCAAGCAGGATAGGCAAGAGTTCAACGGGTATTAACGAGCGTTTTAACGGCAAGTTTTAGACGAATAGAAAGACTAGGTTAATGTCAGCAACGACTAGGATTAACCGGCAAGCAGCTGTTTGTCGCGCACAAACTGGTCAAATTCAGTAAAGCCACCAACATGCGCCTGATCGACAAACACCTGAGGTACGGTGTGGATAGGCTTACCCGCTGTTTTGGCAATATCTTCTTTCGTCACGCCTTCGGAAGGCATGTCGACATAGCGGTAACCGTCAATTTTACCGGCCTTTTCTAAGTGTTCCGCGAGATGCTTTGCACGCACGCAGAAAGGGCATGACATGCGACCAAAAATAACCACAAACATAGAGGGCACTCCGTTACGATGGGCTGGACAGGTCACTAAGAGGCAATCATTGAGTAATACATCGCCACTAGTGCCGCGATTAATAGGCGGCTATTGTGACTGAGCCCAACGTTTTTCGCCAATAGCCGCTCACTACGCAAGCTATAATTGACGGTTATCGGCCCATAAGTGCCCTATAGTGATTAATGTCATCGCAAACAACCCTGACGAAAGGAAAATGCCTATGCCTTCTCAAGCGACTACCACGCCGCGTGTTGCGTTGGTAACCGGCACTAGTAGCGGTATTGGTGCTGCTGTGGTGGAACATTTTTGCAAGCTAGGGCACCAGGTGCTCGCGGTAGATTTTAACCCGGCGGGAAAGGCTGTTGCGGAAAAAGCGGGCGCTGCGTTTTATGAAGCCGACCTAAGTGATCCGGATGCCTGTAGAGGTGCGGTCGCTGAGGCGGTTAAGCGTTTTGGCAGTGTCGATATACTGGTCAATAATGCGGGTATTCAACATGTCGCCTCCATCGAGACATTCCCTGAAGATAAGTGGCGCCAGATCATCGATTTAATGCTGACCGCACCATTCTTGCTGACCCAGGCAGCATGGCCGCACATGCGTCAAAAGGGCTGGGGACGAATTGTTAACGTGGCGTCAATCCATGCGCAGGTGGCGTCACCGGGAAAAGCGGCTTACATCAGTGCTAAGCACGGCATGATTGGTTTGACTAAGACCGCTGCGCTTGAAGGCGGGGAGCAGGGTATTACCGCAAACGCAGTTTGCCCTGCCTATGTGAAAACGCCGCTAGTGGATAATCAGATTGCCGACCAGGCCAAGCTGAATAATATGGATGAGCAGGACGTCGTCGAAAAAATCATGCTAAAACAGGCCGCGATTAAGCGCTTAATCGAGCCTGAAGAGGTTGCCCAACTAATCGCTTATCTGATCTCTGATGCTGCGGGCGCCGTCACCGGCTCTAGTTTTAATATTGATCTAGGCTGGACGGCGCACTAAACACGCATCGCTTTCAGTGCGCTGGCGATGCTATACGGTCGCCATTGGTTCATCTAACGACGTACCGGACGTTTTTGAAGCTTACGTTGAAGAGTGCGGCGGTGCATGCCTAGTGCCCGAGCGGTGGCAGATATATTGCCGTCGTGCTCTTGCAGCACTTTCTGAATATGTTCCCAGGTGATGCGGTTAATCGAGGGAGGGTTGTCCGCCAGTTCAATATCGGGATCACCGCCTTGATGTTCAAACGCAACCAATACATCGTCGGCATCGACCGGTTTACACAGATAGTTAGCAGCGCCGAGTTTAATGGCTTCTACCGCCGTAGCAATGCTGGAGTAGCCGGTCAGCACAACGATGCGGCAATGAGGCGAGATAGCCAATAGCTCAGGCAGCAGCTTGAGGCCAGAGCTATTTTCAAGCTTTAGATCAAGCGTTGCCATGGTGGGTAAATGCTGCGCGGCCATCGCAATCGCCTGCTCCGCATCGTGAGCAACAATCACGCTATAGCCGCGCCGGGTGAGCGCGCGATTTAATACATGACAAAACATTTCGTCGTCATCAATGATCAGCAGGCGTTGCTCTTGAGTTGGCATGATGTCCTTAATCCATTGCTGGAGATGCTTTGAGCGGGCTTAGATTAGTTTGGCGCCGCGCAGCGAGGTAGCGTCACTTCTGTCAGCGTACCTCCTTCAGGATGATTGTACAGGCTCACGCCGCCGCCAAAGCGGTTAATGGTGGCATGGGTTAAAAATAAGCCGATCCCCATCCCTTTACTTTTAGTAGACACAAACGTTTCGCCTAACTGGTCGGCAATTGACATTGCAACGCCGGGGCCATGGTCGCGAATATCAATCACCACGTTATCGGCCTGCCAGTCTAGGCGGATCGCAACTTGGTCTGGGTTTGCATCAGCGGCGTTATTGAGTAGGTTCGTGAGCGCTTGGTCAAGCGTGGCATCGACTGCTAACCAAGGGCGCCCGCGCTTTTCGGCCACGCTAAACTGATGGTTCACGTCTGGCCGCAGCACTAGCCAGCGCTGTACCACTCCGGCTAGCCATGTTTCAGCGTCGAGCACCTCCGGTTCAGCCATCCGCCGACGGTCAGCATTCAACACTAAATTTTGTAAGCGTGATTTGCACACGTCTACCTGCTGGCGTAGTAGCACGATGTCTTCATGTAGCACTGAGCTGATAGGGGCGTCATCTTGCATTTCTTTAAGCAGAACGGCCATGGTAGACAGCGGTGTTCCCAGCTCATGCGCAGTGCCCGCGGCTTGAGTCGCCACTGCAAGAACCTGTTCGTTTCGCAGCGCGGCTTCCCGCGTACGTGACAGCGCCTGGTCACGGCTACGTAGCGCATGGGCCATTTTATAAATAAAGAAGGTGACTAGCCCAGCCGATAGGCCGAAATTCAGCCACATGCCGAGCACGTGCAGGCTAAGCAGGTTATCGCTATTGATGTGGCCCAGCTGATGAATAGGATGATAAGAGAACATTAAAAACGTATAGCCGGCCATTGAACACACGGCAATGATCCAGGCATGGCGCCAGGGCAGTGTGGCCGCCGCAATGGTAATCGGTACTAAGTAATAGGTAATAAAGGGATTGGTAGAGCCACCCGAAAAGTAAAACAGCAGCGTCAAGCCGGTTACATCCGCGAGCAGGTGCAGCAGGTACTCAATATGCGTCACCGCGCGAGGGCGCCCGAGACGCCACCAGGTGGCAATGTTAAGCGTTCCCATAGCAATCACTACGCCGACTACCGGAATGACCGGTAAGTCGAAGGCCAGCAGCTCAACGCCGACAATGATGGCGATTAAAAAGCCTGTCCAGGTGATGCCGCGTACCATGGTGAGTCTCACCAAGTTACGGTTGGGGGTGGACAGCGGAAGAGGAAGGGCGGTTTGCATGGTGCGTTTACTTCGTTTTGGCTTTTAAACCGTGAATGACAAACTTGATAAATAGAGTCATGACATAGGTTGTCCAGCCGGCAGAGGCCAGTATGTTAAACAGCAGCATTTTAGGCGGCAGCCAGGCGCTACCCAGCAAAGCAGCGAGCATAATGTGGAAGAACATCGCCAGTAAAAGCGGCAGGGCTAAAATATGTATCCACATATCGGTGCGCCGTTTGCGGATATGATAACGGCGCAGTAAGTAGCGCAGTGGCCGGTGAGCCCAGCTAAAAACTACCAGAGCACCTAACACCAACAGCATGGCAAGCGTGGGTTCCGTACTGCCGATATAGACAGACAGCGAGATAGACCACGCGAGACTAAGCCACATCAATCCTTCCAGACTGGCAATAATGTCTGCATAGCGACGCACGTTCTGCATAAACAATCCGATCCTTGCCGATAAACTTGCTTGTGAAAACAGTCAGTGAAAAAGTGTCGTCATGATACGACACTTGAGCAATGCTGTGGGGGCTTGAAGAGTGGATTTATCCAAACGGCTAATTGCGTATACTGTGCGCACCCTTGTTTTAGCGACTTTACTTCAGCACAGGACTTGCCGTGGATACTGTAACTCTGACCCGCCCAGATGATTGGCATCTTCATTTACGCGACGATGGCGCACTAAAAGCCGTGGTAGGCCATACCGCCGCTCAGATGGGACGCGCAATTATCATGCCCAATCTAACGCCGCCTGTGACTACGACTGCTCAAGCGCTTGACTACCGCCAGCGTATTTTAGACGCATTGCCAGCGGGTAGCACTTTCGAGCCGTTGATGGTGCTGTATCTCACCGATACCACGCCGCCCGAGGAAATTGAGCGTGCTGCGCAAAGCGGTATTGTAAAGGCAGTGAAGCTGTACCCCGCTGGCGCCACGACCAACTCCGATTCTGGTGTCACCGATCTGGCGCACTGCGACGCAGCAATTGCCATGATGGTGAAGGTGGGTATGCCTTTGCTGGTGCATGGCGAGGTGACCGATGCGCAAATTGATATTTTTGACCGTGAAGAAGTGTTCATTGAGAAGGTGATGAAACCATTGCTGGGGCGTCATCCTATGTTGAAGGTAGTGTTTGAGCATATCACCACCCAGCAGGCGGCCGAGTTTGTCGCTCAAGCACCGGATAATGTGGCCGCCACTATTACGGCGCATCATCTGCTGTTTAATCGTAATAAAATGCTGGTGGGCGGTATTCGCCCGCACTATTACTGCCTGCCCATTTTGAAGCGTGAGCAGCATCGTCAGGCGCTGTTAAAAGCCGCAGCGAGCGGTAGTCATAAGTTCTTCCTCGGCACCGATAGCGCGCCTCATGCGCAGGGTGCTAAAGAGTCAAACTGTGGCTGTGCCGGTGCTTACACGGCGCCCGCAGCCATTGAGCTTTACGCTATGGCTTTTGACGAGATGAATGCGCTGGACAAGCTGGAAGCCTTTGCAAGTCTTAATGGCCCGCGTTTTTACGGTCTTTCGCCAAATGCTGACAGCATAACGCTGGAGCGGCGTGAGTGGCGTTTGCCTGAAAGTTACCCTTATGCGGAGGGCGAGCAAATTGTTCCGCTGTTAGCGGGCGAGGCGCTGAGCTGGGCAATCAAGGCGTAGGCTTAAACTTAAGCGCTGTACCGTCGGCCATGTTGCCGACGGTACCAGTCACTTAATTCAGCCAGCGCTATAGGTTACCGTTAAGCGGCGTTGCCTAGCTGTTTAAGCATTTGATCGACCATTCTTGACGAGTGATCGGCGGCCATTGCTAAGAACTGATCAAACGAAAGATGGTTGTCACCGCTGCCGGGAATGTCAGAGAGGGCGCGAATGACCACAAACGGGCATTGATAAAGATGGCACGTTTGCGCAATGGCAGCGCCCTCCATCTCGACGGCCAGCATCGTTGGAAACTGAGCGCGAGTAGCGTCTACGCGGGCAGGATCTGCCATAAAGGCGTCGCCGGTAGCAATCAAGCCTTCACGAACCTGCACTTCGCCTAGCGAGGCGATAGCGTTACGAGCAATGCCGCGAAGCCGCGTATCTGCGAGATAAGCAGCGGGCATGCCCGGCACCTGGCCTATTTCGTAGCCAAATACCACGGCATCAACGTCGTGATGGCGTACTTCATCTGAAATAATGACATCGCCAATAGCTAAGTCGGCAGCAAACCCGCCTGCTGAGCCGGTGTTAATGACGGCATTGGGCTGATGGCGTTCTAACAAAATTGCCGTACCTACGGCGGCGTTTACTTTGCCAATACCCGAGAGCAGTACGATGATCTCAAGGCCGTAGCGTTTGCCCGTATGAAAGACAAAGCCTGCGTGCTCATAGCGTTCGGCGTCTTCTAGCTGGCTGACCAAGGCATCAACCTCTTGCGCCATCGCGCCAATAATACCAATGCGCTTCACTGCACAATGCTCCTGAGTAAAAGGGAAATACCGTCCCGAACGTTGTAATTACTGCGTTAGGTCGTGTTGTTCTGCTGCTTCTAGCGTGTTTTCAAGCAGCGTCGCTACCGTCATCGGGCCGACGCCGCCAGGCACCGGTGTGATGAAGCTTGCTCGCTCGGCCGCCACTGCGAAATCGATATCACCGATTAGCGTGCCGTTTTCTTGGCGGTTGATACCCACATCGATAACGACAGCGCCAGGCTTTATCCATTCCCCCTTCACAAGACCCGGCTTGCCGACAGCCACCACCAATATGTCGGCGCGGCTGACGTGCTCGGCAAGGTTTTGCGTAAAGCGATGGCATACGGTGGTAGTGCAGCCCGCTAACATCAGTTCTAACGCCATTGGGCGGCCAACGATATTAGAAGCGCCCACCACGGTGGCATCTAAGCCGCGTAAGGCTATATCGCTTTGAGCGAGTAGGGTCATAATGCCTTTAGGGGTGCAGGGGCGTAGCGCGGGCATACGCTGCGCTAAGCGGCCGATGTTATACGGGTGAAAGCCATCAATATCTTTGTCGGGTCGAATACGCTCTAAGATAGGCCCAGCGTCAAGATGCTTAGGCAGCGGTAGCTGCACCAGTATGCCATCTATATTCGGGTCGTTATTGAGCTGGTCTACCAGTGCTTCTAACGCAAGCTGTGACGTGTTGGTTGGCAGGGCGTGCTGCAGCGAGATAATACCGGCTTGCTCACAGGCGCGATGCTTATTATTGACATAGACTTGAGAGGCGGGATCTTCCCCAACCACAACAACGGCTAGTCCCGGTGCCCGTAAACCTGCTTGTCGGCGTGCGGCGACTTTTTTGGCAACTTGTAGGCGGACAGTAGCAGCGATGGATTTGCCATCGATTAGTTGGGCGGTCATGTTCTGGAATCCCTGTGGACGTTGATAAGGGTGATATCGATAAGGGCTATGCATCGTCGTACTGATGTAACGGCGCGCTTTAAAGGCGGCAATTTTCGCATGCTAGGGCATCCAGGCAAAGCGCCTTAACGAATAACCACTTTAGTGGTTGACTTTAAATTGAAAGATAGTAATATATGCCTCGCTTGGACGGGCAGAGCAGTAGCGTCTAGGGTGATAGAATCGGGATGTAGCGCAGTCTGGTAGCGCGCCTGCTTTGGGAGCAGGATGTCGGGGGTTCGAATCCCTCCATCCCGACCACGCCTAACGTGAAAGCTGATAGTTTGCTTTTCTAAGCATTGGTTGTGGTCTAGTGCTCATCAGTATTCTTATTTCTGAATGCTCTTTGTGCGCCCATAGCTCAACCGGATAGAGCAACGGCCTTCTAAGCCGTAGGTTGCGGGTTCGATTCCTGCTGGGCGTGCCACCGTATTCAGTGGTATCAACCTGTCAGAATCGTATCTTCAATCATGCTTGTATTACGTAAGATTGTCGTTGGTGGGTGTAGCTCAGGGGTAGAGCCCCGGATTGTGATTCCGGTGGTCGTGGGTTCAAATCCCATCATCCACCCCAGTGACAATTTATGCGTTCCCAGTTTTTAGGTTGTGGTGGGTGTAGCTCAGTGGTAGAGCCCCGGATTGTGATTCCGGTGGTCGTGGGTTCAAGCCCCATCATCCACCCCATTCCCTCATCGATCATATCTCTCCTCTTGTTTATATTTAATTTTAATGCCCTTAATTGGGTTTTTTTGCGTTTCTGCGCTTTGATTTTTCCTTTCAGTTTTTCTTTAGCTTGGCCCCGAATAGTCGTGCCTGAGAGCTTTGGCATCAGCAGCTGAAATGCGTCGATGGAAGCGAGATTTGCTAATGTGCCTCTCGTGATAATAGCCATCTATCTACCTTGGTAGTATTAATTGCTAATTTAATAGATCAAAAGAGAGTTTTAAGCTCTATAAAAGCTATTTGTTTAGTGATATTTTTCAATAAGTTGTTTTTATCTTTGTTGGTAGCAGTAATTCTGAATTCGCAAAGGGGAGTGGATTACGATGGCGCGTCAAACGGTGGTTTTAGGTGCAGGCATGGTAGGTGTCTGTATTGCTTGGCATCTGCGCCAGCGCGGGCATGAGGTCACCCTGGTGGACCGCCTTCAGCCAGGTCGAGAAACGTCATTTGGCAATGCCGGTATTATTCAGCGTGAAGCGGTCAGGCCCTATCCTTTCCCGCGTGACGCCAAAACGCTGCTAAGCGTTCTGCCCAATCGCAGAATAGATATACGCTATCGACCATCGGGCATGGTCAATGCTGTCTTTCCTTTGTTGCGCTACTGGATGAACTCGGCGCCTAAGGCGTACCAAAAAATCGTTCCGGAATACGCATCGCTAATTCAGCTTTCACTAAAAACGCATGGGCCGATGATTGATGCCGCTGGCGCGGATCATTTAGTGCGCCGTCAGGGGTGGCTTGAGCTTTACCGCACAGCCAATAAGTTAGCCGCTCGTATAAAAGATGCTGAAGAGGCGCGAAATCTTTACGGCGTTCAGTTTGAGCAGTTGGATCGGGCTGCCCTTCTGGAAAAAGAGCCCTCGTTGAGCGACAGCATTATCGGTGCTATTCACTGGCTCGATCCTTGGACGGTGGCTGACCCAGGTGCGCTAGTGGCCGCCTATGCAAATGCATTTAGTCAGGATGGCGGGCGCATACTGCAAGCTGATATTGAGTCTGTGCAGCAAATGGGTGAGCGTTGGCAGGTAACGACTGCCTGTGAGGTAATAGAAGCAGATGACGTAGTCGTTGCCCTGGGGCCGTGGGCAGGTAACTGGTTAAAGTCGTTGGGCTATCATTTCCCAACTTTTGTAAAGCGTGGCTACCATATGCATTACGCCACACAGGCACCGGCTAAGCTCAATTACTGGCTAATGGATGCAGAGGTTGGCTACTTGCTCGCGCCAATGAATGCGGGTGTGCGGCTAACAACGGGTGCCCAACTTGACCGCTTAGAAGCGCTGGCTGATGCTAAACAGCTAGATGCTGCAGAAAAAGTAGCCCGCCACGTATTCCCGTTAGGCGAGCGGCGCGATGCAGTTCCTTGGAAGGGCGCCCGGCCTTGTCTTCCCGATATGAAACCAGTCATTGGGCCTGCACCGCGTCACCCCGGCCTATGGCTTGCTTTTGGCCATGGCCATCAAGGATTCACCCTAGGCCCTGCCACGGGACACCTGCTGGCGGATATGATGGAAGGCAAAGAAACGGCTATCGATATGGCGCCGTTTCGTGCGGATCGTTTTTAAACGCCTGCATTTTAGGTGTTGATTGGTGCCTTGCCGTGTATTTGCCGCTAAGTATTTTAAAAAACGCTGACACTGTCAGCGTTTTTTTTGACCCTCTAGTAGGTAGTGCGGCCTTGACGTCACCCGCGACAACAACAGCCTCCAGGCGGTACAATTAGCGCAATGGACATTGCTCAACGCGCGGTGATTGTAAAATTGCATGCTGCACTGAGACTACAAATTCGAAGAGGCACAATGAAAGACACTCATTTAGCCCGTGAAGCTGAGCTTCGCAGGACATTCGCTATTATCTCGCACCCTGACGCCGGTAAAACCACTATCACCGAAAAAATGCTGCTGTTTGGAAACGCTATCCAGCTGGCCGGCTCGGTTAAGAGTAAGCGTAATGACCGCCACGCTACCTCGGACTGGATGAAAATGGAGCAGGAGCGGGGTATTTCAGTAACGACCTCGGTGATGCAGTTTCCCTATGGGGGGCGCATCGTCAATCTGTTGGATACGCCCGGGCACGAAGACTTCTCTGAAGATACCTACCGCACGCTAACGGCGGTCGACTCAGCGTTAATGATAATTGATGGTGCCAAAGGCGTTGAAGATCGCACCATCAAGCTTATGGAAGTATGTCGGCTACGCACCACGCCGATCTTAACGTTTATTAATAAGATGGACCGCGATACCCGCGACCCTATTGAGGTCATGGATGAAGTCGAAACGGTGCTGAATATCCAGTGCGCGCCGATGACCTGGCCGATTGGCATGGGGCGCCACTTTAAGGGTGTGTATCATCTTTATAATGACGTTATCCATCTTTACACCCAGGGCCAAGGTAGCCGAATTCCTGATGATAAGCGTATTCAAGGCCTGCATAGCCCCGAGGTAGATGCAGTGCTGGGAGAAGAGCAGGCCGAAGAGCTGCGCATGGAAGTTGAGCTGGTTCGCGGCGCTTCTCATGAATTTGATCTTGAGGCATACCGCCGTGGCGATTTATCGCCCGTTTATTTCGGTACTGCTATGGGCAACTTTGGCGTGCGCGAAATGCTAGACGGTTTTGTTGAATACGCGCCGCCGCCTCAGGCGCACCAAACTGACACGCGTGACGTCATCGCGGATGATGAACGATTTACCGGCTTTGTGTTTAAAATTCAGGCCAACATGGATCCCAATCACCGAGATCGTATCGCCTTCCTGCGGGTATGCTCGGGTAAGTACGAAAAGAATATGAAGATGCGCCACGTGCGTATTGGTAAAGACGTCAAGATTGCCGATGCGCTGACGTTCATGGCGTCTGACCGCTCTCACGTCGAAGAGGCGTGGCCTGGCGACATTATCGGTCTGCACAACCACGGGACTATTCAGATAGGCGATACGTTCACCGTTGGCGAAGATATGCGCTTTACCGGTATTCCTCACTTTGCCCCCGAGCTCTTTAAGCGCGTGCGGTTAAAAGATCCTTTGAAGATGAAAGCGCTTCAAAAGGGCCTGCAGCAGCTGTCTGAAGAGGGCGCAACGCAGGTGTTTATGCCGATGGATAATAACGATCTGATTCTTGGCGCCGTAGGTACTCTGCAGTTTGATGTCGTTGCCCATCGCTTGAAGGAAGAATACAAGGTCGACTGCCTGTACGAAGGGGTCAATGTGCAGACGGCGCGCTGGGTCTACTGTGAAGATGCCAAGAAGTTAGAAGAATTCAAACGTAAGGCCAGTACTAACTTGGCAATCGATGGGGGTGGCTATCTGACCTACATCGCACCAACCCGGGTAAACCTTCAGATGACCCAGGAGCGCTGGCCTGATATCCGCTTCCAGCCTACGCGGGAACACTAGTTTTTTTATAAGTCTAGGAGCTCTATGCTGGTTGACGCCCACTGCCATCTCGATTTTCCTCAGTTCGATCATGACCGAGCTGAGGTGTTTGATGTCGCGAAGGCGGTGGGAGTCTCGCACTTTGTCATTCCTGGCACGACCCGAGAGCGCTGGCAGCATGTGCTGGCGCTGGCAGAGCGGGGTGATACCTCGGTGTGCTTGGGCTTGCATCCTTACTTTATGGCGCAGCATCAGGAAGAAGATCTTGCCGCTCTTGATCAACTGCTCATTAAGCATCTAGACATCGTGGCGGTGGGCGAGTGCGGGATTGATGCTCGCTTTGAGGCGACTATTGATGCGCAGTGGCACTACTTTGATGCTCAGTTAAGGCTGGCCGAGCGCCACTCGTTGCCGGTTGTGGTGCACTGTGTACATGCTAACGATGTGGTTGCAAAGCGCCTGGGCCAGTTTTCGCTTCCTAAAGCCGGTCTTATTCACGCTTTTTCAGGTTCAATTGAGCAAGCTCGTAAGTTTCTAGCGCTGGGTTTCAAGCTAGGCCTAGGCGGGGCGGTTACTTATGAGCGCGCCAAGCGATTACACCGCATGGTAAAGGCACTGCCCGATGACGCTTTTGTACTCGAAACCGATAGCCCCGATATGCCGTTAAATGGCTATCAAGGCATTCGCAATGAGCCAAGCAGGCTGGTCGAGGTGTGCAAAGCGGTGGCTAGGCTGCGCGGGCAAACAACCGAACAGGTAGCGGCGCAGACCAGCGCTGTCGCCGCAACGCTGTTTGGGTTGAGCATACAGCCTTAGCTGTTAAGGCTGACCGCTAGCTGCTCGGGATCTACGCGTTCAATCGCATAGGGCAGCGGTAAAAGGGTAGCGGGTGATCCTGACAAAAAGATGGGCGTCATTTCGTCGGCGATTTTGGTGCTCATAACCGCCAATAGCTCAATGCCACCTAGCGAGTTTGGCGCGCTGATCACCACTTCGCCTACCGATTTATCGTCACTATTCACCAGGCTGGCGCCTGCTTCTGGAAGCGTTTTTGTCTCGACGCTGACGCGCATAAGGCGCTTTTTAACCTGGCCCCGGAAGTGAGCTCTCGCGACGACTTCTTGGCCGGTGTAGCAGCCCTTTTTAAAACTAATCCCGCCAAGCGCTTCCCAATTTATCATCTGGGGTAGGAAGTGGTCCTGCTGAGCATCGGTTAGCCACGCTAAGCCGCTGCGAATATCTTCAAGCTGCCAAGCGTTGCGGCCCGCATCGTCATCCTGTATAGCCACAGCGTCGCCGTTGATGGCACTGTCGAAACAGAATAAAAAGCGCGGTGTCTCACCCAGGCAGCGCACACTGAGCGCCTGCTCGCTGTTAATGTGGGTGGCAACGTGTTCGGGAAGCTGCAAGCCGAGCTGATCCGCCAGTGTCTGTGCACCTTCGCTGGCGCCAATGAAGGTTAGCTGAGGCTGGAGAATCAGCTCAGCGCGATAAAAAGCCGCGAATTTTTTAAGATGACTGGCTAAGCTGTCGACTAATGTCGTGCTCAGCAGGAGACGAAAATGCTCGTTGCTCAAACGCAGCAGCTGGGCATTGGCGAGCATTCGCCCTTTTGGCGTACAGAAACAGGTGAGCGGTGCAAAACGTCCATCAGCCAGGCTGACCTGGGCGCTGGTTTGTCCTTGAAGGAATTTTTCTGCATCGGGACCTTTTATATCCAGTGCCGCTAAATGGGTTAGGCGGACGCAGCCAAGGGCGGGGTTGCTAGCGGAAACGGTCGCCATAAAAACTCCTGAGGTAAATGGTAAGGTGACAGCGTATAAAATACGCGTTGTTGCGTTATTTAATGCGGGCGCCAGGCATCAATTGCAAGGCACTATTAGCGTGCTAAACTCTTCATTTGGTATCAGCTTTACACAGTTTATCAGGTGTTGATCAACAGGTAAGGAAACGGTATGGCGCAGCAATCATTAACATTTCAGGGTGTTAAAACGGTCGAGCAGGTTAATAAAATCACCACGGCGCTGATGATGCTTGAGGGCGTTAATAGTGCCCAGGTGGGAAGGCATGGCGCCGATGTGGATGGCCGGGCCGCGCGACAAACGCTTGTAAGTGCGATTGAAAAACTTAAACTGGGCGTCAAGGTGTCTTAATGCATATACCGATTACCATTATCAGTGAGCGCAACAACGTCTTTAGGCAGCGCATAGACGTTGATGGGTTGGAAGCTCTGTATGCCGATGTACCGGCCATTGTTGGCGGTGATGGCAGCGCGCCGGATCCCCATGACTATTTCGATATTGCCTTAGGTACTTGCAAGGCGATCACGGTGTCGATGTACGCCAAGCGAAAAGAGTGGCCGCTTGAGGGAATCACCGTCACCGTGCAGCGAGATGATAGCCAGGAAAAAAAAGGTATCTATAAGTTAGATGTCGCCTTAACGCTGCAGGGTATTGATGACCCGGCTCAGCGCGCCAGACTGGAAGAAATAAGCCATCGTTGCCCCATCCAGCGCCTGATGACTGAGTCCACCGTTGAGGTCGCCACACGCCTTGTTTAGTTTGTCCTTAGCTAATGTCCCCTCTTTTTTGGAGTCACGATGAGCAAAGCCTTTCGATTGCAGTCTAAATTTCAGCCTGCTGGCGATCAGCCCGCCGCTATTAAAGGGCTGATTAGTGGCCTGGAATCAGGGCTTGCCCATCAGACGCTGCTCGGGGTTACGGGGTCGGGTAAAACCTTCACCATGGCAAATGTGGTGGAACAGCAGCAGCGCCCAACGATTGTCATGGCGCCGAATAAGACGCTCGCTGCCCAGCTTTACGGTGAGTTTAAGTCTTTTTTCCCTGATAACGCGGTCGAGTATTTTGTCTCCTACTACGATTATTATCAGCCTGAAGCCTATGTGGCGGCATCCGATACGTTTATCGAGAAAGATGCATCGATTAATGACCATATTGAGCAGATGCGTCTTTCAGCCACTAAGGCACTGCTTGAGCGCCGTGATGCGATCATTGTGGTGTCCGTGTCGGCTATTTATGGGCTGGGTGATCCCGAGCAATACCTGAAAATGCGTCTTCATTTCTCCCGCGGTGAACTGATTGACCAGCGCGCATTTTTACGCCGTTTGGCGGAGCTTCAGTACACTCGCAATGATATGGATTTTAGGCGTGGCACTTACCGCGTTCGTGGCGACGTTATTGATGTGTTCCCCGCTGATTCTGAAGAAGAGGCGGTGCGAATCGAGCTGTTCGACAATGAAATTGACACGATTCGCATGTTTGATCCACTCACCGGTGCCGTCCATGGCGAGGTGGCGCGAATGACCATCTACCCAAAATCGCACTACGTTACCCCACGGGAAACGATTTTAGGCGCCATCGATGACATTAAAGGGGAGCTCAAAGAGCGTTTAGAGTGGATGCGCAAGCACGAACGATTGGTGGAGGCACAGCGTTTGGAACAGCGTACGCTTTACGATATAGAAATGATGCTTGAGCTCGGTTATTGCAACGGCATTGAAAACTACTCGCGTTACCTTTCCGGGCGTGCCCCGGGCGAGCCGCCGCCGACCTTCTTTGACTACTTGCCAGACGACGCGCTGCTGTTTATCGATGAATCTCACGTCAGCGTACCGCAGGTCGGTGGGATGTATAAAGGCGATCGCTCGCGTAAAGAAACACTGGTCGAGTACGGTTTTCGACTGCCCTCTGCGCTGGATAATCGGCCCATGAAGTTTGAAGAGTGGGAGGCGATTTCACCGCAAACTATTTTTGTCTCCGCCACCCCTGGTCGTTATGAAGCCGAGCATACCGGTCAAACGGTTGAGCAAGTGGTGCGCCCCACCGGCCTGCTCGATCCTGAAATTGAGGTGCGCCCAGCCAGCACTCAGGTAGACGATCTGCTCTCCGAGATTGGGCTGCGAACCGCCGTGGGTGAGCGCGTGCTGGTCACCACGCTGACTAAGCGTATGTCAGAAGATCTGACGGATTACTTTGATGAGCACGGCATTCGAGTGCGTTACTTACACTCTGATATCGACACCGTGGAGCGAGTAGAGATTATCCGCGATTTGCGCTTGGGTAAGTTTGACGTGCTGGTGGGTATCAACCTGTTACGAGAAGGTCTTGATATTCCTGAAGTTTCGCTTGTGGCAATTTTGGATGCCGATAAAGAGGGCTTCTTACGCTCTGAGCGCTCGTTGATACAGACTATCGGCCGCGCTGCCCGTAATGCTCATGGTAAAGCTATTTTGTACGGTGATCGTATTACCGACTCAATGCGCAAGGCCATTGATGAAACGGACAGGCGGCGCACTAAGCAAAAAGAGCATAACGAAGAGCATGGCATTACGCCGACAACGATCACTCGTTCGGTCGCCGATATTCTTGAAGCGGCGCAAGCGCCCGGTAAGAAAAGCAGCCGCCGACGTGGTAATGAGCGCAAAGTCGCTGAGTCAGCCGCTGATTATGATATCACCAGCATGAATAAGCATGATCTAGTTGGTGCGATTAACAAGCTTGAGGATGCAATGTTTGAAGCAGCGCAAAACCTCGAGTTTGAAGAGGCCGCGCGTCTTCGCGACCAGCTGCATCAAATGAAAGAACAGCAATTGGTTGTGGGATAGGAGCTCTATGCCGGAAGGACCCGAAATTCGCCGTGCGGCGGACCGTGTACAACAGCAGATAGGTGAGCGTGAAATAGACGCCGCTTGGTTTGCTTTCCCCGAGCTTGCTGAGCAGGCCTCATCTCTTGTGGGTACGCGTGTTTCGCGGGTTGATACGTGGGGCAAGGCGATGCTGATCCGATTTAGTGATCGGCGCGTGCTGTATTCGCACAATCAGCTATACGGTGTCTGGAAGCTGCATGATGCCCATCAGCCGCCTGATACAAAGCGCACGCTGCGCGTCAGATTGACGGCGCAAGACCGCTGCGCAAGCCTTTACAGTGCCTCTGATATTTCCCTTTGGCACGAAGATAATCTTGCTCAGCATCCGTTTTTATCTCGGCTGGGGCCTGATTTACTCAGCCAGGAAGTCACTGCTGAGGCCGTGCAGCAACGCCTAAATCTTAAACAGTTCCATAAGCGCAGTTTAGGCGCGCTGCTGCTTGATCAGGGTCTGGTGGCAGGGCTGGGTAACTATCTGCGCTCGGAGATTTTGTTTTTTGCCCAGCTTTCGCCCAAAACGCGCCCGGTAGATTTATCGCCAGCGCAGCAGTTGATGCTGGCGCAGTGCATTATTGAAACGACGCTTCAAACGTATCAAACGGCAGGCATTACCAATCGTGATGCTTGGATTAAGCAGGCCAAGACCGCCGGTGAGTCACGTCGACAGTGGCGCTTTGCGGTATTTGACCGTGCCGGGCTGCAATGTCATCGCTGCGGTGAGGTCATTCAGCGGATCATGGTAGGTTCAAGGCGGCTGTATCATTGTCCTCGCTGCCAGTCGAACTAGCGTTTTAAATTTTATACCGTTATCTTAAGTGGTCGAGCTGCCTTTTTACACTCTAAACTCGGTTATCACTGGTATGGCTAGGGATGCTGCCGGGTGTGGGGCAATACGGTATACTTGGCTCACGCTAAGACGGCACTTTCGCAGTTGCGAAAGAAAGCCGCTGACTAGACGATAACCTAGGAGCTGTTAGTCCATGACCGTGATTCGCCAGGACGACGTTATTCAAAGCGTTGCCGATGCTCTGCAGTACATCTCTTACTATCATCCTAAAGATTTTATTGACGCCATGGCGGCCGCCTATGAGCGTGAAGAGAATCCCGCTGCGAAAGATGCCATTGCGCAAATTCTGATTAATTCACGCATGTGTGCCACAGGGCACCGTCCGATTTGTCAGGATACTGGTATTGTCACCGTGTTCGTTCACGTGGGTATGAACGTGACGTGGGAAGCGGAAATGAGCCTGGATGACATGGTGAACGAAGGTGTTCGTCGTGCTTACTTGCTGCCTGACAATATCTTACGTGCCTCGGTCCTGGCGGATCCAGACGGCAAACGCGCCAACACGAAAGACAACACGCCGGCCATTATTCATCACTCAATTGTGCCAGGCGACAGCGTCGATATTCATGTGGCCGCGAAGGGCGGTGGTAGTGAGGCCAAGTCTAAATTCGCCATGCTGAACCCCTCGGATAGCGTTGTGGACTGGGTGATGGAGCAGCTGCCCAAGATGGGTGCCGGCTGGTGCCCGCCCGGCATGCTGGGTATTGGCATTGGCGGTACTGCTGAAAAAGCCATGCTAATTGCTAAAGAAGCGCTGCTTGATCCTATCGATATTCAGGATCTACAGGCCCGCGGCCCCAGCAACCGTGCTGAAGAGCTACGCTTAGAGATATTTGATAAGGTCAATAAAAGTGGTATTGGCGCGCAGGGGTTAGGTGGTTTAACGACGGTCTTGGATATTAAAGTGAGAGACTATCCAACGCATGCGGCTAACAAGCCGGTTGCGATTATTCCCAACTGCGCGGCCACTCGCCATGTCCACTTTACGTTGGATGGCTCTGGCCCAGCCACGCTAGAAGCGCCGAAGCTTGAAGATTGGCCAGAAATCACCCGTGAAGCAGGCGAGAACGTCAAGCGTGTTAATCTCGACACTGTTACTCCTGCCGAAGTCAAAACGTGGCAGCCGGGCGATACGCTGCTATTGAACGGCAAACTGTTAACTGGCCGTGACGCGGCGCATAAGCGCATGATTGATATGCTGGCTAAAGGCGAGCCCTTGCCGGTTGATATGAAAGGGCGGTTTATCTATTACGTCGGGCCGGTTGATCCGATTGGCGACGAAGTGGTTGGCCCCGCAGGGCCCACCACGGCAACACGGATGGATAAATTTACCCGCACAATGCTGGAAGAAACCGGCTTGCTCGGCATGGTCGGTAAGGCAGAGCGTGGCCAAACGGCCATTGATGCCATTCGCGACAACGAAGCGGTTTATCTAATGGCGGTTGGCGGGTCTGCTTATCTCGTCGCCCAGGCGATTAAAAAATCGCGGATAGTGGGTTTTGAAGATTTGGGCATGGAAGCTATTTACGAATTTGAAGTTGAAGATATGCCTGTCACCGTTGCTGTGGATAGCCAGGGAACATCGGTGCATCAAACGGGGCCGGCTAAGTGGAAAGAAATTATTGCCCAGTCTGCTTAGCAGATAAAAACGGTTGATTAGGCTTTAAAACGAAAAGGGCCTCGCTTGCGGCGAGGCCCTTGCCTTTATAAGGACGTAGCTATGGCCTCCTGGTTATTAGGGACCAGCATTTTATTGATACATCTGTTAGGCATCGTCTCGGCCATCATGGCGCTGATGTCTAGCCGCACCTCTCAAGGGGCGGTAGCGTGGATTATATCGCTGCTGACCTTTCCCTATGTGGCACTTCCCGCCTATTGGTTTTTTGGTCGGCCGCGGTTTTACGGCTATGTATCAGCACGCGGGCAGCGTGACACAGTGCTGCGCCGGATCTTGGTTCGTTACCGCGCCAATGTTCAGCCCTATGTGGCGCCATCAAGTAATGCTGATATCCAAGCCGTCGAACAGCTGGCGATGATGCCGTTAACGCGCGGTAATCGGGCGACGCTATTGGTCGACGGGCAGGCTACGTTTGAGAGCCTGTTTGAGGGCATTGACCGCGCTGAAGACTATGTGTTGATACAGTTTTTTATCGTGCGCAACGACGCGCTAGGCCAGCGTTTGTTGAGTCATCTGCAGCGAGCGGCTAAGCGTGGCGTAAGGGTTTATTTTCTTTATGATGAGGTAGGTAGCCGCAAATTAAATGAAGGCTACTTGGGCGATTTAACGCGTGAGGGCGCGTCAGTCAGTGCCTTTAGGTCGTCACGGGGATTTAAACATCGATTTCAGCTCAACTTCCGCAACCACCGCAAAGTCACGGTCGTTGACGGTAAAGAGGGCTGGGTAGGTGGTTTAAACGTAGGTATCGAATACCTGGGTGAGGATCCGCGACAAGGTGCTTGGCGCGACACGCATTTAAAACTACAGGGCCCTAGCGTGCTGGGCTTGCAGGAAGCCTTCTGGGAAGACTGGCATTGGGCAACGGACGAAGTGATTAGCCTGAACTGGATAGCCGATACGTCATCATCAACCGATCATCATGTCGTTATAGTGCCTTCGGGTCCCGCTGACCGTCAGGACACCGCCAGCCTGTTAGTACAGCAGGTGATTCATAGTGCAAAACAGCGCCTTTGGGTCACTAGCCCTTATTTTGTACCTGACCAAGGCGTCCAGGATGCACTGCGGTTAGCGGCGATGCGCGGTGTAGACGTGCGGGTGATGATTCCTGAGCGACCAGACCATCTATTAGTATTTTTATCAGCGTTTTCATTCCTGCCGGATATGTTAAGAGCAGGTGTTAAAATATACCGTTATCTACCTGGGTTTCTACATCAGAAAGTAATGCTTGTAGATGATGAGGCGGCCACGGTTGGGACTATCAATTTAGATAATCGCTCGTTTCGATTAAATTTTGAAATCACTGCATTCATACCAAGCCCCGAATTTGCTGCCAGCGTCGCGGTAATGCTAGAAAATGATTTTGAGCAGTGCCGACGTGTGACAATGGATGAAATTAATCAGCGTTCAATGTGGATGAAAGTGGTGTCGCGCGCGGCTTACTTAACGGCGCCAGTACAATAAAGCAGTCATCGCTTGATAATGGCAGCAACTCTGCGTGAACGATGGGTAGTACAAGGAGTTATGGGTGAATCTTGAAACAAAATGGTTAGAAGATTTCGTAGCGCTTGCCGGCACACGCAGCTTCTCGGCCTCAGCGCGCCAGCGACACGTGACACAGCCGGCTTTTAGCCGACGTATTCGCGCGTTAGAGCAAGCTGTTGATGTAACCTTGGTCGACCGCTCCACAACGCCCGTGGGGCTAACGCCCGAAGGCCAACTCTTTTTAGTCACCGCGCGCAATCTTGTCGAGCAGTTGAATGAATCGCTGAGCCACTTACGTGGCCTATCTATTGCGAATGAAGCGTTGGATATCGTCGCGGCGCACTCTTTAGCGTTAAGTTTTTATCCGCCTTGGATTTCTCGGTTACAAAAAGGTCTGGGGGAGCTGCCCACTCGTTTAGTCGCCATGAATGTAGGAGAAGCCATTCACGTATTGCGGGAGGGCAACTGCGATTTAATGCTCGCGTACTACGATCCTTTTGCCACTATGCAGCTAGACGCCGAAGTATTTCCCTCGTTTTCAATCGGCAAGGTCAATATGCTGCCCGTTTCGTTGCCAGACGAGCAGGGTAAGCCGCTATTTTCATTGCAGCATGACGCCTCCATTCCCTATCTCTCCTATACCCAAGGCGCATTTTTAGGCCGGACGGTGCGCATGCTACTCAAAAATGATCCGCTACGGATGAAGTTACGTACCGTCTATGAAACCGCCATGGCCGAAGGCCTGAAAGGAATGGTTTTGCAGGGTGCTGGCGTGGCGTGGATACCTGATTTTTGTATTCGTGAAGAGCTGAAAAGTGGACGCTTAGTTAGAGCCGGTGAACAGCACTGGGATATCCCGCTTGAGATTCGCCTATATCGCTGCTCTATGGTGCACAAACCCGGCGTCGAGCGTTTGTGGCGACAGATGGTGAAGCTGCCGCGAGACTTTCTACAGGCATAGCCACCATGGTCTTAAATGCGGCAGGCTTGAACTGCTTGCGGCGTTTAACGACGACCAGCATCGGCAAGAGCGACTCATTTGGCACACACGGTAAAAGTCGCCATCCAAGCTTCCCTTTTTTTTAGGGAGCGTGATACGTATTAGAAAACTGCACATAGCGCTGTCGTTAGGTATGCTAGATAAGCGGCATATTGATAAGGCTTACAAAAACGCCTTTATAACGACGACATGGGAAGTGGATATGATTAAACAAACGGCTACCTTCTGGTGGAATGTAGTGCAGGATGCTATTTCACTGTGGCTAGAGCGTAATGCTTTTAGCTATGCCGGCTCACTCGCTTTTTATACGTTGTTCTCATTGGCGCCCACTATCATCATTGCAGTGACGGTTATCGGCGTTGTATTGGGAGAAGAAGCTGCCCAAGGTCAAATAGTCGCGCAACTTCAGGGAACGTTAGGAACCGATGCCGCGACGGCGATCGAACAAGCCGTGGCGCAGTCGCGAATTGAAGAATCAGGGCTATTGCCGACGCTGTTGGGCTTCGCTGCGCTGGTCGTTGGGGCTACGACCGTTTTCGCGCAAATGCAATTTTCGCTTAATACGATCTGGGGAGTAACGGCAAAGCCAACGTCTAATAGTGCCTTCGTGTTCATTAAAAACCGTCTGCTATCGCTTACGGTTGTTCTATCTATCGGGTTTATTCTACTGGTGTCATTAGTTTTAGGGGTCGTGCTGCGAGGAGTGCTGCTAGCGGCAGACAACTTACTACCTTTTGCCAGTTTATTTACGACGTCATTAGAGTCGCTTATTTCAGTAGCCATGGTGACATTGCTATTTGCCACTATTTTTAAGGTATTGCCCGATGTCGTGCTGCGGTGGAAAGATGTGTTTTTGGGGGCTGTTGTCACCGCGGTGCTATTTACGATAGGCCGTAGCGTTATCGCTATTTACCTAGCGCACACCGCTACCGCTTCAACCTACGGTGCAGCAGGTTCTGTTGTGATGATTTTGCTATGGGTTTACTACAGCTCATTGATTTTACTGTTTGGTGCTGCTTTTACGCGCTGCTTGCTGCTGCGTCGCGGTCGGCCGCTGGTACCCAGAAATAGTGCGGTACTTATCAAACAAGAGTACGTTTAAATAGCTCGCAGTACAGTGCATTAAGTTCAGGAGTGTGACTCATCCAGGTTTAAAATGGTGTCCTGGATGAGCTGCTCGCCTTACACCGTTAAGATGTCTTAATCTCGTAAGTGATTGTTAGGCCTTTTTCGCTGAGGTATTTTTCCATTCGCTAATATTGTTCGCCGTTAGGCTAACAATGTTCTGACGGGCCTCGGGTGTTATCCAGGCATTGTGTGGGGTGACAATCAAATTAAGCGGTTCGGCGAGCGCGTCAAGCAGCGGATGGCCGTCTCTAGGGGGCTCTGCAGGCAGTACGTCAACCGCCAGCCCGCCTAGTTTCCCCTCGCGTAGCGCGTCTAATGCAGCCATCTCGTCAATCATGCCCCCACGAGCGCAGTTAACCAGAAGCAGCGATGGCTTGGCTTTTGCTAAGCGCTCCCGATTAATCAAATGTTTAGTAGCGTCGCTCAGCGGGCAGTGCAAACTAATAATGTCGGCATCAGCAAGCAAAGCATCAAGGGACGGCCGTTTGTCGTTGGCCTCATTGCCTGGGCGGGCAGTAAAAGAGACTTTCATTCCGAACGCTTCCGCTAAGCGAGCAACTTCAGAGCCAAGTTCTCCTTGCCCAACCATGACTAAATGTTTGCCTGAAAGCTGTAGCGTGGGATAGTCCTGCAGGCAGAAAAAATCGCTGCGCTGCCACTCACCTGCGGCCACGTCGCGCTGATAAAGAGGGAGGCGATTGGCTAGCGAGAGCATGAGCATTAAGGTGTGCTGTGAAACGCTGGCGGTGCCGTAAGCCGCTACGTTTTTAACCTCAATGTTATTAGCTTTAGCGGTCTCAAGATCAATATTATTAAGCCCCGTTGCCAATACACATATCAGCCGTAGTTTGGGCAGCTGTTGCAGCGTTTTTGCATCGAGAACGACCTTGTTTACAATCGCAATATCCGCTTCAGCAAGGCGTTCAGCCGCCTGTTGTGTTGAGCTTTGCTCAAACACCTCAAGGTGAGAAACCGACTCACGAATGGCGGCTAAGTCAATCTGGGGGCCTAGGCTCTTAGCATCCAATATCACTGCGTGGGGCATTTTCTTATCTCCATTAACTGGCTAGGGCTGCATAACCTTGCTTGGCAGGGGTCACAAAAGGGTATAATGGCGGCGCTTGATCAACCGCAGCCTTGGAATTTATCCCGACTGGCCACATATTGGCAGCCTGGCAGCGTTTATTTTTGCTACTTTTCTGTCAGAAACGCATCTGTCAGAACTGAACCTGTCAGCGTTGAGCTTTAAAGGAGTCATCAACATGCCCATCTATGAATATGAGTGCAAGGCCTGCGGCCATCGTATGGAAAAACTGCAGAAGATTAGTGCTGATCCTTTAAAGGATTGCCCAGCGTGTCATAGCGATGGTTTGGCGCGTTTAGTATCCGCAGCAGGATTTCGCTTGGCCGGTGGCGGTTGGTACGAAACCGATTTTAAAACGGGTAGCAAAAAGAATTTAGCAGCTGATGGTAAAACGGCGTCGACAGATGCTGGCAAAACCAATGATGCCAGTGCTACCTCTAAGAGCGCTACTCCTAAAGACAAGGGCGCCGCGGCATAGCCGAGGCAGCCAGGGTTGGGACGACCCGCGACACATTAATTGCCACGTAACAGAACAGGATTTGACATGCGCAGCCATTATTGCGGCCAGCTGAATGAAACTTTGGTGGATCAAACGGTTACAGTATGCGGATGGGTTCATCGCCGCCGTGACCACGGTGGAGTGATTTTCCTCGACATGCGCGACCGCGATGGTATCGCTCAGTTCGTGGTCGACCCCGATACTGCCGATGCGTTTGCTCATGCCGACCGCGCTCGCAGCGAGTACGTCCTGCGCATTACAGGCCGCGTGCGGCTGCGCCCTGAAGGCACCCAGAATGCCAACATGCCGACAGGCATGATTGAGATATTGGCAAAGGAAGTTGAGGTGCTTAACGCCGCTATTACGCCGCCTTTCATGCTTGATGAGCATGGAAAAGTGGGCGAAGAAGTGCGCTTAAAGTATCGCTACATCGACCTGCGTCGCCCTGACATGATTGAAAAGCTGCGTCTACGCTCACGTATTTCTCACAACGTGCGTGCTTATCTTGAAGGTCAGGGGTTCTTGGATATCGAAACCCCGGTGCTGACGCGCGCCACGCCAGAAGGGGCGCGGGACTATCTGGTGCCAAGCCGCACGCATGCCGGTAGCTTCTTTGCGTTGCCGCAGTCGCCTCAGCTGTTTAAGCAGCTTTTGATGGTGGCTGGTTTTGACCGCTACTATCAAATTGCCAAATGTTTCCGTGATGAAGATTTACGTGCCGATCGTCAGCCTGAGTTTACCCAGATTGATATTGAGGCATCGTTTGTAGACGAGAACGACATCATGGGCATTACCGAAACCATGATTCGTCAGCTTTTCCAAGAAGTGTTGAGCGCAGAGCTTCCTGAGTTCCCGCGGATGACGTGGCAGGAAGCGATGGATCGCTTTGGCTCTGACAAGCCGGACTTGCGTATCCCGCTTGAGCTGACCGACGTTGATGACCTAATGCAGCAGGTCGATTTCAAGGTCTTTTCTGGCCCTGCCAGCGCCGATGATGGCCGCGTAGCGGCGCTAAGAGTGCCCGGCGGTGCCAAGCTTTCGCGTAAAGAGATTGATGAATATACCAAGTTTGTTGGCATTTACGGCGCTAAGGGCTTGGCATGGATTAAGGTCAACGAGCGTGCTAAAGGGCTTGAGGGCCTGCAGTCACCGATCGTTAAGTTTATGGAAAATATCGTCGAAGAGCTGCTTGATCGCGTAGGGGCAGAAGATGGCGATATTATTTTCTTTGGCGCTGATAAAACCCGTATCGTCAACGAAGCCATTGGTGCGCTGCGTGTCAAGCTAGGCGCTGACCTGGAGCTTTACACTCAGGAATGGGCACCGCTTTGGGTTGTCGATTTCCCCATGTTTGAGGCCGATGATAGCGATCGTTTAAGTCCGCTACACCATCCGTTTACGGCGCCGTCGTGCACGCCTGAGGAGCTCAAGGCCGACCCGGCTAAAGCGCTTTCGCGCGCTTATGACATGGTGCTCAATGGTACCGAGCTCGGTGGCGGCTCTATTCGTATTCATGATCAAACCATGCAGAGCACCGTGTTTGATATTCTTGGCATTGGTGAGGAAGAGGCGCAAGAGAAATTCGGCTTCTTGCTGGATGCACTTCAGTACGGCGCGCCCCCGCACGGTGGCTTAGCGTTCGGCCTGGATCGCCTAGTTATGCTGATGGTCGGTGCTAAGACTATTCGTGAAGTCATTGCCTTCCCGAAAACCCAAAGTGCGGCCTGCCTAATGACCAATGCGCCGGGTGACGTTAGCCCAGAGCAGCTGAAAGATCTGAATATCCGCCTACGCCAAAAAGTTAAGGCGGAGACAGCCGCAGAATAAAGCGGTTGTATCGTTGATCAGCACCGACGCTACGGCGTCGGTGTTTTTGTATGCTGCTCTGATAGATAGCCCTAATCCACTTGAGTAACGGTGTCATGGATGAGAGAAAGCCTGCTGTACCCATCCGCATTCTAGGCATTGATCCTGGCTCTCGCGTGACCGGCTACGGCGTTATTGATGTGGTGGGCGTCAAGCCTTGCTACGTAGCGAGCGGCTGTATCCGCACCGCCGACGGCGCTTTAGAGCAACGCTTGGCACAAATTTATGCAGGACTCAGCGAAGTCGTCGGTTTGCACAAACCCTCTCAAGTAGCCATAGAGCGTGTTTTTATGGCTAAAAACCCAGATTCAGCACTTAAATTGGGCCAAGCACGAGGGGCCGCATTAGTGTGTATGGCAAATCACGGATTAAGCCTTGCCGAGTATGCCGCACGGCAAATCAAACAGTCGGTGACTGGCCAAGGTGGTGCTGATAAGGCCCAGGTGCAGCATATGGTGACGGCTATTTTACAGCTCTCGGCCACCCCGCAAGCAGATGCCGCTGATGCGCTTGCCATTGCGTTAACTCATGCCTACAGCGCAACTGGCCTTACTGGCACGGTGACGCGAGGGCGCAGTCGCTCTACAGGGCGCTGGCGTCTTTAATTCGATGCTACGTAAGCTCTTACTACTGGTCATCTGTACATAGTCACTTTATAGTAAACGTCTGTTTTTACCCTATCGTTTTCACCCGAGCGCGAGCGACTTTATGATTGGACGTCTGAGTGGTCAGTTACTGGCAAAGCAACCGCCCTGGATCGTGATCGACGTTCATGGCGTAGGTTACGAGCTAGAAACGTCAATGAATACGTTGGTAGCGTTACCGGCTGTTGGGGAGAGCGTTTCGTTATTCACACATTTAACCATTCGTGACGACGCTCATCTGCTGTACGGTTTTGGAAGAGAGCACGAGCGTGCCCTGTTTCGAGCACTGATAAAAGTGAACGGGGTAGGGCCTAAGCTGGCGTTAGCGATTTTGTCGGGCATGGATGAAGATGCCTTTATGCGTTGCGTTCGAGACGATGACAGTAAAGCGCTAACCAAACTGCCCGGTGTCGGTAAAAAAACCGCCGAGCGGCTGATTATCGAAATGCGCGACCGCTTTCCAGAGTGGGAAGACGGCAGCAATGCGCTACTGCCTCTTGAGGCCACCAATGGCAGGAGCCCTGCACGCGATAGCCTCGCCGATGCGGAGGCGGCCTTGGTAAGCTTGGGGTATAAGCTCACCGAAGCATCGAAAATGCTGGCGGACATCGACCCTAATCAGTCGACGGAGGCGCTTATTAAAGCCGCGTTGACGCAGCGTATGAATGGCTAGTCGTACAAACTGAGCATAGACCGGTGTTGAATTTACGATTAAAAAACGCACTTAAAAAATGCACTTAACAAAAGAGCGCTTATGCTAGAACACGATCGGCTGATCGCCGCTGAGCCTGAGCAGGGTGAGGTGCGCATTGATTACGCAATTCGCCCAAAGCGGCTGGATGACTATATTGGCCAGCCCCGCGTTCGCGAACAGCTGGAAATCTTCATTGGCGCTGCTCGGCTACGTGAAGAGAGTCTGGATCATACGCTGGTGTTCGGGCCGCCGGGGCTCGGTAAAACCACGCTGGCTCATATTATTGCCGCTGAGATGGGGGTCGGCATGAAGTCGACCTCTGGGCCTGTGCTTGAGCGTGCCGGCGACTTAGCCGCCATGCTGACCAATCTAGAGCCTGGCGACGTGCTTTTTATCGATGAAATTCATCGCCTTTCCCCCGTGGTTGAAGAAGTCTTATATCCCGCCATGGAAGATTTCCAGCTGGATATCATGATTGGGGAAGGGCCCGCCGCGCGCTCCATTAAGCTTGACCTTCCGCGTTTCACTTTAGTGGGTGCGACAACGCGTGCAGGACTATTAACCTCACCTCTGCGCGACCGGTTTGGCATTGTTCAACGTCTTGAGTTTTACAACCTTGAAGAGCTTACCGAAATTGTTTCGCGCTCGGCGCGCTTGCTAGGCGTAGAAACTAGCCACGAAGGGGCTGTCGAAGTAGCACGACGTTCACGAGGAACGCCCCGCATAGCGAACCGTCTATTGCGTCGCGTACGCGATTACGCCGAAATGAAGGGAAACGGTCAGGTCGATGTAGCCATGGCAGATGCGGCCCTCAATATGCTTAATGTCGATCATCATGGGCTGGATCATATGGATCGGCGCTTGCTGCTAGCCATGATCGATAAATTTGACGGCGGCCCGGTGGGTATTGATTCATTGGCCGCGGCGATTAGCGAAGAACGAGACACGATAGAAGATGTGATTGAGCCTTATCTCATTCAGCAAGGTTTAATTATGCGGACGCCTCGTGGTCGCGTCGTCACCCGCCAAGCTTGGCTACATTTTGAGCGCGTTCCTCACGAACAGGCGTCCGATATGGAAGGGGAGCGACGCCCGTGAGTGTCCCTACCGCCGCTAGTTATCGCCTGCCGCTACGTGTTTATATGGAAGATACGGATGCAGGCGGCATTGTTTACTACGTTAATTATCTGAAGTTTATGGAGCGTGCGCGCAGTGAATGGTTACGCGAACTAGGCCTTAATCAGCAAACGCTGCTAGACGAAGGTACACAGCTAGTGGTATACCGCTTGGCCTGTGATTATGCAAAGCCTGCCTGTTTGGACGATGCGCTGGAAATTAGTGCACGGGTAACGAGCGTCGGGCGCTGCCGGATGACCTTCGAGCAGCAAGTTTGGCGCGCTGAGGAACTACTATGCACTGCAACAGTCGAGATAGCATGCTTGAGTACAGAGCGATTACGGCCGAAAGCTTGGCCATCCGCGCTTAAGATTTTGATACAGGCCTCTTAACCAAGAGGCCATTCACTGCGTCGGAAATACCGACCCTAATAGATTGATGAGGGCACCTGTGAACGATAACACCATGTCCATTCCCCACCTGATAATGAATGCCAGCACCGTCGTACAGCTGGTAATGCTGCTACTTGTGGTGGCGTCAATCCTCTCTTGGGTGGTGATTTTTCAGCGCAGCATAGCGCTGCGTCGTGCCAAGCAAGAATACAACCAATTTGAAGAATCTTTTTGGTCTGGTGTCGACTTGAATGAGCTGTATCGAGAGATTCCTGTTGATGACCCACGACATGGGGCTGAGCATGTTTTCCAAGCGGGGTTTCGCGAATTTAACCGGTTAATGCCTAAAACGCGTGATGCAGGCAACGTACTAGAAGGCGTACAGCGCAGTATGCGCGTGGCGTGGTCACGGGAAGAAGACCGACTAACACAGCACTTGGTCTTTCTTGCCACTGTCGCTTCAGCAAGCCCTTATATCGGCCTGTTCGGCACGGTCTGGGGCATCATGGGGTCGTTTCAGGCGCTGTCATTAACCCAGCAGGCAACCTTATCTACGGTTGCACCATGGATTGCGGAAGCGCTGATCGCAACGGCGATGGGTCTGTTTGCCGCTATTCCAGCGGTTATTTTCTATAACCGTCTTTCCAATGACGCTTCTCGTTTGCTCGGCAAATATGAAGATTTTGCGGAAGAGTTTCACGCTATCTTGCACCGTAACCTGCAGGGTCGTGATAGCAAGCCGAGCGCAAGTTAAGGGAGACGGCCATGCAAGGACCATTTAATCGTAGCGGTAAAAGCAAGCCGATGGGGGAGATTAATGTCGTCCCCTTTATCGACGTCATGCTGGTACTGCTGGTGATTTTCATGATCACTGCGCCTATGTTGACTCAGGGCGTGCAAGTTGAGCTGCCTCAAGTGTCGTCTCAGCCGATTGATGAGCAGGAAAATGACCCGATCATTATCTCGGTTGACAGTGAGGGTGGCTACTTCATCACCCTCGGCGAGGATTCCACCTCGGTAACGCTTGATGAAATGTCCCAGCGCGTGGTGGCTATTTTGCAACGGCGTCCTGGAACACCGGTGATGGTGCGTGGCGACCGCAATGTGGCCTACGGCCAAATTGTTGTGCTCATGAGTACTCTCCAGGGTGCGGGAGTTGCCAACGTGGGGCTGCTTTCTGAGCCGCCGCAAGATGGGTAAGGGCAAAGCGTATATGGCAGGAAAGTCTTCTCACGACCCCCAGGATGTCGGCTATAAATGGCCCACCGTTTTGGCGATAGGCGTGCACGCCGCTATTGTGCTCTTTAGCTTGATTAGCTTGCCCAGCCGAACGGTGGAGCCTGATAGCTCTTCGATTGTTCAGGCGACGCTAGTGAGTACGGAGACATTTACCGATCAAGCGCAGCAAGTAACGGATCAGCAGGCTGCCATGAGTGCGCCAGCTGACGCTCCTGCAGAGCCTGATGCGCCCGATGAGCCTTCTGCAAGCGAGCAGCAAGCCGACGCAGAACAGCAGGCTGCTGAACAAGCCGCTGCAGAGGCGGCCGAGCAAGCGGCAGCAGACGCTGCTCAACAGGCTTCTCAAGCTGAGGCTCAGGCGTTAGAAGAAGCTCGCGAGGCGGCACAAGCCGAAGCTCAGCGCCGTGCAGCAGAGGCGTCCGAGCAAGCTGAACAGCAGGCGACAGAGGCTGCGGAGCGTCAAGCTGAAGCAGACGCCGCCGCAGAGCGTCAGCGTGAAGTAGAAGATGCCCAACGTCAGCAAGAGGCTGCAGAGCAAAAACGTGAGGAAGAAGCCGCGGCTGAAGCTGAGCGCGAGCAGGCTGCCGCAGAACAGCAGCGCGAAGAAGAAGAGGCAGCTGAGGCCGAACGTCAACGCGAAGCGGCAGAGCAGGAGCGTAAAGAAGAAGAGGCAGCTGAGGCCGCACAAAAACGCGAAGCTGAAGAGAAGCGCGAGCGTGAGGAGCAGGAAGCCGCACGCGAGCAAGAAGCCGAAGCCCAGCGCCAGCGTGAGGCACAAGAGCAGCAGCGTCGTGAAGCTGAAGCTGAAGCGGAGCGCCAACGTCAGGCAGAAGCAGCGGAGGCCGCTATGCAGCGCCAGTTAGCCGGTGAAGCCGAAGCCGCCGCCAATGCACAGCAGGCTGCGCAGGCGGCCAATAGCTTTATCAATATCGTTCGTCGTGCGGTTGAGCAGGCTTGGTTGATTCCGGCCGGTGCAAGTGATTCGATGAGTGCTACGCTACAGGTACGTCTTGGTCCATCGGGTGAACTGTTAGCAACGTCGATTGTGACATCAAGTGGCGATAGTGCTTTTGACAGGTCTGTTATGCAGGCCGTGGAACATGCTGCACCGTTTGGTGAATTGAGAGATTTACCAGCCGATCAGCAGCGTAATTTACGTCAGTTTAATCTGCGATTTACTCCGGGAGATGTTCGCTGATGCAAAGCTTGAACAAAGTGTGGTTATTCTGTGTGCTGCTGTTCGCTAGTAGTATGGCGAGTGCCCAAAACTTAACGATTGAAATCACTCGAGGTAGCGATCAAGCGCTGCCCATTGGCGTGGTGCCGTTCGCAGGTTCAGAGGGGATGCCCGAAGACGTTGCACAGATTGTGCAGGATGACCTGGAGCGTAGTGGCTTGTTTGCACCGCTAGCACGTAGCGCTATGTTTGAGACGCCCAGCCAATCTGATGATGTTCAGTTCGGCACATGGCACTCGCTTGACGTGCGTTACTTGGTCGTCGGTAGGGCACAACCAACCGACGGTGGCTTTGAGCTTCAGTTTGAGCTCATGGACATTAGCGGCGAGCGTAGAATGATCGGTGAGACCGTTACCGTAAGAGGCAACGATCTTCGCGGTGCCGCTCACTATATTAGTGATCAAATCTTTGAAGAAATTACCGATATTCGCGGTGCGTTCTCAACCAAAATTGCTTATGTGACTGCCCAGGGTATCGGCGATAACATGCAGTTTGGTTTATACGTTGCCGATGCCGATGGTCGTCGTAGCGAGCAGGTATTGACCTCTGATGAGCCTATTATGTCACCCTCTTGGTCACCCGATGGCAGTAAGCTTGCCTACGTATCCTTTGAAACAGAACGTCCTGCTATTTATATTCAAGACGTAGCCACCGGTCAGCGCGTTCAGGTCACTTCTTTTGACGGTATTAACGGTGCGCCTTCGTGGTCTCCAGATGGGCGTCGTATTGCTATGTCACTGTCTAAAGACGGCCAGCCCGAAATCTATATTATGGATGTCGGTAGTCGTTCAGTAGAGCGCATCACCAATAATAATAGTATTGATACTGAGCCAGCTTGGGCGCCAGACGGCCAGAGCCTGCTATTTACCTCTGATCGTAGCGGTGGTCCGCAGCTTTATCAGTATTCGATGGGCGGTGGTGAGGCTAAACGCCTGACATTTACCGGCAATTACAACGCTCGCGGTCGCTATTCTCCTGACGGTGAGCAGGTATTCTTGGTGCATCGCTCTAGTCGCGGGTACCAAGTGGCAAGGCAAGATTTAAGCGGCGATCGCTTAGTCGTATTGAGTGAATCAACAAGAGATGAATCTCCTAGTGTTGCGCCGAACGGGACCATGGTAATCTTCGCTACCCAAGAGGGTAATAGCGGGGTGCTAAGTGCTGTTTCTGCCGATGGACGCTCTTCATTTAGACTGCCATCAGCACAAGGTGATGTACGTGATCCAGCTTGGTCACCCTTCTTAAATTGATCGACTTAATTAACTAACATCGAAAATCGAAATTTTAGTTTTCAGGCAAGGAGTCTGATTATGCAACTTAAACCGTTGGCTCGCTCATTAGCAGCAGCGCTATCTATCGTGGTAATCGCTGGCTGTTCCAGCACCGGCGGAACCCAAGATGGTGACTCGTACGGTAGCCAGGATGGCAGCACTACAGGTTCTAACACTTCGGGTACAGGCACGGGCAGCCAGTACGGCTCATCTACTGGTTCAGGCTCAGGTTCTGGCCAGCAAGCTGATTCGCGTATTCCGGAAGTACGCACCATTTATTTCGATTATGATCGTGACACGATCAAGAGCGAATATGAATCTGTAGTGATGGCCCATGCGCGTTACCTACGTGCCAATCCGAATGCCAAAGTGGTTCTCCACGGTCATACGGACGAGCGCGGTACTCGCGAATACAACATGGCGCTAGGTGAGCGTCGTGCTGGAGCGGTACAGCGTTTCTTGAACATCCAAGGTGTTTCCAATTCGCAAATGAGCGTTGTTAGCTATGGCGAAGAACGTCCGGCAGTGAGTGGTCAAGGCGACAGCGCCTATTCACAAAACCGTCGTGTTGTATTTAACTACTAAGTATTTAACTACGGTTGATTTCGGCGTGCTTATGGCACGCCGTTTTTCATCGATGGAGTTGTTATGAATCACAGTCTCAAACGTTACTTTGGGAGGCTGTGCGGTGCGGGAGCCTTAGTGCTCCCGCTGTCCGTATTGCCGTTAATTGCCGTAGCACAACAGCCGCAAGTCCAAGACCTTTCCAGTGCTCCTAGCAATGGCTTTTATCAGCAGGCGCAGCGTGAAGAATCGTCGGGCGGGAATCTGGTGTTGTTTAATCAGGTACAGGAACATCAGCAGGAAATTCAACAGCTGCGGGGGCAAATAGAAGAACTGCGCCACCAGCTAGAGCAGCTGCGTCGTCAGTCTCAGCAGCAGTACCTGGACATTGAAGACCGGCTAATGAGCAGTGGCCCTACTCAGATTGAGCAGTCCACACCGGCTGTAGAGCCTGAAGCCGCTGAGCAAGTAGTTAATGCGCCTTCTACTCGAAACGTAAGTGAAGATGCACAGGCTGATTACCAAGCAGCCTTTGCACACGTTCAAGCACGGCGTTTTTCAGAAGCCATTGCAGCGTTTGAAGCTTTTGTCACCGATCATCCCGATACTAGCTTAACGGCCAACGGCCATTACTGGTTGGGTGAACTTTACGCCGCAGAAGGCGAGCTAGAGGAGGCCGACCAGTCCTTTAGTCGCGTTATCAATGATTATAGCGGTAGCAGTAAAGTGCCTGATGCTCTTTATAAGCTGGGTCTGGTCAAGGCGCGTCAAGGCGAAGCAGAAGGCAGTCGAGAGCTGCTTGAGCAAGTGCGCGACGACTATCCGCAAAGCAGCGCCGCCGGTCTTGCGAACGACTTTTTGCGCCAATCAGCCAGTTAACAACGTTTGTTTCAAGGAATTAGCATGAGCTGCAAGATCGACTATCAACCAGCGCCCAGCCTATTGGAAAATCGCATTGTGTTGGTAACCGGTGCAGGCGATGGAATTGGCCGCGCAGCCGCATTGAGCTACGCTCAGCATGGAGCGACGGTTATTTTGCTAGGGCGCACTATTGCTAAGTTAGAACGCGTTTATGATGAAATTGAAGCGGCAGGCGGGCCTCAGCCAGCGATTTTTCCGCTGAACTTTGAAGGTGCCACGCTTAAAGATTTTCATGATATGGCTGATACCCTGGATAAAGAATTTGGCCGTTTGGATGGCCTATTGCACAACGCCGGGCTGTTAGGCCGTATTACACCGTTTGATCAGTACGACCCGGAGCTGTGGCAGCAAGTGATGCAGGTCAATATCAATGGCCCTATCTGGATGACCCAGGCGCTGCTACCGCTATTGCAAGAGTCTGACGATGCCTCGATAATTTTTACCTCTTCCAGTGTTGGTCGTAAAGGCCGTGCCTATTGGGGCGCTTATTCGGTCTCAAAATTTGCCACTGAAGGGTTTGTCGATGTACTGGCCGATGAATTGGAGAGCCAGCCCAATATCCGCATTAATTCGCTTAATCCAGGCGCTACGCGTACTCAAATGCGCCGCTCTGCTTTTCCTGGAGAAGACCCCGCGGCGCTGCGTTCACCTGAAGCGATTATGCCTACCTATTTATGGCTAATGGGGCCTGACAGTGCTGGCATTAGCGGCCAGAAGCTAGACGCCCAGCCGCCGCGCATATAACCAGTGTCTCGATGCCTGACGGCGCTTAGCGTTTAAACTCGTTCAGGGCATCGACAAGCGCCTCGCACTCTTCGAACCAGATGTCGGCAGGCCAATCACGATAGTTGTCCTCTTTGCTGATATAACCGTAGCCCACCGCTATCGCCGTCATTCCCGCTGCGACGGCGGCCTCTATATCGCGAACATGATCGCCAACATACCAGCACTGTTCCGGCTTAACCTTCAAGCGCTTGGCAGCTTCCCATAGCGGTTCAGGCGCCGGCTTTTTGACGCTCAAATCGTCGGCGCATAGCAATGCCCCTGGCTGTAAATTCAGCGTTTCAAGCAGTGGCAGGGTGTATCGACGCGGTTTGTTGGTCACAATTCCCCATGGTTGCCCATTGCGATGCCACTCATTCAGCCATACATCTAAAGGTGAGAAAACGCGACTGTGAACCGCAACGGCCTGTTCGTAGGCATCAAGCAAAAACTCTCTCGCCTGGATGTGTTCTGACGAATTGATGTCAAGACCAAGCGCCAGTGTCACCAGCGCATTACCGCCGTTAGATACTTCTCTGCGTATCTCCTCAAACGGCAGAGGCGCTAAGCCGTGATGGCTGCGCAGCACATTGGTGGCGTTCGCTAAATCCGGCGCGGTATCGACGAGGGTGCCGTCTAAGTCAAACAGAATCGCTTGCGGTGCTTGCTTAGACATTTAGCTGCTCACCTTACGGCAATACATCATGTAGTTGACCGAGACATCGTGGCTAGCCAGGCGGTAGCGGCGTGTTAAGGGATTATACGTCAGTCCTGTCTGTTCACGCACTTCTAAGCCACTGTGGCGCGACCAGGCGGCCATTTCTGACGGGCGAATAAATTTTGCATAGCTATGGGTGCCGCGGGGTAGCAGTTTGAGCACATATTCCGCACCTAAAATAGCAAACGCGTAGGATTTGGCGGTTCGATTGAGCGTTGAGAAAAACACATAGCCGCCGGGCCTCACAAGAGCGCTACAGGCTCTGATCACCGATGCGGGGTCGGGCACGTGCTCAAGCATTTCCATGCAGGTCACGGCATCATAAAAACCCGGCTGCTGGGCCGCCATGGCTTCTACGCTGATATGCTGATAATCGACCTCAACGCCACGTTCTTGCGCATGCAGGCGGGCGACCGCTAGGGGAGCTTCACCCAGGTCAATGCCCGTCACCTTAGCCCCGCGATGGGCCATGGATTCGCTCAAGATACCGCCGCCGCAGCCTACATCAAGAACCTTTTTACCAGCTAGGCCGGCGCGGGCGTCGATAAAATCCAAGCGCAGCGGGTTTATCTCGTGCAGTGGCTTGAATTCGCCCTGCTTGTCCCACCAGCGGCTCGCAAGCGCTTCAAATTTGGCGACTTCCGCTGCATCGACGTTGCCTTGATAGTGATCAGCAGTGCTATCCTGTGGTGTCGCTTGCATAGTGTGACTCCCGTTGTGATTGCGCGGCGGGTGAAATAATTACACGTTGCCCAATCGTTATCGTCTAATGCGAGGTGGCATCCACCCGCGCCTTCAGTATTATGGACATTCTAAACACTCCTGTGTCGGAACGCATGAAAAGGACTCTTTATGATTCGTAAGGCCGTACTCCCCGTGGCTGGATTTGGGACTCGCTGTTTGCCCGCATCGAAGGCAATTCCCAAAGAGATGATTACAATTGTTGATAGGCCGGTCATTCAGTACGTGGTGGAAGAGGCTATTGCCGCCGGCATTCGCGAGATTGTATTAGTGACGAGCAGTAGTAAGAGTGCTATCGAAAATCACTTTGATACCCATGCAGAACTTGAGACAAGTCTAGAAGCGAAAGGCAAGCACGAGCTGCTAGCTATGCTGCGTAACTTGGTGCCTGATGGTGTCAGCATCATCAGCATTCGCCAGGGTCAGCCGCTAGGATTAGGTCACGCGGTCCTGTGCGCGCGCCCCATTATCGGCGATGACGAGCCTTTTGCGGTGCTGTTGCCCGATGTTTTGGTAGACAACAGTGCCAACCAATCGACAGACTTAGCCGGTATGTTAGCCGCTTTTGATCAACATCAAACTGCGCAGCTGATGGTGGAGGAGGTTGCTTGGGAGCACGTTGAAAAATATGGCATCGTAGCGCCAGCGGGAGCGGTTCCTGCCGCTAACGAGTCGGCTGACCTTATCGGTATGGTTGAAAAACCTAAGCGTGATGCCGCGCCCTCTAACTTAGCGGTGATTGGCCGCTATGCATTGCCCGGTCATATTTTCTCTATTTTAGAAGCCACTAAACCCGGCGCAGGCGGTGAAATACAGCTGACCGATGCGCTAGAAGTTCTGCGCGAACAGTCGGGTGTGCAGGCGTATCGTATGCAGGGTACTACCTATGACTGTGGTCATCCGCTGGGTTACCTTGAAGCTACGCTGGCCTATGCAAGGCGCCATCCTGAGCTTGGAAAAGCCTTTCAAACGCTGCTTTCGCGTTATCACCAAGGAGAGTAATGCATGCGGGTGCTACTTTATGGAAGCGAATTAAGTGCCGCGACTGCCGCTGCCGCGTTAGCGTGGGTAGGCCATCAAGTGCAGTGGTTGCCGCACGCGGACGCGCCCTGGTCCGCTCTTTCGCAGGTCGACTGGCTACGCAGTGAACCTCAACTGAGAGCGCACCTTGATCAGGGCTTGGCAGAGGGCACGCTGCAAGTTATTGAGCAGCTTTCAGACGCCGCCATCCCTGACGTTATTTGGCTAGCGTTATCACCTGCGCAGCGCGATGCCGCAAGCGCTCTGCTTGAAGATCCGCTGCTCGCCGATCAGCACGGCATAGTATTGGTTAATAATTCGACCTTTCCCGTAGGGGAAACCGAGCGCCTGCATACGCTGATGGGCGCTCAGCACACCAGCGTAGCGCTTCCTGACACCTTGGAAGAAGGCCGGGCGTGGGATTCATTTACCCGCCCGACGAGGTGGCTGCTGGGTTGTGATGATGCCACCGGTGAGCAGGTGGCAAGAGAGCTTTTACGCGCGTTTAATCGACGCAGCGAAGTATTTCAGTGCATGCCGCGTCGTGCCGCCGAATTAACGAAGCTGGCCATTAATGGCATGTTGGCGACGCGCATCAGTTACATGAATGAAATAGCCGGTTTGGCGGATACGCTAGGCGTTGATGTTGAACATGTGCGCCAAGGGATGGGCGCTGATACCCGCATCGGCTTTGAATATCTGTATCCAGGCTGTGGTTTCGGCGGGCCTAGTTTCTCGCGTGACTTGATGCGCTTAGCCGATGTTCAGCTGCAGAGCGGCCGCTACTCAGCCCTGCTTGAGCAGGTAATGGACATCAATGAGCAGAAAAAAGAGACGCTGTTTCGTAAGCTATGGTCGCACTTTGGTGGCGAGCTTGCGGGTAAAACAGTGGCGATTTGGGGCGCTGCCTTTAAGCCTGGCACCGCACGTATCGACCATGCCCCGGTGCTGACGCTGCTTGAAGCATTATGGGCCCAGGGCGTGACGGTTCAACTGCACGATCCAGCCGCCGTGCCAGCGCTTCGCGCCGCTGTAGGTGAGCGCGATGATCTGCGTACCTTTACCCATGACCCCTATCAGGCGTGTGAAGGGGCCGACGTGTTGATGCTAGTCACAGAATGGAAAACGTATTGGAATCCTGACTGGCATCGGCTAGCGTCGTTATTAGACGCTAAGCTAGTACTAGACGGGCGTAATATTTATGATCCTGAGTTCGTTGCCAGCTGTGGAATAATGTACCGGGGAATAGGCCGCCGTGCCGACCCGAAGACTCTTTGAGGAAATGTCATGCCAGACGCTAGCGCCTCCTCTCGTATTGTACCCGATGTGGATCAAACCTTGACGACGCAACCTATACGCCATCGAAAAGGGCCGGCGCTCTGGCCGCTGTGGCTATTCATATTTTTAATCATGGGACTCTTGATCGCAGCAGCGGCTGGACTTTGGTATGAACGTGAACGGTTGTTAGATGAAGTGCGCGTGGTCAGCGGAGAATTATCTAATGTACATGCCCGGCTTGATTCAGGCGATGGCGACGTGCAAGACACGATAACCTTTGTCCAAGCGCAGATGTCGACGCTGTTCCAGGAGCAAGAGCAGCTATCTGTTTCGCTTATTAATACTCGCGAAGAGCTGTACGGTCTGCTCACGACTGATGACGATAGAGCGTCAAGTGATTCGATTAATTCTCTCGCGCAGCAGATAAAGCAGTTTCAAGAGCAGGCGGCGCTTCGCGATAGCCAGCTGATGGCGATTCGTGAATCGCTTAATACACTAGAGCAGACGGGCATATCGGGCCGACAGAATTTAGTTGAAGAAGTTGCCCATTTAGAGCAGATCACCGGCCAGCGGCTCGAAGAGCTGGATAGCCAGATCAATAGCGCCAGTCGTTCATGGGAAGGGCAGTTGGCAACGCAAAAAGATGAGTTTGCTGCGCGATTTGATTCCTTTGAAGCAACGCTTGTCGATAGTGAAGACCCGGTTGACCAAGAAGCCTTGCAGGCATTAGAACAGCAGTGGAGCCAGCGCTTAAGCACACTTGAAAGCGATCTTCGCCAAGTGCGTCAGGCGCAGCTAGCCTTCAGTGCTCAGTTAGAAATGTTGCGTTAACGATAGTGTGATCTAACGTCGGCACCTGTGATTTGCTAATGCATTAAGTGGGTAGAACGATGAAGCCGCTGATATAGGTTAGGAAAAAATGTATGGGAAGACAACAGCGATGGACTGCAGCTACAGGGCGCCTTTTTTTTGTAGCGCTACCTCTTTTTTGCGTATCACCTGGGGCGTGGGCCGTTGACGCCACCATTGAGGGGGTCACGGAAGAAGTCGATAGAAACATTAAAGCCTACTTACAGAATGTCGACGCCGAGCAATATACCGACGTCCGCTTAGAGGGCGAAGTTCGCCGTCGTACTCAAGAAGCCATGCGCGTCTATGGCTACTATGAGCCCGAAATCACGCTGGAGAGAAATACCGACGATCGCGTGTGGCTTACCATTGAGCCGGGGCCGCAAGTCAAAGTCGAAATACTGTCCGTTAACGTTGAAGGCGATGCGAGTGATGATCCTCCTTTTCAAGACGCATTAGAGGCGTTTCCTCTTAAAGAGGGCGACGTATTACGCCATGCGCCGTGGGATCGTCTCAGTGGCCAACTTTCCGGTCTGGCCATTGAGCGCGGATATTTTGACTGGGGATTTACCGACAAGCGCATGGAAGTGCGTCCTTATCTACAAAGTGCTCGCCTATATATGGATTTTGACAGCGGTGCGCGCTATCAATTTGGCCCCACCTCGATCAAGGGGAGTCATATTGAGCTTGATCGTCTTCGACGCATACAGCCCTTTGAGTCTGGCGACCCCTATTTAGCTGAAAATTTAGCGCTTTATAGTCAGCGTCTCGCCGAAACGGGCTGGTTTAGCTCTATTTCGGTGCGCCCGCGTCTTGCAACAGCTCAGGAATTAACTATTGCGCCTCCTGGCGGTGGCGACCCTTGGTGGAACGAGGCTACGGCCTCTCAACCACAGCGCCCGCGCTTAAGCGCCATCGCCCTGGCCAGCGCACTGAGGGTTAATTTATCCGATGATAAAGAACTTCCTATTGATGTCAGCGTTGAGCCTGCGGATCGCCACCAGTTTGAGGTAGGCGTCGGTTTTGCCACCGATGTCGGCCCGCGTCTTCGCTTTGGTTGGGAGCAGCCGTGGATCAATCGCTATGGCCATAGCCTTGACCACGATCTTTATTTATCCGCGCCAGAGCAACGTTTCACCGGTGTCTACGATGTGCCCCTTGAAAACCCCTTACGTGATAGCTACCGGCTTCAATACGGCGTTCGAAACCTTGATGACAACGATACTGAACTGCTAGAAGGTACCGTGGAAGTTGCGCGGCGCTGGCAGTTTGAAAATGACTGGGTCCAGTTGCTGTATCTACGCACCAGCTATGTAGACTTTGTGCAGGGCGGCGAAGCCGATAAAGTCTGGCTTTTCTATCCCGGTGTTCAGTGGACGCGTACGCGCACACGACCCCAGCGCTTCCCTCTATGGGGCGATCGTCAGCAGCTATCGTTCGAATACTCAGACACCGTTTGGGGCTCGGATGCTCAGTTCGCACGCATGACGGGTGATACGGAATGGATTCGTACCATCGGCAACGATAACCGCTTTTTAGCGCGCATCAGCGTGGGGGCGATAGAAACGGAAGACTTTGATAAGCTGCCTCCATCGCTACGTTTTTTTGCTGGCGGTGACCGCAGTGTGCGCGGTTACTCCTATGAAAGTCTCTCGCCTCGTAATGATCAAGGACGCCTAAGTGGTGGACAGCAAATGCTGACGTCGACGCTTGAGTATCAGCGGCGCGTTACCGGCGACTGGTGGGCGGCCACGTTTGTTGATAACGGCGATGCCTTTGACGACTGGGGGCCCAATGATCTGAAAACCGGCGCGGGCGCAGGCGTACGCTGGATCTCGCCGGTGGGACCGATTCGCTTAGACATTGCCCATCCCTTTGACGATGAAGACGCTTTTCGTGTGCACTTTTCCATCGGACCGGAATTCTAGGAGAAAGACTTGTCACAGGTTGAATCATCTACGGCTGAAAAGCGCCATGTGCTGTCTTCGAAAGCTCGAATCTGGCTGTTGGTTTGGAGTTTGGTGCGTCTCATTATCGTACTGCCCATTTGGCTGTTTGGGCTTGTCGCGCTAATTCTGGGCACAGCATTATCCCCCTGGGGAACGGGCGTGCTGCTTTCCCAGGGTGAGCAGCGCGATTTTTTCTCATATGCCCACCATGAGGGCGGCTTACTTGATCATTTCGTGCTTGAAGATTTCCAGCTACGGCTAGGTGAAACTCGCATTGGCATTGATGAGTTTGAGTTGGCGTGGGCCGATGACTGTGTGCTGTCAAAGCGCTTATGCATTGATACGCTGCGTGTTGTGGGGGCTGATATTCGGCTAGGGGCTGCAAGTGAGCAGGAGCCTCCTGTCAAAGAGGACGGTGCGCCGCTATCCATCCGCTTTCCCTTTCCTATCGAACTACGCTCATTGCAGCTAGAGGATATCAGCCTACGACTTGCCGATGGCACCACGGTGTCATGGCGGTCGTTAACTTCCTCAGCCGTTGCCGAAGGTAATGAGGTGCGCCTTGCGCCAACGCATTTAGAAGCGCCTCGGGTCTATTTGCCGCCATCCCCCGGCGTTTTGCTAACCCAGGGAATAGATACGCCGCTCTATGGTGAGGCTATTGATGCCGCGATTGCGCTCCATCAGCCGCAAAATGACGCAGCAGAGGTCGCCGAATCAGTCGAGCAGCCGCTTGAAGCACGAGAGCGCCTTGTACTGCCGGATATCACACTGCCCGTCAATATTCAGATACCTGAATTTAACGTCAGTGATTTCCGGTTAGAAGGCGCCGTTGAATATAGTGTTGAGAGTCTTCAATTAGGGCTTTTAACTGAAGGTAGCGACGTTGAAGTAACGCAGCTGTCGGTCGTGACCCAGGATGCCCAGGCAGAACTAACCGCAGAGGCTACCCTGAGTGGCAACTATCCGTTAGCAGCCCGTTTAGATGTAGAGCTTTTCTTACCTGAACTGTTTCCTGAGCTGAGCGGTGAAACGCTGAGCCTGGTGCTGTCTGGCTCAATGGATGCGCTAGAGGCACAGCTTGAGGCCGGCGGCGTGGTGAACGCGACGCTTAGCGGTCAAATTGATGCGCTAGCGCCCACGCTGCCTTTCCAGCTGCGCTTACAAAGTGAGCAAGTTCAGTGGCCTTTGCCAAGTGATGAGGCAGCAATTGCTTCAAGCGAGGTTGCCGGTCAGATTGAGGGCGACGATACCGTCGATCCTTATATCGTCGACGACTTAGATCTACAGCTAACGGGTACCATTAGCGACTACCGTGCCCAGCTCGGCCTATCGGTGCAGGGCCCTAGCGTTCCGAAGACCCAAGTGAATCTCAGTGGTGAAGGCGACCTTGAACATTTCAGCTGGCAGCCTCTCACGCTGGCCGTGGGCGATAGCGCGTTAAGCAGCGAAGGCACCGTCAATTGGTTAGCACCGCTGCAGATAGATGCGAGCGTGCGCTTGGATCAATTTGACCCGGGTCTTTTTGTGGATCAGTTAGACGGTAATTTGAACGGTGACATTGAGCTGTCAGTGCGCCAGCAGGAGGATCAGTGGGCGATCAGCGTGCCCAATCTGGCCATTGATGGTGAGCTGCGTGACTATCCGTTAACTCTGCAGGCCGCCTTTGATGCTAACAGTAATTTAGAAGTTAATATCGATGAACTGCTGTTCACTCAGGGTGATAATCGCATCGAAGCGGCTGGTCAAATCAGCGAGCAAGCGATGTCGTTGAATGCGGATATAGCGCTGCGCCAACTGCAAACGCTGTCACCTGATCTTAGCGGTACCTTGGTGGGCACACTCCAGGCAAACGGTAGCTTTAGCCAACCCCAATTACTTGCCAACGTGCAAGGCGATGCGCTGCGCTTTGCTGAAAACCGTATTGAACAGCTTGAGCTAAGCGCTGATGTGAAAGGGCTAGAAGATCCGCTGCTAGATGTTCAGTTAGCCATGACCAACGTATTCGCGGGTGGTCAGTCACTATCAGATATTACGGCAACGCTGTCGGGCCGTCTTTCGCAACACCAGTTAGAACTGACGGTTCTGGGGCAAGATGATGCGGTGCTAAGCCGTGCCTTGATCGCGTTAGAAGGCCGCTTTAATCAGCAAAGCCAGCAATATCAGGCGCGTTTAACACCCTTAGAAATTGATTCTGAGGCGGGCAACATCCGCCTCGAAGCGCCCCTAGATTTACGCTACAGCCTTGCTGATGGCCAAGCGCGCTTGTCACCATTTTGCTTGCGTCGTGAAGAAGGTGGCCTTGTATGTTCTGAAGAAGCAATTACTGCCTCCGCGGAACAAGGTAATGCGACGCTGACGGTGCGTGAAGTTCCAATGGAGATGCTAGAGCCGTTTTTACCCGAAGAGTGGCAGTTAGAAGGTGATACGACGGCGGATCTTGCCGCAAACTGGCGTCGCGGCGGTGCTCAGTGGCAGGCGGATCTACGCATCTTAAGCGGCGTGGCGATCACGGCTATTAATGACTATGGCCAGCCAGTGCAGTTACCCAAAATCAGTTTAGATGCCCAAATTGAGGCCAATCAGGCGCAGGCTGATGCAAACATTGCGCTATCTCTCGCAGAGGCGGGTGACCTGAATTTAAACCTTTCTATTAATGATCCGTTAGGGCGCGGCGTGCTGAACGGAGAGCTGCGCGCCAATAATATTTCGCTGGAACCTTACCGGCCAATGGTGGTTGGTATGGATCGCCTGGCCGGGGATTTGTCGGGCAACGTACAAATAACGGGAACGACCAGTCAGCCTGATTTACAGGGGCAGCTTGGGCTACGCGGCATTCAGGTTAATGGTCCTGAGATCCCGGTTGACGTGCAAGATGGTGAGCTCATCGTTTCATTCGATGGTGAGCAGGGCGATATTGATGGATTTCTAGCCGCTGAGCGCGGGCGTTTAGAAATAACCGGTGATGCTTACTGGCCAACCGGCGACGACTGGCGTATTGGCGTGGACTTGAACGCCGTGCAGGAGCCTATCCTGATCGTATTGCCGCAGTTTGGAAGGCTTGAAGCGGCGCCGGATATTCGCATACGAGTGACGCCGGAAAGGCTGCAGGTTAGGGGCGATATCAATATACCCTGGGCCCGCCTTGAAATTGGCGATATGCCGTCATCCGCAGTAACTCCCAGCGGCGATGAAGTGATTATTACCGAGCGCGAAGATCGCCAAGCAGAGATTGAAAGACAGCGCGTTGTTGCCAGCGGCGAAGGCCCAAGTACGTCGGACGAACTTGCGGCAACCGGCATGGAGCTGGATATATTGGTTACCTTAACCCTAGGCGAAGATATGCAGTTTGCGGCCTACGGTTTAGAGTCAGGCCTTGGCGGATCGCTAGAAATTCGTCAAAGCGGCGGAGCGCTGCAGCTGTTTGGCGATGTTAATCTGATTGACGGCCGCTTCCAGGCCTTTGGGCAGGATCTGTTGATTCGTCGCGGTGAAATACTGTTTAGCGGCCCGCCTGGTCTACCTCGGCTTGATTTCGAGGCGATTCGCAATCCGGATGTAACCGAGGACGATGTCATCGCTGGCCTACGGGTAACGGGCAGTGCCCAAGAACCCAATGTAGCGATATTCTCGGAACCTGCGATGAATGAATCGAGCGCATTATCTTATCTGCTAAGAGGCCGTGCGCCGGATGCCGCGGGTGGCGGTATTGATAGCGCTTTGACAACCGCGCTCATTGGTATGTCACTGGGGCGGACAGGCGGTGCCGTGGGTTCGATCGGTCAGGCATTTGGTATTGATGACTTGACCTTAGACACCACCGGCGCAGGTGACGATAGCCAGGTTGCCGTGAGTGGTCAGCTGACGGACGATCTGCGAATTAGTTACGGGGTGGGAATTTTCTCGCCGATTGCAGAACTAACCTTACGCTATACGCTTTGGCGTAACCTTTATTTGCAGGCCGTATCAGGCGCCAATCAAGCGGTGGATTTGATTTATACGTTTACCCGTTCTGGTGACCCTGAAATTCTCAAACAGCAATAAGTGAGGGCGATATGTCGCTATTTTCAAGTACTGTTGCAAGCGCAGGCCGCGTATTGCCAGGCCGCGACGCTCCAATTGAAACGAGTGAAACACACACCATTAGTGGCCACTCGTTACATCCACCATTTCCCCAGGGCTATGAGGAAATAGTGCTAGGTATGGGATGCTTTTGGGGCGTAGAGCGGCTTTTGTGGCAGCTGCCTGGTGTTTACGTGACGGCTGCAGGCTATGCCGGCGGCGAAACGCCTAATCCGACCTACGACGAGACCTGCACAGGGCGCACCGGCCACACAGAGGTAGTGCGAGTGATATTTGATCCTCAGCAGGTGACGCTTGAAACGATCTTGCAGGTATTTTGGGAGCAGCACGATCCTACTCAGGGAAACCGTCAGGGAAATGACACTGGCTCGCAGTATCGCTCAGCCATTTTAACGACGGGGCCTGCCCAGCAAGCGGCGGCTGAAAAGAGTGCCGCTGCTTTTCAACAGGCATTGAGTAACGCGGGAAAAGGGCGTATTACCACGGAAATTAAGCCGCTTGATATTTTTTATTACGCTGAGGCTTATCATCAGCAATATCTCGACAAAAATCCTAATGGCTACTGTGGCTTAAAGGGGACCGGCGTTACCTGCGCTATTAATTGAGCTCGTTCTATTTAAGATGGCCTGACTTGTGCTAAAAGCGCGCCTGCCGGGAGCGGCAGGCGCTGTAAGGACGTTTAGTCGCCTTGACTCAGACGATCAATGCGATAAAGCGTTTCTACTTGCTCTAAGCCAGTGATAGTGCAGTTAAGGTCTTTAACACGGCCATCGCTTAATCCGTATACCCACCCATGTACTGAGATATCCTGGCCGCGCTGCCAGGCGCGCTGCAAAATCTTAGTACGACACAGGCTGTTAACCTGTGCTTTAACGTTAATCTCACACATACGGTCAATCTGATCTTCCATCGGAAGATGATCGAGCGATTTTTTGTGGTGGTTGTACTGTTCGCGCACGGAGTGCAGCCAGTAATCGACGACGCCGCACTCGCCTCCGGTCATGGCTGCCTTAATACCGCCACAGCCGTAGTGACCCACAATCATAATATGGCTAACTTTAAGCACGTCCACGGCAAACTGAACCACCGACAGGGCGTTCATGTCAGTATGGTGGAGTAAATTAGCTACGTTACGATGTACAAACACCTCCCCTGGTGGGAGTGCAATGATTTGGTTGGCTGGCACGCGGCTATCGGAACAGCCAATCCACAAGTAGTCAGGATTTTGCTGACTGGAGAGACGTTTAAAGTACTCAGGATCTTCCTCGCACATGCGCTCAGCCCAGGCACGATTATTATCCAGTAGCGTCGCAATAGGATCAGACATAGAGTCTCCATAATGTTAGGTCGTTTGCTGCTTCAGATCATATGAAGCAAGAGCAAGTATAAAATAGTGGCGGATGTTTTTAACCTTCTCTGAGAGCTAGGTCAACAAAGATAAGTTGCAACTGTTGGCATTAATTTTTTTCAATCGATAGGAGCAAACGATGGCTGACGTTTCTGAATACGACTACGACCTGCTGGTGATCGGCGCTGGTTCTGGCGGTGTGCGTGCCGCGCGAATGGCGGCAGCAAGCGGCGCTAACGTGGCAATTGCCGAAGATCGATACCTGGGCGGAACCTGTGTCAACGTTGGGTGCGTGCCTAAAAAACTCTACTCATACGCTGCGCATTTTCATGACAGCTTTGACGATGCGGCGGGGTTTGGCTGGCAGCTTCCGGGGCCTGCGCGTTTTGAGTGGGCGACGCTGCGCGATAATAAAATCAGCGAAATTAAACGTCTCAACGGTATTTATCAGCGCATGCTGGAAAGCGCTGGAGTCACTCTCTTTAATGCCAGGGCGCGGTTGGTTGATGCCCATACCGTAACGCTAAGCGGTGAGCATGGCGACACATCCGTGACCGCGCAAAAAATCCTACTCGCCACCGGTGGCTGGCCTTGGGTTCCCACTTTCCCAGGCAGCGAATATGCCTTAGATTCAAATCAGATTTTTGATCTGGATACGTTTCCTAAGCGTTTTCTTGCGCTCGGTGGGGGCTATATTGCCGTTGAGTTTTCCAGCATCTTTAATGGACTGGGAAGTGAAACGCATCTTGTTTATCGCGGTGAGCTATTTTTGAAAGGCTTTGATCAAGAGGTTCGCGAGTTCACCAGCGCTGAAATGGAAAGAAAAGGCGTCAACCTTCACTTCAATGCCAATATTGAGCGCATTGAAGCGGCGAATAACGCCTATAACGTCTATCTCACTAACGGTGACGTGCTTGAAGTTGATGCAGTGCTAGCCGCCACTGGGCGTAAAGCCAATATTGGCGATTTGGGGCTTGAGGATCTGGGCTTAACGCTGGATGAGTCTGGAAAAGTGGCTGTGAATGAACGTTTTGAAACGGCGCTCCCCTCGGTTCTTGCGCTTGGAGACTTAACTGCCGGCCCTGAGTTAACGCCGGTGGCCCTGGCAGAAGCGATGCAGCTTGTTGATTATCACTTTTCAGACGAAGTGCCCAAGCCGTTAGATTACACCACGATTCCAACGGCTGTTTTTTGCCATCCTAATATTGGCACCGTGGGGCTTTCCGAAGAAGAAGCGCGTGAAAAGTTTACGAATATTCGCGTCTACAGCACCGACTTTCGTGCCATGAAGCACACGCTTTCGGGTAGTCAAGAGCGCACCCTAATGAAGCTGGTAGTGGATGATGCGACTGATGTCGTTGTGGGCGCCCACATGGTCGGTGACGATGCCGGTGAAATCATCCAGGGAATTGCCATTGCGGTAAGAGCAGGTCTTACCAAGCAGGACTTTGATCGCACGGTGGGTATTCACCCAACCGGGGCAGAGGAGTTCGTTACTATGCGAAAGCTCACACGCAGCTGAAGCACTTAAGTTATGTAAGGCACTTAAATTATGTAAGTCGCTTTAGATGCAGATGCGGTCTTCTAGCTTCCGTGCATAACAAATAATTATGGAAATAGGGGTGGAGAATAATATGATTTTTGAATTGCTCATAATCAGCTGTTATAATGGTCGTCAAATTCGCTACAGCAAAGCATAACTATGAGTACGCCGACGCAACCTTTTACTCCTTCTGCAGACCTTGCCAGGCCAACGGTCGCGGACGCCGTGGTAGGGCATGCAGAGACTCCACTATTTATTCGTAAGCCGAATGCAGACGATGGCTGGGGTGTATATGAACTGGTTAAAGCCTGCCCGCCACTTGACGTAAATTCGGCCTACGCCTATTTGCTTTTCGCTACGCAGTTTCGCGATACATGTGCCGTCGCGACAAACGAAGAAGGTGAAATCGTTGGTTTCGTATCCGGCTATGTGAAAGACAATGCTCCCGACACGTATTTCCTGTGGCAGGTAGCCGTTGGTGAAAAAGCGCGTGGTACCGGTCTTGCTCGTCGCTTAGTAGAAGCCATCATGTCGCGTCCTGAACTTGACGATGTACATCATCTGGAAACGACTATTACCCCCGATAACCAGGCTTCATGGGGGCTTTTTCGCCGCCTAGCGGCACGCTGGCATGCGCCGCTTAACAGCCGCGAATACTTCTCTACTGAACAGCTTGGAGGAGAGCATGATCCGGAAAACTTGGTGCGTATTGGCCCGTTCCAAACAGGCCGCATCTAATACGCTGCTTTCATTAAAGTGACAGCGCGTAGTTAACACATAGTTAACATACTGTTTTCCCGCTCATGTTGCTCCGGGCTAGATATGCCCTAAGGCAAAATGATCAACTAAGGAGGTCGCTAATGCAGACCCAGACGCTTGAACGCATGGAATCCAATGTACGTACTTATTCACGCTCATTTCCGGTGGTGTTTACCAAAGCGCAAAATGCGCGCCTGACCGATGAGAATGGCCGTGAGTACATCGATTTCCTGGCCGGCGCGGGCACGCTCAATTACGGCCACAATAATCCGCACATGAAACAGGCGATGATCGATTACCTGGCGACTGACGGTGTTGTCCACGGGTTGGATATGTGGACAAACGCTAAGCGCGATTATCTAGAAACATTAGAAGAAGTCATCTTCAAGCCACGTGGGCTTGAATATAAAGTGCATCTGCCGGGTCCAACAGGTACGAATGCTGTAGAAGCTGCCATACGTTTAGCGCGTGTGGCTAAAGGTCGCCACAACATTGTGACCTTCACCAACGGCTTTCATGGCGTCACCATGGGGGCGCTGGCAACCACTGGTAATCGTAAATTCCGTGAAGCAACCGGCGGTATACCCACTCAAGGCGCTAGTTTTCTGCCTTTTGATGGCTATATGGGTGAGCATACGGACACGCTGGATTATTTTGAAAAGCTGCTTGGCGACAAATCTGGCGGTTTAGACATTCCCGCCGGTGTCATTATTGAAACCGTGCAAGGCGAGGGCGGTATTAACGTGGCAGGCCTAGATTGGCTGAAACGTTTAGAAGGTATTTGTCGTGCCCACGACATCCTACTGATTATTGATGACATTCAAGCAGGCTGTGGCCGTACCGGTAAGTTCTTTAGCTTTGAGCATGCCGGCATTACGCCCGACATTATTACTAACTCAAAATCACTTTCCGGTTTTGGCTTGCCGTTTGCACATGTACTTATGCGTCCTGAGCTGGATAAATGGAAACCGGGTCAATACAACGGTACGTTCCGTGGCTTCAGCCTAGCCATGGTAACGGCTACTGCGGCTCTTAAAAAATATTGGTCCGATGACACCTTTGAGCGTGATGTTCAGCGTAAAGGGCGTATTGTAGAAGAGCGCTTCCAAAAGCTGGCGGCGCTACTGACAGAAAGCGGCATGCCGGCAACTGAACGCGGTCGCGGCCTGATGCGCGGGATTGACGTAGTATCGGGTGATATCGCTGATAAGATTACCAGCAAAGCCTTCGAGAATGGCCTGGTGATTGAAACTAGCGGTCAAGACGGTGAAGTCGTTAAGTGCCTTTGCCCGTTAACCATTAGCGATGAAGACCTGCAGCAAGCCCTTGATATTCTAGAGATGTGTGTCAAGTCGGTGGCTGGCAAGTAAGCTGTTGCTAAGTTGATTAAGACTATGGCCGTACGTTTTTTAATTGAGGATTTAGTGGCGGGCAATCGCCCGTTACTTTGAAACGGAGTACTTTTATGATCGTTCGTAACCTTGAAGAAGCGCGTAAAACAGATCGTCTTGTCACCGCTGAAAACGGTAACTGGGATAGTACTCGTCTTATTTTAGCCAATGATAATGCAGGTTTTTCGTTCCACATTACCCGCATTTTCCCAGGCACTGAGACGCACATTCATTATAAAAACCACTATGAGGCGGTGTTTTGTTATGAAGGTGAAGGCGAGGTCGAAACCTTAGCCGACGGCAAAATTTGGCCGATCAAAGCAGGCGATGTCTATATGCTAGACCAGCACGATGAGCACCTGCTGCGCGGTAAAGAAAAAGGCATGACGGTTGCTTGCGTCTTCACGCCGCCGATTACCGGCACTGAAGTCCATCAGGAAGACGGTTCTTACGCGCCTTCTGAATAATATATGCCTGCCGAACAACAGGTATGCATTTAGATAAGCGCCACTAAGAAATGAAAAAAGCAGCCTTGCTCAAAAGCGGGCTGCTTTTTTATGTTAGTTGATCGCCGAAAACCTTTTATCAGCTATCAGTTTTCTCAAATGCCAAGGTGATTTCACCCAATGTCAGGCCAAATTTACTCATAGCGGTGCGATTGATTAAGCGGCCGTCTTGCTGCAAATACATCCAGTCATCCATGGTGAACGTTATCATGCGCCCACTGACTTCAATTTCTAATGGATAGCGCATATGGAAAACATGGCCATACTGACGCGCTTCAACGGGGCCTTCAACATCACTAGCGGTCCCGGTCCAGTGATGCTCATCAATGCGCTTGAATGTCCAAACGCGTCGGTCGGTTTCACCATCTGAGAACACAAAGGACTCGTCAAGCGTTAGCGTGTCATTTTCATAGCTGCCTTGAACATCAACGCTCAAACGTCGCTGCACCTCGCCTGAATAATCCTGCACCATTCCCCAGGCGCGGGTAGTGCCCGTAAAGTATTCGGCGATATCCAGGCGAGGCTCAGAATCCGCGTAGTCTTCAACATCAACGCCAGCACAGCCAACTAGTAAGAAGAGTAGTGTAAACAAGCCCAAGCGCAGTGATCGAACCATGGGGATATGTCCTGTATGAAGAATGCGTGTTTGTATAATGATAGTGACATATTTACCCAGCATAGAGCACTTTAATATAGCCTTGTTACTGGGTGCCTACAGGTTCGCTTAATATATATTATGTTAAATACGATACGCTATTCATTTTAGCTCATAGGATTTGATCATGGATAACACTTTATTCATTCACGCCAGCCCGCATGGTAAACATGCGTTAGGCTATCGTCTGGCCGAAAAGGTTCTGGCCGCGGAAAGACTCAAAAATCACAGTATGCGTTTGATTGAACGTGATTTGCTCGCCGCCCCGCTTTCGCCGCTGACCCACCGTTACGCCGCCGCGCTTGTCAGCCATAACATCGGTGAACGTCCCGATGCCGCCCTGATAGAGTCTGAGCAGTTGATTAGTGAGCTGGAGCGAACGGACCGCTTGTTAATCGCGATGCCGATGCACAACTTTAGCGTACCGGCTGCGCTGAAACTCTGGATAGATCATGTGGTGCGCATTAACCGTACCTTCATCGCCTCAGCTGAGGGCAAACAGGGATTATTACAAGATCGACCAACCACGGTTTTAGTCAGCGCTGGCGGCATGTTACAGGGAGATAACCCACAGCCGAATTTTCTTACCCCTTACCTGACACTTATTCTCAACACCCTTGGTATTCAGGATATCCACTTCGTGTACCTGCAGGGGTTAGCGTTTGGTGAACCCGCTATCGCCAACGCTTGGCGCCACGCGCAGGCCGCCTTAATTGAGGCTGGCGTACTGAGTCACGAGGTACCATAACGTAAAGCCAGACCCTTATTGGCGATGGCGAGCGATAAGCGCTTTCAACTGCTGATAACTTTCTTCGAGTGCGGGGCCGGATAGATTCGTCACGCCCAACAGCAATCCCTTCCGCGCATTGGCTTGCGTGGCATACCAGGGCGACAGCGGCGCCGGTGCCAAGTTAAAAGCGTTGGCAGCCGCGGCAATAGCAATGTCGTCAGCATCATCATCCAAACTCAGCAGCAATGATAAGCCTGCTATATCATTGACTGAAAACGATGGGCCCATGAGTGCAAGCAGCGCATCCCGATGCTGTATATAAAGGCGTTTCATACGCCGAATATGGCGCAAGTAATGGCTGTCGCGCAGAAATTCCGCCACGGCTAATTGGCTTGGCAATGCGGACGCTGGCGACAAGGCGGCAGCCGTATCGCCGGCGCGCTCTGACAGGCTGGCCGGTACGACCATAAAACCGAGCCGCAGGCGTGGGCTGATGGTTTTGCTGAAGGTGCCGATGTGAATCACCCTTCCGTCGTGGTCCAGCGACGCCAGCGCGGGAGTTGCTTGGCCGCTTAGCTGCAGCTCGCTTAGATAATCATCTTCGATGATCCAGCCAGCATTTTCTCGCGCCCACATCAGTAGTGCCTGGCGCCGATCCAGCGATAGCTGTACGCCCAGGGGGGCTTGCTGGCTAGGCGTCACGATCGCCAAACCCGCATCTGCTGCCAGCGCTATGCCCTGCGCCACGCACATTCCCTGATCATCGACCGGAACAGGAATCGCGGTATATCCTGCCAGCGACAAGGAGTGGCGTGTCAGCGGATATCCCGGATCCTCAATCCACACTTTCCGTGAATCCAGCCGCAGTAAGTGCAATGTCAGACCCAGTGCACCCGCATAACCATTGGTGATAATAATTTGGTCGGCAGAGCAAAGCAGCCCTCGAGAGACCGCCAGATAGGCCGCAATTTCTTTGCGTAAGACCCGCTCTCCGCGCGGGTCTGGATAACGCAGCGGCTCGGCTACCGCCTGTCGCGTACAGCGCAGCATGATGCGTGCCCAATGCTTGAAGGGAAACCCGTCTTGCGACGGTACGCCGACTTGGAAAAGCTTGGGTTCGCTATCCAGGTCCTGATAAAGATCCGGCAATGGCAGGCGCATGGCCCCAGCGGTCACTTTTGGTACCGTGGGTAGCACCGCACTCACGAAGGTGCCGGCAGCCCCCTTAGGAATGACGAGCTGATCGTCGGTTAACCGATCGTAAGCGATTTTAATGGTGCCTCGCGAAACGCCCAGCTGTGCCGCAAGATCACGCCATGAAGGCAGCCGTGCGCCCTCATACAAATGCCCCTGCCGAATGGCATCAGCAATGCTGGAACGTATTTGCTCTGATAGAGATTGCGTGCCTTGGCGATCAAGTGAAAAGCGAAGTATGCTCATAAAATTAGTCTGTTCATAAAGCTATGGTACATAAAAAACTGTCATTCTTGGTGCTTTTTTTTAGACCATCGCATCCTTCAGAATTACCTTCCACAGTATTCTTATCGGCCTCAACAACGATTGAGCCAGGCCATAACAATTTGCCAAAGGGAACAAACCAATGCGCATATCAAACTTGAGGCTTTCAGTTGCGATACTGCTGGCCATGTTGGTCAGCTATGCAGGCTCGGTGCATGCGGGCGAAACCACAGATCAACAAGAAGGCGATCAAACTTACGATCAGAACGCCGACGGTGAACAACGTGCTAAAGCGGCTGGCGAGTCGCTAATCGGTCAACCTGGCCCTGAATTGAGCCTGACCACGCTGGATGGCGATACCATTGATCTGGGCGCACTGTATGGCGTCAAACCGGTGTATATAAAGTTCTGGGCCACCTGGTGTGTACCCTGCCGCCAACAGATGCCGGGATTCCAGGCGTTTCAGGAAGCGCATGGTGACGACATCCAGGTGATCGCCGTGAACACCGGCTACGCTGACACCGCCGAGTCTGCACGTGAGTATCGCGAGGAAATGGGCCTGACCATGCCTATTACGGTAGATGACGGCACGCTGGCCGAAGCACTGAATCTACGCGTCACCCCTCAGCATGTGTTGATCGATCGCAGTGGCCACATCACTCATATTGGCCATCGTGACGACCAGGCATTGGAAGATGCATTGCAGGCGCTGCTGGCGCCCGCTGACACCAATTCGCCAACGACCGAAGGAGCGGCCGTCGAGGATATCGACGACAACGCCTTGGCGGTAGGCGATACGGTTATTGATCTTAGCGTCACCACGCGTGGCGGCGACACCATCGACCTAACCCGAGCAGCGACCGACAAGCCGCTGGGTGTGGTGTTTTTTGCCGCGTGGTGTGAGTCTTATCTTGCCGAGAGCCAGCCGGATACATCCACCGCTTGCCGGCGCGTGCGCGAAACTGTCAACCAGTTGAGCAAGGATCAAAATGTGCAGTGGGTGGGCATTATTTCGGGCCTTTGGACGAAGGATTCCGATGTCGAAAGCTACCTGGATACCACCGAGACGGCGATTCCCGTGCTGCTCGACGCTGAGGGCGAGATACACCGTCGTTTCGGCATTCAACAGATACCCAGCGTTGTGTTAATCGATGCCGACGGCAAGGTAGCCGAAAAGCTTGGGCCACAAGATACTGGATTAGCCGAAGCCGTCGCGCGCGTCAGTCAATAATCTATCGCCATGCCGCGCAGGCCTCTCTGCGCGGCAGCCTTCAATGGAGCAGCCCGCGTCACGCGCGCTGATAGCCAATGCCTCGATTCCTGTACCGCTATTGTGTGCTCTTTTGCCTGATTTTCATGTTGATTCCCCGGATTGGCGCTGCTCAGGAATTTCCCGGCCTTTCGGGCGAGGTACTGATCAAGAGCAGCCTGATCGCTGAAACAGAGCAGCCCGCAGCCGGTAGCTCCAGCACGTTAGCTGTCTTCATGGAGCCGCAGTCAGGTTGGCATGGGTATTGGAAACAGCCGGGCAGCATTGGTCTGGCACCTCAGTTTGACTGGCAGTTACCCGCTGGTGTCAGCGTAGGCGATGCCGCCTATCCAGTGCCGCATACGCTGATGACCGGCGATTTGATGAATCATGTCTTTGAACATCCTTACGCGTTATTGCTACCTATTGAAGTAGATGCCTCGGTGGCGTCGGGAACCTCTTTGCCGATCACCGTCGATTTCAACTATCTTGCCTGTCGCGCTGACGCCTGCGTGCCCGAACAATCAACGCTGTCCATAACGCTCATCGTAGGCGATGGCCGCATTACGCCCGAGCACAAAGCGCGCTTCGATGAATGGCGGCGTGAACTGCCCAGGCCGCTAGGCTCGCAGGCAAGCTTTGTGACGACCGACGATAATCGGCTGCGTGTCAGCGTCCCATTGCCTGCTAGCGTGGAGCTCAATGATCCACACTTGTTTGTCGCTACCGACAGCATTGTAGATCCCGCGTCTGATCAGCTATTCAGCCGTGAGGATGATACGCTGACCATCGAAACTCAGCTGTCAAAATCCTGGTCGACAGGCAGCCCGCCTGATGAGTTCGAGGCGCTTTTGTCACTGGGCACCGGTACCGGTTTGGCATTGGTTGGCTATAGCGATGATGCGCTATCGGCGAACGCAAGCGGATCACAAAGCAGCGTCAGATTGATACTAACCGTATTTCTCGGCGCCCTTTTGGGCGGCGTATTGCTCAATATCATGCCCTGCGTGTTTCCTATTCTAAGCCTTAAGATACTCAGCCTTGCAAGCCTCTCTGGTGGTGAGCGCGAAGCTCGGCGCGAGGCGCTAGCCTACACCGCGGGTGTGGTTATCGTTTGCCTACTGCTGGGTGGGATGATCATTGCTTTGCGGGTAGCGGGCATTCAAGTGGGCTGGGCATTCCAGCTGCAAGATCCGAGAGTCATCGTAGTGTTGACGCTGTTGACCGCCGCCATCGGTTTTAATCTGGCTGGCCTTTTTGAGCTGGGTTCGATCAGTGCCGGTGGCAAACTGGCTGGCCAAGACGGCGTGGCCGGGGCGTTCTGGACGGGTGTGCTTGCTGCTTTCGTCGCAACGCCTTGCTCGGGGCCTTTTATGGCCACGGCGCTTGGTGCAGCATTGCTGCTCCCCACGTTTGCTGCACTGATGATTTTCGCGGGTTTGGGACTAGGGATTGCCCTGCCGTTCCTGTTGCTTGGCTTTATACCGGCGCTTCGCCGCCACCTCCCACGCCCTGGCCCTTGGCTTGCAAGCTTTCGGCATATCATGGCCATTCCCATGTTCCTAACCGCCCTGGCGTTGGCTTGGGTGCTTGGCCGCCAGCTCAACAATAACGGTATGATTGCGAGCCTCGCTCTGATCATGCTGCTGGCGATAGGGCTTTGGTTCACCGGACTGCGCCAACGCAGCGCCAAGCGATTAAGCTGGCTGCCCGCCGGAGTAGCGGCCGGGCTCACGCTGGCAGGAAGTGTGCTTGTGCCAGGCTCATTTGCCCAGCACGAGGTAGACGCCAGTGCGCGTGCTATTTCAGGCGACATACGCATAGTCGAATTCAATGCAGACCGCTTGACCGAGCTTCGTCAGCAACAAAACGCCATTTTTGTCTATTTTTCCGCAGACTGGTGCGTCACGTGCCTGATCAACGAACAGCGGGCGATCAATACAGCCAGCACACAGAAAGCATTTGAGCAGGCGGATGTGATCACTATGAAGGGCGACTGGACCAATGGCGACCCCGCCATTACGGCTTTTTTGGAGCAGCATGGCCGCTCAGGAGTGCCTCTCTATTTATGGTACGCCCCAGGCGAAACAGCGCCTGAGGTGCTTTCGCAGATTCTTGCGCCTAACGTTTTAGCTGGGTTAGCGGGCGAATCGGATTAACCCACTCTCTTTTCGGGTATGCCATAGCGAAGAAATTTTTAGGTGCGGTGTCGCTGCCAGCTTAACGGGCGGCGTCACACGCACCGATAGGGCCCTTTAATCAGCAACGTATTCTCCCTGAAGAGGAAAAGCGCACCGTTTTGGCGAAAATTCTCGGTGATGCTAGTCGTTTCTGGAATACGATAATACCCATCGCTGGTTCATAAGCTAACCGCGATCCAGTCATGTTCACAAACATCATAAGCCGGTATCCTTCTGATTCTATTGATAACCTCGCCCTCCTTGGGCCTTGTCCTGCTATCATGCCCACGAATCTCTAACGCTTTCATTAATTTAGCTTAACGAGGTGGGTGTTTAAAAAGCCTTAATGGCGTTGGACACTAGTCTCCCTTCTCCTTATCATTCTTCAACTTATTGTCCAAGGATATCGCTTATTATGCGCCCAGGTGTTTTGTGGCTAATAGCTGGCTTGTCGCTCTCAATCGCAGGCTGCGCAGCAACCCAGCCGGAACCTAGTGGCCCGCCGCCGTTAAGTGAGGCGTCATTCAATTCACGTATCCTTGAGCTAGAAAGCCAGTTAATGCAGCAATGCGATGCTCGCGCTGACCTGCAGTCGCGTCAACTGGACGAGCAGCAGGTTTTAACCGCGGATGTACGTGAAGTGGGCAGCCTGCTGCGCTACTTGCGCAAAGACGTACAGCAGTTGGAAGCTCGCGATGACGAGCCGGTTATCATTCGCGAAGAATGTGAAGTCGATGAAAGCTTAACCACCAAAACGCTGCTGGGTCGTAGCGAATGGGTGGGTTTGCCCAGCATGGGTACTTATCTTAAAGCGCGGGTGGATTCCGGTGCTAATACGTCATCGTTGTCTGCCTCTGATATCACCCGCTTTGAGCGAGATGGTGAAGACTGGGTGCGTTTCAAACTAGCGCTCAACGAGGACGATATTGCCGTTGAGTCTCAGCGAGATGAATGGATTGAGGCGCCTATTGTTCGTCGAGTGCGCATTGTTCAAGCTTCTGGCGAAGAGTCACGTCCGGTTATCTCTTTATTGATGACGCTGGGCCCAATACGTGAAAACGTTGATTTCACCCTCAATGATCGTACGCATCTTGATTACCCTGTCCTACTTGGTCGGCGCTTCTTGATGGATATTGCTTTGATCGACGTGGCGGGTACGTATTTGCACGATCGACCCGAGTTCCCAGGGGGCGAGTCACCCGATCAAGCTGCTGAAGATGAAGCAGCTGATGAAGACGATACTGAAGAGTAACTGAGCTCCCCTGGCGCTTCACCCTGAAAGGAATCTGCATGTCCCGGTTAATGTTTTATATTATTGTCGGCTTTTTATTGGTTGTTGGTATTGCGTCCAGCGTGCACCGCCATGTGCAGTTTGAAATTCCTTGGCTACCGGGTGAACAGCGTCAGGTATGGGAAATTGAGGCGGGCATTACCTTCAACGCGCAGAATGGGCCCGTGCAGGTCGATATGGCGCTGCCTTCCCACCAAGCCGGCTATCGTGTTTTAACCGAAAACACTGCTTCTTCAGGATACGGGCTGGCTTATCGTGGTGATGAGCTAGGCCGCACGGCTCAGTGGACTATCCGCAACGCTGCGGGTAGTCAGCAGCTGTATTACTCGGTTCAGATGTTGGTGTCTCAAGAAGCTCGCTCTCCGATCCAGGCACCGCCTGAGTTAACGGCCGCAACGCCATGGGAAAGCCCGTATGATTCCGCTGCCAGCCAGCTAATTGAACAAGCCTGGGCACGCAGCGCGAATAACGCTACCTTCGCACGTGAGCTTATTCGTGATCTTAACGGCGAGCGCCAGGAAGAAAATGCGCGCCTGCTGCTCTCACAAGAAGCGCCTGCAGCGCTGGTGGTGCGCTTGCTTAATCAGTCGGGCGTATTGGCCCGTGAAGTCAGCGGCCTTATTTTGGAGGATGGCCGTCGCCGTCAAACGTTAAGCAGCTGGATCCAAGTCTTTGCCGACGACGGTGTACAATGGTCGATTTTCAACCCCGTTACCGGCGAGCAAGGCAAGCCTGACAATCTGCTGCTTTGGGAAACAGGCGGCAGAGCGGTGCTTGAAGTTCAGGGCGGCACAAATTCTCGGGTTACATTCTCAATGATGACCCATGACCAGCCTGCCTCCGCTGCGGTGCGTAATCATTACTCTGACGATACATTGCTAAATTTCTCTATCCATAGCCTGCCATTAGAAGAGCAGGCGCTGTTCCAGACTATCTTGCTTATCCCGATTGGTGCATTGATGGTGGTATTGTTGCGGGTGCTTGTGGGTCTTAAAACATCCGGTACCTTTATGCCGGTATTGATCGCCCTCGCCTTCATTCAAATCTCTCTTACCACTGGATTGATCGGCTTTTTGCTGATCGTTGCCATGGGTCTTATTATTCGTAACTATTTGTCTTATCTTAATTTACTGTTGGTGGCCAGGGTGTCGGCGGTCATCATTACGGTCATTGCGATTATCTCTATCTTTACCGTGTTGGCCTACCGCATGGGGCTCAGCGCCGGGCTTACCATCACCTTCTTCCCGATGATTATTCTCGCTTGGACTATCGAGCGAATGTCGATTTTATGGGAGGAAGAAGGCCCCAAACAGGTGTTAATTCAAGGTGGCGGTAGCTTGGTAACGGCTGTTCTAGCTTACTTGGCGATGAACAATCCTTGGGTGCGCCATATCACGTTCAACTTCTTAGGTGTGCAGTTGATACTGATGGCGCTGATTCTATTGCTGGGCAATTACACCGGTTATCGTCTGTTAGAGCTGCGCCGCTTTAAGCCAATCACTGACGACGAGAAGCTTCCATGAGTTGGTTGAAAAACTGGACCTGGCCAACGCGCCTGCGCGATAAAGGTATTATCGGTATGAATCGGCGCAATATTCGCTATATTGGCCGCTATAACCGTCGTCACCTGTATCCACTCGTCGATGACAAGCTCAAGACTAAGCTGTTGGCTCAGGAGTATGGAATTACCACGCCGAAACTGATCGGCACCGTGACCACCCAGTTTGGCGTGAAGCACATTAGTGAAATGCTGGCTGGGCACGGTGGGTTTGTGATTAAGCCTGCCAAAGGCAGCGGCGGTAAAGGCATACTGGTAATTGAGCATGTAGACGAACACGGTTTCATCAAGCCCAGCGGTATGCGGCAGTCGATTACTGATATTGAGCGGCATGTCTCAAACATTCTCTCAGGCCTCTATTCCCTGGGCGGTTCGCCTGACGTGGCCTTGATTGAAACGCTGATTAACTTCGATGAAAGCTTGATGGACTACACCTATGAAGGCGTTCCCGACATACGGGTAATTGTCTTCAAAGGCTATCCGGTGATGGCGATGATGCGCCTTTCAACCGCCGCATCCGATGGCAAGGCCAACCTGCACCAAGGTGCGGTGGGCGTTGGCTTAAATATTGCCACTGGCGCGGCACTGCGTGCCGTTCAATTTGATATGCCGTGCTTTAGCCATCCGGATACCGGACACGATTTAGCAAGTTTAGTGGTTCCCCAGTGGGACACGCTGCTGCACTTAGCGGCAGGCTGCTATGAGATGACGGGGCTAGGTTATCTTGGCACCGATATGGTGCTCGATCGCGAGCATGGTCCGATGCTGCTTGAGCTTAATGCGCGCCCTGGTCTTGCCATTCAAATGACTAATGGCGAAGGTTTGCGACGCCGGCTTGATCTTATTGAGCAGCAGCCAGACAATGTGCCGACTATTGAGCGCGTGGCCTTTGCACAACATCATTTTGCGCGCCAGAGTGAATTAGTCGAAAGCCAAGACACCTCTTCTGCGAATGCGTAAACTTGGTCTATAAAAACTAGGTTCTAGTCGAAATTTACGCTGACAGCGTTCACTGAGTTGCCCATGACCCAAGCGAATACATTACTGCAGCAGGCTGAATCTCAGTGCCATATCCGTGGCGTGCGATTTACGCCCATTCGTCGGCGAGTATTGGAGTTAATCGCTGAAAATGGTGGTGGGCTGAAGGCTTATGATTTGCTTGATAAGCTTTCCACTGAGCATGCCGCGGCTCGCCCGCCGACCGTTTATCGTGCCTTGGAGTTCTTGATTGATCAGGGGCTTGTCCATCGCATTGAATCTTTGAATGCCTACGTAGCCTGCGCCTGTCCTGAGCATGCTCACGGTTTTCAACTGCTGATCTGCCGTCAATGTGGCTATGTGGAAGAGCTGCATTTAGATGCAATCAGCGAGCAGCTCGTCGCGCTTGCTCAAGGGCAAGGCTTTAAGATCGAGCGCCAAACTATTGAGCTGCAGGGGCTCTGCCAGCGCTGTCGAGCCACTTCTTAATCGAATTGTTAGTGAGTATATTCAATGTCCCGTTTTGATCAGGTTGCGCCAGATGCCCTCTTTAAGCAGTTAGAGGGGGCGTCACCTGACGATAGCCTGCCCTCTGTCGCCACGCTTCTCTCCGCGGTTAAATTCAATGCTGATGGTTTGATTCCTGCCATTGCGCAGCAGCATGATTCAAAAGAAGTATTGATGATGGCCTGGATGAATCGCGAGGCATTAGAGGAAACGCTCACGACTCGTCGCGTTTGTTATTTCTCGCGCTCGCGGCAAACGCTGTGGCGGAAAGGTGAGTCATCGGGTCAGCAGCAGCAGCTAGTCTCCGCAGCCCTTGATTGCGACGCTGACACAGTCCTTCTGTACGTGGATCAAATGGGGCCTGCCTGCCACACGGGTCGTCGCAGCTGCTTCTATATTGCGATCGATGAACATCAGGCCGTAATTACCAGTACGCCGTTAATCGACCCTGAACAACTGTACGGTAAAAAACACGAGTCTTAACCATGGCACGCTGGAAATCAGCACTGCGATCAGGCCCGCGCTGGGCGCTAATGAAAGTAATGATTGGCTTGGTGAGAGTCTATCAGTACACGCTCAGCCCGCTGCTTGGGCCCCGCTGCCGCTTTTGGCCTAGCTGCTCATCTTATACAATTGAAGCTATTCAGGTACATGGCCCTCTAGCCGGTGGCTGGATGGCCATTAAGCGTATCGTTAAATGCCATCCTGGCCATGCCGGGGGCATGGACCCTGTTCCCGGCGGGCGCAGTGAGCAGCTTTGCCGCGAGGACGATGACTCAGACCCAGCACGCCCCACCCGATGCGATCACCCTCCCCGCTAAGCAAGAATTCTTAACGACTATTTTTGCTGTGCAACCAGATAAATTCTTTCAAGCATGGCGTGCAAGCCGTTGCTGCGAGTTGGCGAAAGATGTTTATCCAACCCTAAGTCGGCCAAAAAATGAGGCTTGGTAGCGCGAATTTCAGCCGCCGTTCGTTCACTGTAAATGCGCAGCAGTATCGCAATCAGGCCAGATACAATGGCGGCATCTGACGTTGCTTTGAAAACCAGCCTATCGCCCTGCTCTTCATGACGCATCCATACATTTGACTGGCAGCCCTGTATCTTAAATTCCTCGCTTTTCCACTCATCGGGAAAATCAGTTAGCTGCTTGCCCATATCGATAATGTATTGATAGCGATCCATCCAATTATCGAATATCTCGAAATCATCAATCAGCTCTTGCTGGGCCAGCTCGGCGCCGGAAGTGCTCATGGTATGTCCTTGTAAATAGTGATTGCCTGCTTAAATGCTCTCGTTTTAGAGATTATCAACCTGCCCATTATAACGACTCAACGGCGGCTTGAGGGAGTCATTGGTACCTGAATTATCGTTTAGCTGCTGCAGTCGATGCCGCTGTTGCTCGCGATGCCATTCGTTGTCTTCACTATGCAAATAGCGTGAGGTTGTTTCTAATCGCGCATGGCGCGCGCTTTCCGCTAAATGCCTTAGGCTAATGCCTGACTGGGCTTGATGAGTGATGGAGGTGTGCCGTAACCAATGTGGTGTCGCCTGGCGCAGTGCGGCAATGTGCGCAGGCTCGCCACCTTCATCTTCCAGCGCATCCGCCGCCTCCTGAAAAGTGGCGCGAATAAGTCGATAAAGCTGGTTGTGGCCAAGACCGCGCTGCCCATCCAGTGAGCGCAGCACGGGTGCTACAGCTTCCAGCTCGCCAACCTGCTCAGGCAATCCAAGCGCTTGGCGCCATTGATCTAAACATGCCCGCATATCATCGGGCAGCGGGATTCGCGCTACTTTGTTGCCTTTGCCTACCACGGACCACCACCAGCGCCCTTCGCTGCGCTGAAAATCACCCATTCGGGCATCGGCCATTTCGCTAACGCGTGGCGCAAGTAGATAGGCAAAGCCAAATATGAACTGCCGCCTTGCCTGTTCAAAATAAGCGCGGTTGTTCTGGCCGTCTTCTAACGGCATGTTCAGCCACTGCCATAGCCACGCCCATAGCTCACTTTCCAAATAGCGCTCAATGCGCGGGGTTTGATTATTCAGGCGTCTTGATTTGTCGCGCATCAAGCGAAACGGGTTATGGCTAACCCAGCCTGCCTCCACCAGCCAGCTAAACATTCCTTGCAGTATGACAAGGCTTTGCCGGCGGCTGGGCGGTGATAGCGGGCCGCGAAACGGTCGCCATTCTGGATGCGCGCGTGGCTTTGAAGGTCCTACCCACTGTTCGCTGGGCTGTGGATCAGCAAGAAATGCTTCAAAACGATGCAGCGTTTCGCGATTTATATCGGTAAGCGCAAGAGCCTGGCTGCTCAGCCAAAGCAGAAGCCGCTCTGATTCACGCCGATACGCCTTAAACGTTTGGCGGCTATCCGCATATTCCTTAAGCCATGCCATGACTGCCTGGGCATCATTTCTAGCAGAAATTCTGCCACCAGCCGGATTAGCCGTTAACTCATTGTTTAGCAAAATAAATTGCGCCTCGCTGAGGGGCTGTCTCTCTGGCATTGAATAATCCCCTTCTCTTTGGCTGTGCAATTACTGGCTGGCTATGGCTATGGCTATGGGCAAAGCCTGCACTTATCCCGACATAAATTCAAGATAATACGCGTAATCTTGAATTTATAGGATATAAAATAAATAAAATTACGTAAAACGTAATATGTAATAATTGCGTTTTATTGGAATAGTCACGACAATAGGCGTTACAAATTTAGCGACAAAGGAACGCCCGATGGCCCGCAACGGCATTCAGTACAGTGATGTGCAGCAAGCCATAGATGTGCTGCTAACGCGGGGTGATAATCCCAGCGTACAGCGCATCCGCGATGTCTTAGGCACGGGCAGTTTTACGACCATTAGCGAGCATTTCAGGCTATGGCGAAGCGAGCGCGAACAAAATCGTGACGTTCCTCCGCCCAAAGGCGTACCTGAAGCTGTGGTGACGGCGGCTAGCCAGCTGTGGAAAGAAGCCCAAGAAGCCGCAAATCAAGCGCTAGTGCATTACCGTGAAGAAGCTAATCGGCAGGTAGAAGCCGCCCAGCAGGCGGAACAAGAAGCCAGCCGACAAGCCGCTGACGCCGAGCAACGTGAAAGCGCCCTTGCTGAACATCTACGTCACGTTGAGCAGCGTATGGAAGCGCTCAACCGGGAATTAGCGACGAGTCAGGCAAACGAGCATCATTGGCAGCAGCTAGCACAGGATGCGCGCGATGAAGCCGTTCAGTTAAAGCAGGCGCATCAACAGTGGGTAGTGCAGGCAGAAGAAAATGCGCATGCTAGGGCGACAGAGCTTGATCAGCAGCGTCTAGCGGCAGAACAGCGCCTTGGGCAAGAAGAGCAGCGCCACGAAGCAGCAGAGGGTAGGCTAATGGCGATGCTAGATGCGGCTCAGCAAACGCGAGCACAGGAGGAAAAGGCGTATCAAAAACGTCTTGCTCAGAGCCAGCAGCGCATCGAGACACTAAGCCAAGAATTAAACCTTAAACAGCAGGCGCTACACCAAATGCAGCTGGAATCCGGTGAGCAAGAGCAGCAGCTGAGCGCGAATGATCAGCGCATCGCCGCGTTAACGAAACAGCAGCAATCGTTAATGGAGCAGTTAAACCAGGCTCAGTCAGCGCTAAAGCAGCAGGCCCAACAGCAGGTGGAGAAAGAGGCCTTGCTTCAGCAAGAGTGGCAAGAAAAGCTTTGGAGCCGGATGGAAGCGTTACAGCAGCAGTTAACGGAGTTGCCAGCATCGCTTGCCGATAAAGCGCCACCGTCAGCGTCACCAGAGAGCTGATAGGCCATTTTGCCTCTATGCTCATGAAAACACCCAGCACGGGGGCCGGGTGTTTTGTTCAGCATTTATATCCTATCAACAGCTGTCGCTTATCAACATCAATAGCTAGTTAGTGACAGCGGCTTCAACAGTTTGATGCCGTATTACTGATAATAGGCGTTGGTAGTATCAGAGTGGTCGGTGACGTCGCGAATGCCGGCAAGTTCTGGGATGCGCTCCATCAAGGTTTTCTCCACCCCGTCTTTCAGGGTTAAATCAACCGCTGAGCAGCCCTGGCAACCGCCGCCGAAAGCTAATACCGCGTACTGCTGCTCGGTTAGCTCTATCAATTTTATTTCACCACCGTGCGCCGCAAGCCCGGGATTGATCTCGCTGTAAAGAACGTAATTAATACGGTCTTCAAGGGGACTATCGGCGTTAACCTTGGGCATTTTGGCGTTAGGAGCTTTGATCGTCAGCTGACCGCCCATGCGGTCAGCGTTGAAATCGACGACCGCCTCTTCCAGAAAGGCCAAGCTGTTCTTATCGAGAAACACGTTAATTTTCTCGAGTTCCAGCGTGACATCGGTGGGTTCTTCTTCACCGGGGCGGCAGTAAGCCAAACAGGTTTCCGCGTACGGCGTACCTGGCTGAGTAATGAAAATGCGCACTGCGATACCTTCTACGTTTTGCTTTTCAAGCAATTCGGAGAGATATTCCTGAGCACTATCAGTAATATCGATACCTTGGGTATCGACGCTGGTGTTTTTTTCGCTAGTCGTGGTCATGAGGGGTGTCTTCCTCCCGTGGTAGTGGCTAAGCCTAATGACTAAACCACTTCACATGTCATTTGTTACTATGGTAAGCAAAACAGCGCTCTGACACAATCCCGAGTAATTTAGTAGGCTATTTAAAAGGCTACGTTTGACGGTAGATGGTCACCTGTCTGTCTCACCGGCATTGTCTAAAGGCCTCTAGAGGCGCCTTTTGTACTCCCTTTTGTTATCATTACGCGCCGCTTAACCACTGATGCTGCTTTTTCCGACGATAACAACACCCCCTTTGACGACTGTGACGCTGGAGAATTCCCCCTGCCATGGCTGATAGTGCTTTGATCGCAACCCTCACGCAACGCCTTACCCAACGTATCCTGATTCTGGACGGCGGTATGGGCACCATGCTGCAGAATGCCAATCTGAGCGAGGAGGATTTTCGTGGTGAACGATTCAGCGATTGGCCCTCGGATCTTAAAGGTAATAACGATTTACTGGCGCTCACCTGCCCCGATTTAGTCGCGCGTATTCACCGCGACTATTTAGAGGCGGGCGCAGATATTATCGAGACCAACACCTTTAACAGCACTCAGCTGTCACAGTCTGACTACGGTATGGAAGCGCTGGTCGTAGAGCTTAACTACGAATCGGCACGCCTGGCGCGCAAGGTCTGCGATGCGGTCGCGGCTGAAACCGGCGTGCCCCGCTACGTTGCTGGCGTGCTAGGCCCTACGTCGCGTACGGCTTCGCTATCGCCCGATGTCAATGATCCGGCCAAGCGCAACGTAACCTTTGATGCGCTGCGCGAAAATTACTATGAGGCTGCCGAAGCGCTGATTGCCGGCGGCGCTGATCTGATTATGATCGAAACGATCTTCGATACGCTCAACGCAAAAGCGGCTATTTATGCGTTAGAAGAGCTATTCGATGATCGTGGCGAGAGAATGCCAGTGATGATCTCAGGCACCATCACCGACGCCTCTGGGCGCACGCTTTCAGGCCAAACAACTGAAGCTTTTTGGAACTCAGTGCGCCACGCTCAGCCGCTTTCTGTAGGGCTAAACTGCGCGCTAGGTGCTGAGGAGCTGCGCCCCTATTTGGAGGAACTCTCCAAAAAGGCTGATACCTTCGTTTCAGCGCACCCCAATGCGGGGCTGCCCAACGAGTTTGGTGAGTATGATCAGACGGCTGAAGAAATGTCTGAGATTGTCAGTGAGTTTGCCGCCAGCGGTATGGTCAACATCATTGGCGGCTGCTGCGGCTCAACGCCAGACCATATACGTGCGATTGCCGATTCTGTACGCCATATGGCGCCCCGCGTTGTTCCAGAGCTCAGCCCTGCCTGCCGCTTATCAGGGCTTGAGCCGTTCAATATTCAAGCCGACTCCCTATTCGTCAACGTCGGCGAGCGTACTAACGTCACCGGTTCAGCCCGTTTTAAGCGGTTAATTGTTGAAGAAGACTTCACCACGGCACTAGAAGTCGCCCTTGAGCAGGTCGAGAACGGCGCTCAGGTGATTGATATCAATATGGATGAGGGCATGCTGGAGTCTAAGGAAGCCATGGAGCGCTTTCTTAACCTAATTGCCGGTGAGCCTGATATTGCCCGTGTGCCTATTATGATCGACTCCTCCAAGTGGGAGATCATCGAAGCGGGCCTGAAGTGTGTTCAAGGCAAGGCGATTGTTAACTCCATCTCGTTAAAAGAGGGAGAGGCCGCCTTTCGCGAGCAGGCAACCAAGTGCCGCCGTTTTGGCGCGGCTATCGTGGTAATGGCGTTTGATGAAGAAGGTCAGGCGGATACCTTCGCGCGTAAAACGGAAATTTGTCAGCGGGCCTATCGTTTACTAGTGGATGAGATTGGCTTCCCTGCTGAAGACATTATTTTTGACCCGAATATTTTTGCCATCGCGACAGGTATTGAAGAGCACAATAACTACGCGGTCGACTTTATTGAAGCTACTCAATGGATTCGTGACAACCTGCCCCACGCCATGATTTCAGGCGGCGTCTCCAACGTCTCGTTCTCTTTTCGCGGCAATAACGCGGTGCGCGAAGCGATTCACTCCGCGTTTCTCTATCATGCGATCCGCGCGGGCCTCAGCATGGGCATCGTCAATGCGGGCCAGCTTGCCGTGTACGACGACTTGCCTGCAGAGTTGCGCAATGCCGTCGAAGATGTGGTGTTAAACCGCCGTAGCGACGGCACTGAACGCCTGCTCGATATTGCCGACAAGTTTAAAGGGGACGGCAGCGGCGCGCCCAAAAAAGAGGATCTTGAATGGCGCAGCTGGCCGGTCAACAAGCGTATTGAGCATGCGCTGGTAAAAGGTATTACGGTTTATATTGAAGGCGATGCGGAAGAGGCGCGTAGTCAGGCCGAGCGCCCAATCGAAGTCATCGAAGGTCCGCTCATGGACGGTATGAACGTCGTTGGCGACCTCTTCGGCGACGGTAAAATGTTTTTGCCCCAAGTCGTTAAATCTGCGCGGGTGATGAAGCAAGCCGTGGCTTACCTGATTCCTTTTATTGAAGCTGAGAAAAGCGAAAAGGTGAAAGCCAAAGGCAAGATCGTTATGGCGACGGTAAAAGGCGATGTTCACGATATTGGTAAAAACATTGTCGGGGTGGTGCTGCAGTGTAATAACTACGAAGTGATAGATCTTGGCGTAATGGTGCCCGCTGATAAAATCTTGCAGGCCGCGAAAGATCATAACGCCGATATTATCGGCCTTTCCGGGCTCATTACGCCGTCGCTGGATGAAATGGTCAGCGTGGCCAAAGAAATGCAGCGCCGTGGCATGGACCTACCGCTGCTGATTGGCGGGGCGACAACCTCTAAAGCCCATACGGCGGTCAAAATTGAGCCTCAATATGAGCACCCGGTCATTTATGTCACCGATGCCTCGCGCGCGGTAGGCGTTGCGGGGCGGCTGCTCTCTGCTGCTCAAAAGCCCGCCTATGTGGCTGAAATTCGCGAAGAGTATGAAAAAGTTCGTGAGCGTAACGCTAAGCGCCGCCCTAAAGCGGCAGACCTTGATTATACCCAAGCGCGCAAGCGGCGCTTTCGCACTGACTGGAGCAACCACACTCCCGCTCAGCCCACGATGATTGGATTAAAAACCTTCGATAACTATGATCTCGAAGAGCTCGTGGCGTTTATCGACTGGACGCCCTTCTTCATGAGCTGGCAGCTCGCGGGCAAGTACCCCAAAATTCTCAATGACGACGTTGTCGGTGAAGCTGCTCGTAACCTGTTTGAAGACGCGAAACTCATGCTGCGCAAGCTAATTGATGAAAAGCGCGTGCAGGCACGTGGCGTTATCGGGCTTTGGCCTGCCAATAGCGTTGATGATGACGTGATTGAGGTCTATGCCGACGAGTCGCGCAGCGAGGTTGTTGAGCGCCTCCATCATATTCGCCAGCAAACGACGAAAGGCCGCGACGGTATTTGCTATAGCCTGGCCGACTTTATTGCGCCCAAGGAAAGTGGCAAAGCCGATTGGATTGGCGGCTTTGCGGTGACTACCGGTCACGGTGTCGATGAGCTTTCCAAAGCCTATGGAGCGGCGGGCGACGACTACAACGCGATTATGGTCCAGGCATTAACGGATCGACTGGCAGAAGCCTTTGCCGAACGTATGCATGAGCGTGTACGTAAGGAGTTCTGGGGCTATGTACCAGAAGAAGTGTTAGACAACGATGCGTTAATTGCTGAGAAATACCAGGGCATTCGCCCTGCCCCCGGCTACCCGGCCTGCCCTGACCATACTGAGAAAGCCACGCTGTTTAGAATGCTCAATGCGACCGAGAATACCGGCTTGGCATTGACTGAAAGCTTTGCTATGTGGCCCGCTGCCGCCGTTGCAGGCTGGTACTTTGCTCATCCGCAGTCGAAATATTTCTCGACTGGTAAGATTACTCGCGATCAAGTCGAGGCTATCGCGGCGCGTAAGCCCATGCCGTTTGAGGAGATGGAGCGCTGGCTTTCCCCGGTGCTTTCCTACGACCCAAGCTAATCGATACCAATGGGCCTGTTTGTCACCCACCGTCACGGTAAGGTAATCCGCCTCGCCCTGCCGATTATGTTGGGCATGCTGTCACAAAGCGTGCTCAATTTGATCGATGCAGCACTTGTGGGGCGGCTGGGTGAAGTGGCGTTGGCCGGTGTTGGCGTGGGCGGTTATGCGATGTTTATGCTCACCGCTATTGTCTTTGGCCTCTCCTCCAGCGTGCAGTCACAGACGGCTCAGTGTGTTGGCGTATCCGCTGCAGAACGCTATCATCCGCTGCATTCTGGGCTAATGATAGGCGCTGCCGTGGCGCTTCCACTATCAATATTGGCATGGTGGCAGGCGCCTTTTATCATTGGTTTTATCACCCAGACGCAGGACGTACATGAGGTTGCCGTTGGCTACTTTCGTTGGCGGGTTATCTCGCTACCGGCCATTGCGTTGACGCTATGTTTTCGTGGCTACTGGAACGGCCGCCAGCAGACGCATCTTTATTTGCAGATCATTGTGGCGGTGCACCTGCTAAATGTAGTCGCTAGTGCGGGCTTGATCTACGGCGTTGCTGGCCTGCCACAAATGGGGGCCAGCGGTGCCGGCGCAGGCACGACCCTATCGCTTTTTGCCGGCTTGATGGTGTGGAGTTGGATAAGCTTGAAAAATGCGTTCAATGCGGATTTTTTGACATGCCTGCCAAGCTTCGTCACGCTACGTTCGACCCTCGCGTTAGCCATACCGCACTCTATTCAGCAGCTTTGCTTCGCAGCGGGCTATGCCGTTTTATTTTGGCTATTAAGTCAGCTAGGCACTGCTAGCGTGGCCGTTGGACATGTTCTTATTAATCTATCGCTACTACTAATCTTACCGGGTGTAGGTGTGGGCGTTGCCACGATGAGCTTGGTGGGCGAAGCCTTAGGGCGAGATGCCCAGCAAGAAGCGCACCAGTGGGGCCTGGATGCGCTTCGCGTGGCCTGGCTGCTACTGTTATTGCTGGCGCTGCCTATGCTGCTAATACCTGGAAAGATACTCGGCATCTTCTTTAGCAGCCCCGAGCTTGTCGCAATGGGCGCCTTACCATTACAGCTAACCGGTGTGATGATCGTTATAGATGCCGCGGCGCTGGTGCTTGCTCAAGCGTTAATGGGGGCTGGCGCTCAGCGAACGGTCATGATGCTAACCTTGGGTATGCAGTGGCTGTTTTTTCTACCGCTGGCCTGGTGGGTAGGTGTTGGTCTAGCGCATGGCTTATTAGGTGTATGGCTGATGCAGCTATTATATCGGCTGGTTAATTCCATTGGATTTATGTGGGTCTGGCAACGTCGTCGCTGGGCTTTACCGGCTTTTAAATAGCTTTTAGTGCTAAAAAGATAATTATATATTCTTTTGTAGAATATGATGCCCGCGTTAAGGTGGCACTACACTAACACCCGTCTCAACGTGACCATTTCGCTTTTTAGCAGGATCGTGCCACATGTACCGTTATGATATTCACGACCAAACGCTGGTTGATGAGCGTGTCGCTCAGTTTCGCGACCAGATGGAGCGCTATCGCGCCGGGCGTTTGGGCGAAGAAGAGTTCCGCCCGTTACGGCTGCAAAACGGCCTATATATTCAACGGCATGCGCCTATGCTGCGTATTGCAATCCCTTATGGCATGCTGGCTGGCCATCAGCTACGTGCCCTGGCTGAGATTACTCGCCGCTATGACCGTGGTTACGGACACTTTACAACGCGTCAAAATTTACAGCTGAACTGGCCTGCTCTCGAAGATGTGCCGGATATCTTGGCCGACTTGGCGAAAGTTCAGATGCACGCGATTCAAACTAGCGGCAACTGCATTCGTAATACGACCAGCGATCAGTTTGCGGGCATCGCCAATGATGAAGTGGAAGATCCGCGCGCCTGGTGTGAGTTAATTCGCCAGTGGTCTACCCTTCACCCCGAATTCGCTTATTTGCCGCGCAAGTTTAAAATCGCGGTTAGCGGGGCTGCCCAGGACCGTGCAGCGATTCAAGTGCATGATATTGGTCTGCGCCTTTGGTACAACGACGAGGGTGAGCTGCGCATTAAAGTATTGGCCGGTGGCGGCTTAGGCCGCACCCCCATGATTGCTGACGTGGTTCGTGAAGACCTCCCTTGGCAGCACTTGCTGACGTATTTGGAAGCCTGTGTACGGGTTTATAATCAGTTCGGCCGGCGCGACAACAAGTTTAAAGCGCGGATCAAAATCCTCGTTAAGGCGCTGGGCATTGATGAGTTCCGCCGCCGGGTAGATGAAGAGTGGGCGCACTTAAAAGATGGCCCGCAAACGCTTAATCAAGCCGCTGTCGACGCTGCTAAAGGCCACTTCCCTGAGCCTGATCGTCGCCCAGTAGCCGCCTCAGCCACTGAAGATTTTGATCACTTGCGTGCTGAAAATCGCAGTTTTGCGCGTTTTGTAACCAACAACGTCACCGATCATAAGGTGGCTGGTTACAAAGCGGTGACGCTGTCACTTAAACGCCGTGAGCATGCCCCGGGTGACGTCACCGCTGACCAGATGGAAGCCGTCGCAGATTTAGCCGACCGCTTCAGCTTTGGCGAAGTACGTGTTACCCATGAGCAGAACTTAGTGCTGTCCGATGTCCCTGTTGATGAGATGCAGGCGCTTTGGCAAGAGCTAGAAGCGCTCGGCATGGCAAACCCTACGGTAGGAACGCTTAACGATATTATTTGCTGCCCAGGCGGAGACTACTGCAGCTTAGCCAACGCAGTGTCTATTCCTATCGCTCAAGCCCTGCAGGAACGTTTCGAAGACTTAGACTTCTTATACGATCTTGGCCCGCTGGATCTGAATATCTCCGGTTGCATGAATGCCTGCGGACATCACCATGTCGGCCATATCGGCATTTTGGGGGTCGATAAAAAGGGCGAAGAGTATTACCAGATATCGATCGGCGGTAACTCCACCGACGATGCCTCGCTGGGCAAAATTTTGGGCCCTTCATTCTTCCGCCAGGATGTACCTGACGTGGTTGAAAAAATATTGGCGGTCTATGTAGGCCAGCGCCATGACGACGAACGCTTCTTGGATACTTACCGCCGTATTGGCTTAAAACCCTTTAAGGAGCATGTTTATGCCAAATAAGAACATGCCAACGGCCAATGATGAGACGCAAGAAGAGGCGTTAGAGCTAGCGCCTGTGCACGTCGATAATTTAATTGCTAACGGCGAGCTGGCGGCCGAGAACGCCTGGTGCGCCTCCTATGACACTGACACACTTCCTGAACAGCGCCCGGCGTTTGTGCCATTGGCGCTGTGGCAAGCGAATCAAGAAGACGCTGAGCTAGCGCCGCTGCTTACCAGCGATACCGAATTAACCCCCGCGCTGGGCGAGCAGCTTGGCAGTGTTGCGGCCATTGCGATTGATTTCCCCGCCTTTACCGATGGGCGCGGCTATACGGTCGCTCGGCTGCTGCGTGAGCGCTTTCACTACGCAGGTGAAGTTCGCGCCGTCGGCGATGTCTTGGTTGACCAATTGGACTATATGCGTCGCTGTGGCTTTACTTCAATGGCACTACGCGACGACCAGCATCCAGAAGATGCCTTGCGCGCGCTGAATGCTTTTAGCGTTCGTTATCAAACGGATGTTGAAGAGCGCCAGGCGTTGTTTGAACGTCGCTTAGCTGCCAGCAAGTAACACAGATCATTAGCCGGCAAAGGCACTGCGCCTTTGCCGGCTTTTTTTGATTTTAAAGCGCGAGCCGAAGGTTTGACGCCACTTCGTCTATCAGTGATGCAGGTACACCGTGTTCACTGGCCAGCTTCCGCCATTTTGCAACGTGTGCAATGGTTTCATCGATCATGGCGTTGATCTTTTTACGGGTAAACAAAGGGCTCAGCCTTTCTAACGAATAAAGATCACTGCGAGAAAAATGATCGCGCTTACCATTTAGGCTCATCCAATGGCTGTTCACCCACGGGCTTCCCGGTTTGTAGCTATAAGCAAGGTCATAAGCCGGTGCGAGTGACCAGGCTCCTCCTTTCAGCATAAATGCAAAATTTTTCGCGTGATCATCGTGGTTTCTAGCCACTATATTAAAAATCATACGTCTAAATAATTGTTCGGCGTCTGCTGCAGAAAGCTGTAGCTGTCTCGCCACACCAAATAATTCAGCGTATGAAAATGAGCCTGGCTTTTTATAGTCAACGTGGGCTATGCCGTTCAGCGTTTGCACGTGCAGTTTGCGATTGCCGGTACGGTCAAAGCGTTGCGTTATAAAGTGGCGCCGCGGGCCTTCATTAATCAGCTTACAAGGCATCATCTCAATGCCGCAGGCTTTCGCTAGCAGATGATAAACATACTCCATGGCACCATAGCCTAGCGGGTCGCCAAACGTCTCACGATTTTTATTATGCTCACTGACGCCATCAAACTTCATCAGAAAATGCGTAAATCCATCCGGCACGCGTGTTTGTCCTGAGCGCACCTGGGAAAAATCCTGATTAAACGCAAGAACCGCTTTCGGGCGAGCGCCCCCAGCGCTCATTCCGACAGACAGTAGCGCCATCATGGCTTCTCTGTCTTCCTGCCCCTCCTTATTAAGCTCAACGGCAAAGGTTGAGCGGCTATCGAGTATTTCCTGCGCAATGCCGACTAAGGTGGCTATTTCAACGTGGGCCGAGGCATTGAGACTTTTTAGTTTCGTGGCAGGCGAATACTCCAGCGCCCCCATGCCCCGCTTGCCAGTATATTGCAGCCTCTGCAGCGGCGTAATGTCACTAGCCTGCCCACCTTTGCTGGCGACCCAGGCATTGAGTACGGCATTGCCAAAGTCATCGGGCAGTGAGTCGGCGATGAGTCCCGGCAGGCCCTTAAAGGTTTCAACATTGAGCTCAGGAAAGCTGAATATTTTTTTGCCAAGAGGCATTTTAATGGGAGAAAGCTCAACGCCATCGTTAATAAAGGCACCATCGTATTCAAAGGCACCAACGCCGGTGTGGGTATCGAAACTCACCGCCCCAACGTAGCGGTCGAGATAGTTGACGTTGATAACTTCCATTACCATTCAAGCGGCTCCTCATCCTTGGTTTTTCGCTGGCCAGAGGCGCGCTGACGCTGCTTACTCTGTAGCTTGGAAAGCTGCAGTGGTGAAATAGTTTGTGGCGGTAAAAAGTGCTCCAACTGGGCCGTCAGATCGAGTGCCACCATGATGGCTACCAACCCCTCTAGTTGGACTTTTCCTTTTTCAGCATTCAGCACCACTTTTCTTGATAAGCCGGCGAGAGCGGCTACTTCTGCCTGTGTCATGTCGTGATTGAGGCGCGCCTGTTTAAGGCGCCCTCCTAACGCTTCAGCAATCGCAGCAGGTGATTTATTGTCAGTCATCATAAGGTGCTCTTAAGCGAATATAATGAGGGTAAATATCGTCTATGATCTAAATATAGCACATTATGAAATATTGTTTTTAATCGCAAAACACAGAAAAGCTATGAATATATAAGAGGCGCTAAATAGAACATTAATGGCTAAAAGATTAGCTAATGATCCGAAATTAGCACCTTGTTATATATTGACCAACTATCCACGTCTCTTTTGCTGACGCTCGCGATTATTTGCCTTAGCGCGGCCACTTTTGCGCAGCATTACCCAGGTAGCACCGAGCCCACCCTCTGATGGTTGAGCCGATACGTACGCTTGGACTTCGTCAAACTGGCCGAGCCACTTGGCAAGGTATGAACGTAATACATTGGCCGGGCTGTCGATATCACGCCCCCGGCCGTGAATAATTAACACCGAACGTAAATCGTGAGCATAGGCTTCCTGAATAAAAGGGAAAAGCAGCCGACGGCACTCACTTAAAGGGCGCCTGAGCAGATGAAGCTGGGACTGAACGCTATAGCCGCCGTGCTTTAATTTATCGACAACGCCCTGCTGTATGCCCTCGCGGCGATATTCGATAGGATCAAAAGGAGGCAGCAGGTCGACGAAATCGTCGGATAGAAAATTGCGCGATCCTCTCTCTTCTTCTGCCCATTCACGCCGTGCCAGCTGAGCGTCAGAAGGACATTTACGATGAGCAGTAGGATCGGCGCGATTACTCGCCGGTAGCGGTTTAACATCGCCGACGAGAGCACGAAAATCCATATCATCACGAAGTGGCTGATTCATTGCAGGCTCCTCTGACAGGGTCTAATGGCTATCCTAACAAACTCGAATACTGTGCTTAAACAGATTAACTAAGTCGATAACATAGGGCTTGTCATCATCTATTCAGAGCGCCAAGCTATGCCAGCACTTCTTTACCATTCAGTGAGAGGCACTCTGGTTTGGCTAAAATGGTTTGGTTAAAACGCCTAGCGATCGGTAGCAGCGTGGGGGCTGCAGGCATAGCCGGATGGCTGTGGCTCACCATGCTCAGCCCATGGTTTTATGATCGCCCAGACGATCTTGATGACATTGAGCAGCGCGTCCATCAGGTCTTTGTGTACGGTACGCTTCGCTATGCGCCGGTGCGCTTGGTCGTAATGGGTGGCTTCGGCTCGCCTGAAGAAGCCGTTCTTGAGGAGTATCAGCGCAATGGTCTCGACCTTTCATCCCAACCGGGCAGTTACGTCAACGGGCTGCTACTCACGGTAGATGCCGCTGAGTTGCGCCGCTTAGACCGCTATGAACGACTGGGCGTACGCTATGATCGTGTGATGATAACCCTTGAGGATGGCATCCGGGCCTGGGTCTACTTGCGCCGTCCAGATACACAAAATGCGCTTGCCTCTTACGCGGAGTTGCCGATAGCTCTGGTACCATAGGGCAGATAGGCTTATCCATATTTGCCAAGGCCGCTTTTATGACCTTATTCAGGAATGATGATGAGTGACATGACCCCGTACGTTTTGGTTCTCTACTATTCTCGCTCCGGCGCTACTGCCACCATGGCGCAGCAAATCGCGGCCGGCATAGAAAGCGTACCTGGTATTCAGGCACGTTTGCGGACAGTGGCACCGGTTTCAACAACCTGTGAAGCCATTGATCCAGAAATTCCTGTTGAGGGCGCGGTTTATGCTGACCTAGACGACCTGCGCAACTGCAGCGCACTGGCGTTGGGCAGCCCAACGCGATTTGGCAACATGGCGGCGCCGCTTAAGTATTTTATCGATTCCACCAGCAGCCTATGGATGAACGGTGCGCTGATTGATAAACCGGCCTGCGCATTCACCTCAACCTCAAGCCTGCATGGCGGTCAGGAAAGCACCCTGCTGACAATGCTGGTGCCGCTGCTGCATCATGGCATGGTTTACGCTGGCGTGCCGTATAGTGAAACCACGCTATTAGAGACGCACACGGGCGGAACGCCTTACGGTGCGAGTCATGTCGCTGGCGCTCGTAGCGATCGCTCTGTGGATGAGCATGAGCGCGCGCTGTGCGTTGCGCAGGGAAAACGGCTGGCTCGACTCGCGTTAGCACTGAATGCCATGCGGCAGAACGCTTTATGAGGCAGTGGCTGGAAGATATCGAGGCACGCCATGGATTAGATCAGCTCACGCTTAAAAGCCGCCAGCTGGTGTTAGTCAGCGGTGCCATCTTGCTGGTATTAGTTATTTATCGGGGCTTTTTAGTACAGGGCGATGAATTCAACTGGCGCCCTGTCGTGGCTTTTGTGCTTCCCCTGGTGCTGTTTTTACCTTCTATTATTGGCCAGCGAGCGCGTGGACACGCATGGCTTGCGTTCGTCAGCCTGCTCTATTTCACTCAAGGCGTAATGCTGGCAAGCGTTCCTGGGCAAAGCGTTCGTGGCATTTCGGAAGCTATCGTTTCGCTTGCCCTGTTTGCGGGATGCATGGGCTATGCGCGTTTTCGTAGCCGGCAGTTGCGTCAACAATAGTTACATCAAAAAAACAACGCCGTAAGCACTATACTGGTGAAAGCCCAGCGAATCGCTCTATATTCATTGAGAATCGAGAGCGGCCGTTTGAGGTTTTCAGTGAGACCGGCGACCATGGATGAAATTCAAGGGAGAGTCATTCGATGACACGTAACATAGCCGATATTAGGCGTGATTATGAAGGCGGCAGGCTAGATGAGTCGCTGGCGCCCACCGATCCTTTTGTACTATTTGATGAATGGTTCACCCTCGCCCTGGAAAAAGAAGGCCAGGATGGCAATGCCATGACGCTTGCCAGTGTGGATAGCCAAGGCAGGCCACACGCACGGGTAGTGCTATTAAAAGGCTTTGATGAACGCGGAATGGTGTTTTTCACCAACTACCACAGCCATAAGGGCAGTGAGTTAAGCAATGTGCCCTACGCGGCGATGACGTTTTGGTGGCCATCGCTTTCTCGGCAAGTCCGTATCGAAGGACTCGTTGAGCGGATACCCACCGTAGAGTCAGATGAGTATTTTGCCAGCCGCCCGCGCGGCAGCCAGCTTGGTGCCTGGATTGCTACCCAAAGCGTTGTAATTCCAGGGCGCAACTGGATTGAAGAGCGCCAAAAGCGCTTTGAGCAAGCCTACCACGGACAAGATATACCGCGCCCGATTCACTGGGGCGGCTACCGCGTGGCACCTGACATGATCGAGTTTTGGCAAGGCCAGCCCAGCCGCTTGCACGATCGGCTGCGGTTTGAACGCCGCGACAGCAATGAATGGAGTCGCTTTCGCTTAGCGCCTTAACGCGACGAGCGCATAAAAAAAGTATTTAAAAGGCCTGCAGTGATGACGACAGGCCTTTTGCGGTTAGTCGGGCAGGCTTTCAAGGCGATGCCGCTGCCACTCACTTTCAGGTTCATTGAGGCGTAACACGGCATCAATCACCTGCTCTTCCATGTTGTAACGGCATTTAAAGCCTAGGTGCTTCATTAAGGCCCGCATCGGATGGTTATCAACCATGATTTTGCCAATCATTTCCAGGGTGCCGATGTTAGTGCAGTAGTCGATCATCTTCTTCATTAACAGGCTGCCAATGCCGAGCCCCTGCAGGTCATCACGAATGATGATCGAAAACTCGGTGCGAATATTATCAGGGTCGTTCCACACCCTTGCCACGCCCAGCATCTCTTTTTTGCCATCCGCGCCTAAATATTCAGCGATAAAGGCCATCTGGCGGTCGTAGTTAATATGCGACAAAATCGACAAGTCGCGCTGCGTTAAATTAGATTTATTGTGGAAGTAGCGAAAGCGAATACTCTCTTCTGAGAGTTGGCGGTGGAACGTGGTAATGAGATGCGCATCTTCGGCACGAATAGGCCTGACCTCGACCTGCCAGCCGTTTTTAAGCGTCACCCATTCCCGCAGCTCTTCTGGATAAGGCATGATCGCAAAGCGCGACGGCGTCCCCAGATCCATCGCGAAATCGACGGCAATCATCCCATCGCGATTAAGTATCAACGGATTCACCTCAAGCCCGCGTAGATCGCCAAGGTCTGACGCCATTTGCGATAATTTGACCAGCATTTGGCACAGGTGCTGTATATCCCGCTCAGGGTCGGCGGAGTGTTCACGAATTAACGAGGCCGCATGCGTTCTGCCGACTACGTCGGCGGCTAGGCTCATGTTCAGCGGCGGCAGCGCTACCTGGCGATCAGCCAAGACGTTGACCTTATAGCCGCCGATACCAAAGACAATCAGCGGGCCAAATACCGGATCACGGGTAATGCCTGCGCAGATCTGCATGGAATGCTTGCCGCGTTGCATGGGCTGCAAACAGTATTCGCGGATCGCGTACTCCGGGAATTTTTCCGCGACTTTGTCGCCCAGCTGACGAATACCCTCAGCCACCTGCTCTGGGGTTTCTAAATCCTGCAGCAAGCCTGCCGAAATTTTATGCGGATGCTTGCGGTAGCGATAAGGACGGCAATTGCCTTCATGAACCACCTTGAGCGCTTTGCTTCCAGAAATGCCTGCGGCCTTTTCAAGTGCTTCTTCAGGGCTAGATAAATACACGCTCGGGGCCGTAGGAATACCGTATGCCTCAAGCACTTGAGCAGTTTCAGAGTGAGTTAACGTTTGCCTGCCCTGCTCTTTTGCCTGCTTGATGAGTGTGCGGCACTGAGCGCGTATTTCAGGGCTCGTTGAAAAGGGTAAGCTGGGTGGAATTTCCTGCAGCAGCGCCTGAACACGCTGGTAAATCACCATGTGCATGAAGGCCTTAACGGCCTTTTCAGGTGAAATGTAGGTGGGAATTCCGGCTAAATTGCATATATGACGCGCGTTCAGAGCCTCCTTTAGGCCCATCCAGCTGGTCAGTAAGTTGCGACGAAACTTCTTACGGTTATCGATTAACACTTGAGCCGTGACGAGCGATGGTGCCATGCGAGTAGGCGCGTGAACGACCAGCACGGCATCGACATTGGCATCAGACGCGACAATTTCCAGCGCTTGAACAAACCGCTCTGGCGACGCATTGCCGCCTAAATCCACCGGGTTCTCCCCCGGTTTACTCATATCGACCTGGCTAAGATGCAGCGCCGCCTGCGTTTCAGCGCTAAATTCAGCTAACTTACCGCCAGCGCTAATCAGCTTATCGATAGCCAGCATGGCTGGCCCCAACCCGTTCGAGACAATTGCTAGGCGGTCCCCCTTCAAGGGCTTCATGCGTGAAAGCGTTTCTAGCGCATCAAGCAGCTCATCGGAATCATCAACGCGCACAACGCCAGCCCGAGCAAAGGCCGCATCAAAGACCACATCGCGATTCGCAATGCCTGGCGTCGGCGCCATGCCCGAGATATCCGATTCGGGCGTGCGCCCGCTTTTTATCGCCAGCACTAAGCGGTTACGCGATGCATCGCGTACGGCCGTCATAAAGTGCTGGGCATCATTAATCCGCTCTAGGTGGAGCAATATGGCCTGAGCCGGTGAGTATTGATTAACGTAATCAATAAGATCCGGCAGCAGAACGTCCACGCTATCGCCAACAGTGATCAGATGTGAAAAGCCTACATCACGCCCAGCGGCCCAATCTATCATGGCATTGGCCAGCATGCCGGACTGGCCCAAATAAGCGACGCGCCCCGCTTTGACCGGCTGGCTGGCGTAAGAAACATTAAGATTCTTGCCCGGCACAATCAGCCCCATGCATTCCGGACCCAATACTCGAATGCCCGAAACGCGTGCTGCACTCAGCATCCTTTCACGGATGGAGCCTTTATTGCCCTTATCACGATCAAGATAGGCGCCGCCAGAAAGTACCAGAGCCGCTTTGACACCGGCCTGCCCAAGCTTTTTAATTAAACTGGGGATACCCTCAATAGGTGAGCACACCACGGCTAGGTCGGGTATTTCAGGCAGCTCACTTACGCGACTTACGCACGGCACCCCGAATACCTGAGCATAGCCTTTCAAGTTGACGGCCCAGAGCGACCCTTTGAAGCCGCCATCTTGAATGTTTCTCAGCACTAAACCGCCCAGCGATGCGGGCTTTTCAGAGGCACCAAACACCGCTAGTGTACGAGGTTCAAAAAAATGGTGTAAAAAGCGCGTGCTCACAAATGAGTCTCCCCTGACATAAATAGCGGCTGTACGACTTATTGAGACTGTCGCGTAGGGCCTGGAGGCGATTAAGGTGTCATCAATAATAATGGAGCGTTTGAATGATTACCGCCTACCTTACCCACCCCGATTGCTCATTGCACCATATGGGGCCAGAGCATCCGGAAAGCCCACAGCGTCTGGAGGCTATTCGCGCCCACCTATCGCTTGCGGGAATACTGCAGCAGACCATGCAGGCCGACGCTAAAGAAGCTTGTGAAGAGGCATTAGCCAGGGTACACCCCTTGCGTCATCTTCGCGCGCTGGAAAAGTGTTTACCCAAAGAAGGCATCATCGCATTGGATAGCGATACCATGATGAATCCTGACAGTCTGAAAGCCGCTAGAGTGGCCGCCGGCGCTGTTATTCGGGGGGTTGATCAGGTGTTTAAGTGCCAGGCCGATAACGTTTTTTGTGCCGTTAGGCCGCCTGGCCACCATGCGGAGGCCAGTGATGCCATGGGTTTCTGTTTTTATAATAATATTGCCGTTGGCGCAGCCCATGCCCGCGAAAAATATGGTGCTAAGCGTATTGCCATCCTGGATTTTGATGTGCACCAGTGCAACGGTACGATCGATATTTTCAAAAACGATCCTGAAATTCTCATTTGCACAAGCTTCCAGTATCCGTTTTATCCGTGGCGCTACTTACGCAGTGAGTGGCAAAACGTTGTGAATACTCCATTGGAAGTTGGCACTGACGGGCCCGAGTTTCGGCGCATTATCGAAAGTCATTGGCTGCCCGCCCTGCATGCTTTTAAGCCAGATTTAGTCATGATATCTGCAGGCTTTGATGCCCATCGCGATGATCCAATGGGCGACATTTGCTTGGAGGATGAAGATTTTTACTGGATCACTCATCTCGCTATGGAAATCGCCACTCTATACGCCGATAACCGCATTGTCTCGGTGCTTGAAGGTGGCTATCACCCAAAATCGTTAGCCAGCGGTGTAGAGGCGCATCTAAAAGCGCTGCTAGGACTTCCTTTCGCAGAAGTACCTTAAAGCCCGTATCGAATGGGCGGGCTCAATGGGTGTGAGTATGAGCTGTGATATCATGCTCAGACTCAAATGCCCCACGTTAACGCAGCCAATGTGACGATTTATGACCGCAACCACCGAAGAGCATGCCGCGCTGCGTATCGCATCGGGAAGCAAGCCGTTTGTTGAACCGCTACGCCTGGGCGAAAGGCTTAAGCAAATTCGTCTTGCCAACCAGTGGACGCTGGAAGATGTAAGCCAGCGTACGGGGCTTGCGCGTTCAACGCTTTCTAAAATTGAGAATGACCAAGTATCACCTACCTTTAGCGTGGTGCAGAAGCTAACGACGGGCCTGAACATTGACCTGCCTCAGCTGCTGACGCCACCAAAGCGCGAGCGCTACACCATGGGCCGCCGCGATTTAACCCGTAAAGGCAAAGGGCAGCTACACCCTACGCCGACCTATGAGCATGAATTGCTCGGTCACCAGCTAGCCCAAAAGCGCATGATACCCTTCAAAACTATCGTTCGAGCGCGCAGTTTCGAAGAGTATCAGCAGTGGGTGCGCCATGATGGCGAAGAATTTCTGATGGTGCTGCATGGCGATATAATGCTTCACACCGAGTTTTATGCCCCGCTAGTGTTAGCCGAAGGCGACAGCATCTACTTTGATAGTGATATGGGCCATGCGCTTGTTTCGACCAGCCTGAACGATGCAGTGGTGCTTTCAGTGTGTACGCGTGGCGATATTGTTTAACGTGATAAAACACTGCGCTATAGGCAGTTGGTAGGCTTAGGCAAACCGGCTAGCCGGGCAATCCTTTTAGGCGGGCTGCCCGGAAAAAGCTGCATCAAATAAATGGAACGCCCCTTCTCTTCACCTAGCGCTGTTTTGGTTGCTTTTACCAATGGGCGCATCGCCGGCGCCATTTCATAGCGCTGATAAAAAGCCCGCACTAGATCAATTATTTCCCAGTGCTCAGAGGTCAGTGGCAGCCCCTCCTCGCTGGCCATTAACTCAGCTACTGGCTCGCTCCAGTCACCTTGATTAACAAGGTACCCTTCAGGATCGAGTCCCCATTTTTCTTCTAAATCAAGATAACGGTATATTTTTGGTTTAGTCATGCTTAATACCAGGTTACTGTTTTTTCATTCTGCTCAGTCAGTACAACAAAACCGTCTACATCGACCGTAGGCAGTCCATGATCAGCCGCTATCTTTGCTAGGCCTCTAGAAGTAAGGTCTTCTGAAAGCAAATAAATACGCTGATGAAAGTGCAGCCATGCGCTCCAAGTAGGGTCAAGAGCGGCAGTCACCGCCTCTTCAACCAATAGCACCGTGTCTTGGGCGCCTGCCGCAAGCTGCATTTGAGCAAATGCGCTACTGTCTGACGGCTTGGTGAGGATGTGCAACATAGTGATGGCCCCACTAAAAGCTGAAAATTTTGGCGTGTTGTTGCAATAAATCGGGTATATCTGCATTCGCCATTAGCGTTACGCTGTCTACAAGCGCATCTGCCGGTATATGCAGGCTTTGTAGTGCCTCTCGTGGCACCCAGAGCTTATCAATATCGTACATTTCCAGCATATCAATAGTTGGCAGCGTGGCTTTCTGACCTGGCGCGCCACTGCCCTGCTCTTTTAGCAGCGCCATTATACCCTGCCCCATAAACAACAGTTCCACCGGCTGCCCAAACGCCGCAGCAACCAGTGCCGCATCTAATCCTTCACGTAACCAGTTTGAACCGTGAGGTGCATGGCGAATAATCACCAGTAGCGCATCAGGTGCCACCATTGACTCACCTTTTAAGCAAAAGTAATAAAGCGATCAGAACGCTGCTGTAGTTCAAGTAACTGTCCAAGGCCGGTCAATTCAAAAGGTTTTTCAATATTAACGGCTTGCTTGCCATGCCGCTGCGCTTCCGATTCGCTCATTAGCCCCCGGCGCAGCGCTGCGGCAATACAGACATCTAATTGTACGGTATGCAGACGATGAAGCTCTAACCAGGCTTCATTGAGATTGAGCTCATCCTGCGGAGGTGCCATCAGTGAAGACGCATTATGAACACCGTCGTGATAGAAGAACACACCCGCCAACCGATGCCCCCGCGCAATAACGGCGTGGGCAAAACGCAAAGCAGAATGCGGTGCAGGACTGCTATACGGAGCGCCCATCACCAATAAACCATACTGCATCATATTAATACCTAGTCACAGCTAGCTAAAAAAAAGACAGGCCCTCGCAAAAGGGCCTGTCCTATCGTCTAACGCCGTTCAAAATCAATCGTTACTCATAATACCCAAAATCGACAACAGGCTAACAAACAGATTGTAGATGGATACGTAGAGTGTCACGGTAGCGAGAATGTAATTAGTCTCACCGGCGCGGTGAATGATTTCGCTGGTTTGATACAAAATGGCAGCTGAAGCAAACAGTACAAAGCCCGCAGATACCATTAGTGACAGCGCAGGAATGTTGAAGAAGATGCCCGCAACCATGGCAAGAATCAGCACGATGGCACCTGCCATCAGGAAGTTACTCAAGAAGCTGAAGTCTTTCTTGGTTGTTAGCGCAACGGCTGACAAGCCAACAAACGTAAGCCCCGTCATCGCCAGTGCATTCATGATCAATGCGCCGCCGTTAGGGAGCGTTAGATAGGCTGAAAGGATCGGCCCAAGGGTAAAGCCCATGAACCCTGTAAACGCAAACGTCGCCAGCAAGCCTGCCGCTGAATTCGCCGTTTTGTGGACAAGGAACATCAGTCCATAAGCACCAATAAAGAACACAAAAATGTTCATTTGCTGGATGCCCATTGCAACAGCGGCACCCGCTGTTACTGCAGAAAACAAGAGTGTAATCGCCAGCAGTGCGTAGGTATTACGCAATACTTTGTTAGTACTGACACTGTTTGCCACACCGCCCGACTGGGGGCGTGCCATACGTGAGTCGTTGTAAGCCATGTGTTAATGCTCCCTAATAGTATTCTAACAACGGACAAGAATGCCGTTACTGAGTTCCAGACGCAAGCACTTGTGTTCGACGCAAATGGTAATTCAACGTTGTACCAGTTTATCAAGAATTGACTATGCTTGCTTAACACCTCTTTTGGACACCAAAACGATGAACAAAATACTACTGCCCATCGGCGCAATAACGCTATTGTCGCTCGCCTTACCTGCGCTTGCGTACTCGCCTGCTGGCAATGACATTACCTATAAGATTAATGCAGAAAATTTTCAGGGCTATTTTGTTTCAGCCGGCGAAAATGCTCAGGGAACCGTGCTTATTATTCATGATTGGGATGGTTTAGACGATTATGAACGTCAACGAGCCGATATGTTGGCCGCTGAGGGTTACGATGTATTTGCCGTCGACTTATTCGGTGAAGGTAATCGTCCTCAAACAGTGGAAGATAAACGAGCTGCCACCAACCATCTTTACGACGATAGAGAGCGTATGCGCGAACTAACGCTAGGCGGCTTAGCGCAAGCTAGAGAGCAAGGCGCGGCCGAGCAAACGGTGATCCTAGGATATTGCTTTGGCGGAACCGCCGCACTTGAAATAGCCCGTGCAGGTGACGCACAAGGCATTGCGGCCTATGCAAGCTTTCACGGCGGCCTTACAACACCGGAAGGCCAATCATACTCCAGCAGCACTGCCCCCATATTCATTGCCCATGGCGGTGCCGACAGCGCCGTTAGTCTAAACGATGTTGCACTACTCGCAGATGAGCTTGAAACAGCGGGCATTGCCTACGAAGTCGGTATTTATTCCGGTGCACCACACGCCTTTAGTGTGTTTGGAAGCGATGCCTATCGAGAAAACGCCGACCAGCGTTCGTGGGCGACGTTTAAAGATTGGCTAAATGAGATACCCAAATAAGTCTAACTCTTACGAACACCTAGTGACGCGAGCCGTGCCACTAGGTCATCGTCTGATGGAAGAATTATTTAGCTTTGTGCTTCTTCTTCTTCATCATCTTTATGAGCGGTCACGGTTGTGACTGCCGTTTGACGCGCATCTTGAGGAGAACTGTATAAACGTGCATCAATTACATGCAACACTGCCAATTGCGCAAAAAGCATCGCAAAGCAAACGATCAATCCTTTCAACATGGTAGATCTTCCTTAGTGAATTAATAGCATCAAGCTCACAGCATAATAACGATTATTTTTACAGAAACAACGGGGGAAAACGTGAATTAAATAACGCTAAATGCCTCTAAACGCGGCTGAGATGATACTCTTTCACAATTATCTATCGCTCAAATACTTAACGCCTGGATTAGGCGGGCCGCCTTAGGCAAGGTTGATATTTCTTCCTCCACAGCATCAATCCTGAACGGTTACTTCTCTCAAATCCTCAATGCTTATTCCATCCGGCAGCTCTGACTCGCTGCTTGGCAGCCAAACAGGTGAGAAGTCGCTATCTTCTCTACCATCATCATGAGTATGCCCTGGAATACGATAAACCACTTGTTCGTGCCGATGATCCCATGCAAATACACGATCCATACGCCACTCCTCGTTAAAGAACATTGCAGCTACGACACTAATACGTGTGTTGGCGTTCCGCTACGAGCGAACCTTATTGGCAAGTTGTATTTTACCGCGCTGAGGAATCTTCGCGGATCAATGCCAGCCTATGCTCCGCATTCCCACATCTAAAAACCCTAGTCAATCGACATACACTGCGTGGATGCTGTTAAATGTAGCAGGATTATTTAACTGATAAGGAGCTATCTATGAAAACCCTCATCCCACTATTTCTTATTGCCGCACTACTAGCAGGCTGCAGCTCAGGCCCTTCTTCCTCACGAACAGCGGACTGCCGTGAGGTAGCAGAAAAAATGGGCGACAGGATGGCCTACGGTGACTGTATGCGAGGGACTCAGATTAATACATCTGGTTTTTGATACGGCTCAGCAGGCTTCGCTAGAAAGCTAAAAGCTCTTTTTTCTGCCAAGCCAGGAAGCCCCCGCCGCGAAAAGCGTGGGGCTTAAAGAAAATAATATTAGAGATCAACGATGGCTAGGATTAAATCCTACCCCTAGAATTACTTTTTATCGCCTGTTATGCCACCCGCGATTTTTCGCAGCCCTTTTTCAATGAGATGCTCCTCACCCTCACTTTCAAAGTCTGCTTGCTCGGTTGGCTCACAAAGCGTTGCACCGCAAGAATCACATGTAGGTGTCGCTTTAGATTCCATCTCATCGTCGGGGTTGTATTCCTTACCGCATTTTTGGCACTTATCTACATTGTTCAAGGCAGATCTCCTTTTGCCGTACCCATATGTATGAGCAACAAGCAGGAGAATAGGTTCAACTAAGTATGATGAAAAGATAAGAGCCAGAATGACTCTTTCTTTAAACCCAACATTTCATACAACGCAATCATATGCAGTGCTGGCTTTAAGCTAGGCGATCGCGGCCGGCTTCCGGCTCTCACTTGCGATAACGGCCAGAGACTCCCGATACTCCCAAGCCTCGGCTTTCATCGTCCAATGGACTTCAGCCTGCTGATCGTCTACTACCTCACGCACCTGCGTTAGAGGCACATTGAAGAACTCCTTTCGTGCATTAAGACGATTGACTTGATGGGCTGCAAACCGCCTGTGCAGTTCACGCTCAAGCGTTGGCGCATCCTCAGAAAATATCATCGCATGCACATCAAATGAGAAAGGTACGCTTGCATCACCAAGCTCACGCACACGGTCAAGTGGCTCTAATCGCCGCGTCATACCTATTTTGAAAACGCTTTCACCGAAGGAACCAACATTCGAGATTATATAAACATGGCCGCGTCTAGTCTGCTGGGCCATTGATATAGCACGCTGCTCTTTAGATTCCGCAGCCTCTAATTGCTGTTCAAGCTCTGCGAGTCGGGCTTCATACTGAGACCGCTCAGCCTCAGTGGCATTTGCAAGCTGCTTACGCGCCTCAGCCATTGCCTTAGCCAGCATCCGCTCTTCTTTTTCAGCCTCTTTAATAGCCTTTTCAAAATCCCTTCGCGCTTTCTCTTCTTCGCGCATCTGCTCTCGAATGGCGCGTTGCTCTTCAAGCTCTATTCGGCGTAGCTCCATCACAGATACTGCCCACTTCAATTCTTCAAGCCTAGCCTGCAAGTAAAGATCAGTAATGCGTGCGTCTTTGAAGGGTTTACCATTATGATTAACGAGCGCGAAGGCATCCATTATCCCTTGGCGCAACTTCCCATAGTTGTCGTGCTTTACCTTAGACAGTATGGAATCTACCTTCCCATTGAATGCGTCTACAGCAAAATGGATAGCGTATTCACGGCGGATTCGCTCTACATAGTCACAGTCACCAGCACGGCCATTCTTAGCCATGTCTGAGCTTTGTTTGCGCACCTGCTTCAGTCGCTGGCCTGCATCTTTGTGGGAAAAGTCTTCGGCAAGATCATCCAGCAGGCTGGCATTGGGCACAATGTAGTCGTCATGATAGCCCTCGATAACATTTTTCATGGCCTGTGCCGTACGCTCGTAAAGCTTAGCGTTTTCTACCGCTTTAAGAGCGTTACCAGCGGTTTCCTCAGCCTGCTTACGGGCATTAGCGATAATCTCGCCAGCACGATCATGTGCACCTGCTAGCAATTCCTGGGCCTTACCATCAACACTTTTAGCACGTTCGCGTATAGTTTTGGCCTCTTCACGGGCTTCAGCAATGATATTGTCAGACTTCTCACCTGCCCTTCTCCGTGCATTAAACGCATCTACGTTAGCCTTCTCACGATCGCTTCTTGATTCCGCAAGCAGCCGTTTACACTCCTTATCAGACTCCTGCCACAAGCGGCCTGCTTCTTTTTTAGCATCGATTATCAGTCTGACGGCCTCTGCCTCAGCATCGTCAATAGCTTGATATTTAATTAAACGCTCCATCTTCACGGTCAAGCCTGATATTTCACTGTCCTTAACAGAGAGTGATTCATCTAGACTGGCGACAAGCTTGTCTCTTTTTTTATTTTTCAGCGCTGACTTTGCATAAAGCGCCCAGCCAACAAGGGCTAGCAACAGTGCAAACCCGATCAATATTTCTTCACTCATTGTTTTCCCCTGTTTTTACCTTTTTTTGTACACGGATAACATTAACGAAACCGAAGGGGATTTACTAACTACTTAGCACTCGCGCCAGCCTAGCAGAGCCGCATGCTTTATAGCTGCGACAACAGCAATAGCCGCATCCGGGTTTGCTTAGCTGCATTTTCACCGTCTGCCCATTCTTAAATTATAAGAATACTGTTTTTTTATGAAGGCCCTACAAATACGTCTCTTTCTGGGTAATGCGCACGACCTCTACGCTAACAAGCTCAGCCATGGTCAAAATACAATATGGACACACTGAAAGACCGGTACATTCTATAGAAGGGCTACTTGGCAGGAGGCGCAAAGCCTAGAAACGAAAAAACCCCTGACGAATCAGGGGTTTCAGTATTGAGGTGGCGGAGGGACAGGGATTCGAACCCTGGGTAGGTTATTCACCTACGTCGGTTTTCAAGACCGGTGCATTCAACCGCTCTGCCATCCCTCCGGCTTATGCGTGCATATACTACCAGCTTTTCCTTGTAAGTCAACGCCCTTAGTACAATCGAATACCAACACGAGTAATGTTTCCACCTTCCATCTCGCTGACCACCCAGTGAATGCCGTGCCAGTCCACATCATCCCCTAGCACGGGATGCCCTCCTACGCGCATAGCAACAAATTCAGCCAGCGTTATGTTCGCCTCTCCGTCGCTTAGCGTTAGACCATAAGCAAGGGCCACATCTTGCATGACCGCGGCGCCATCCAACGTAAAGGTACCGAAGAACTCGCGCTCCTGTTTCAATTTTGCGTCGCCATTGAACAAACGATTAAGAGTATTCAAATCCGCTGAGCGACCAATCACGCAAATCACGTCACCTAGCTTTAAGCGCGTACTGCCCTTGGGTTGTAGCATGGCGTGATTACGAAACAGCGCAGAAATTAATGCGCCAGAAGGAAAACGCAGTAGGCGAATGGGCACGTCTTCTAAATCTTGATTCTCTACGCCATAAACGAATAGCTCAAAGTCATTCTCAGGCAAAATGCCCAGGGGACCTCGTCGGTTGGGAACAGTGCCAACCGGCACCTCTACCTTCAGCCATCGGGCCATTAGCGTTAGCGAGCCGCCCTGAACCAGCAGTGACATCAACACCACGGCGAAGGCGATGTTAAAGTAAAGAGAGGCATTTTCGACCCCACCTATGACGGGGAAGATGGCCAACACAATTGGCACCGCGCCTCTCAACCCTACCCATGATATGAACAAGGTTTCACGCCAGCGGAATTTGAAAAATGGCTTAATAGTAATCAGCACGGCCAAAGGGCGGGCGATAAATATCAGCGCCAGCGCTACTAAGCTGGCGGGCAGCGCTACTTCCCATAGTTCACTGGGTGTTACTAGTAATCCCAGCACCAAGAAAAGGCCGATTTGACTGAGCCACGCTAAGCCATCGTGCACAGGCAAAATGAAATTGAGGTGTCGCCCCGGCTGATTGCCAATCATTAGGCCGGTCAGGTAAATCGCCAAAAATCCGCTACCACCCAATACGCTGGTGAAGCCGAAAACGCTAAACCCTAGCGCCAGCGCTAACATTGCATAAAGGCCCGGCGCCAAGTCGAGCCAGCGCAGCAGTTTGGCACTTAGCCAGCCACCGCCAATCCCAACAATTAAGCCAATTCCGAATTGCGAAATGAAAAACAGCAGCGTGTCCGTTGGGCCGCCAATGTCACCTACCAGCAACTCCACTAACATTAGCGTCAGGAAAATTGCCATCGGGTCGTTGGTACCGGATTCTATTTCAAGCGTAGCCCCTACCCGTTCGTTAAGATTAACGCCTCTGCCACTGAGCATTGAAAACACGGCGGCGGCATCGGTTGAACCAACAATCGCGCCTACCAGCAGCCCCTGCACCAGCGTTAGATCAAAAATCCACATCGCAATTAAACCAACGATGGCACTGGTGATAAAAACGCCAAACGTGGCCAAAGAAAGCGCGGGTTTAAAACCAACCCGGAAAGTTTTAAGGCGAGTACGCAAACCGCCATCTAACAAGATCATGGCAAGCGCGAGGTGACCGATAGCAAACGCCATGGAGTAATCGTCAAACACCACGCCAAGCACGCCCTCTTCACCCGCCAGCATGCCCAACCCTAGGAAAATCAGTAGTACGGGGACGCCCATCATTGAAGATAAACGGCTTGCCAAGATGCTCAGCGCCATCAGCGCGCCACCCACCAAGAAGAACGTGTAAATTGCATCCATGACTCTCTGCCTCTACTTCAACACAGCGCTATTATTGCATGTAACCATTGAATTTACTGTGCCTTCTCGGCCTACACTTATGCCTAAAGGGCTGGTCAGGAGCTTTATCCGGCGGCTACACTTCGCCGTCACAAGATTTGGAGTTACTGACTATGCTGCGCTGCCGATCACGCCAGTGGCACTTTGCGTTACTCACCGTTATCGTCACTTTGTTGCTCTTCACCTCAGTTTGTCACGCTGAAAACGACGATCAGAAAAACACCCAGTCAGCGACTCCGCTGACGCTAGATACCGTTGTAGTGGTGCCGCCTTCACTGTGGAATTCCACTGAGAGCGTTAGCGAAGATGAAGTGCCGACCATGGCACTGACGCCTGCGCCTGCACTAGAGCCACCGCCATTAAAAAACGTTACGCTAATGCTGGATTGGTACTTAAGCCCCCAGCATGCAGCGCTAGTGGTGGCCAAAGAACGTGGCTACTATGCCGCCCAAGGCCTTGAGGTAGACATTCAGTCACCGGCAGATCCCTCTATCGCCATCAAGCTACTAATGGCTGGAGAGATAGATTTAGCGTTAACGCGCCAGCCTTTGCTACATCTTTATGCCCACGAGGGCGCCCCTATTATTCGAATTGCGACGTTAATAGAAACAGCGTTAACAGCGGTAATCGTTATGGGGCCTGAGCAGCTTGATAACGTAACAAACCTAGCGGAATTGCATTATGGTTACACTACTCGCGAAGGGCTAAATTTAGCTATTCCACGACTAGTGCCGCGCTCCGTACAGCAAACGGATGATTTTTCTGCCCCTCAAAACCTACACTTTGATCCGACACGAGCATTAAGAGAGGGCCAGGCAGACGCAGTGGCCGATGGTTTTTTTCACTATCTACCGCCGCAGCTAGCAACCGAAGGCATTACCACGCATTTGATTCGCTTTGACGAGCTGGATATCCCCCGCCACGATGGACTAGTGGTACTGGCGAACAGCGATTCCGTCGTGCGCCGGGCAGATACGTGGTCACGCTTCACAATCGCTATTGAGGAGGCCAGCAATTGGATCGTGGAAAACCCTGACGCCGCATGGGCGCTATTAACCAACACTCATCCAGTGCTCGACAATGACATCAACGCAGCCGCTTGGGAGGATATTCTACGCCGCATGGCACTCAGCCCTGCCGCCGTTGACAGTCATCGCTACACCGCGTTTGAAACTTACTTGCTGCAAATGGGCCTTATAGATGACACCTTTCCCCTCTCACGCTTAGCAGTAGACCCACATGTGCTCTAGCTGCTTACTTATCGCTTTGGAGGCGCATGATCGAAAACGCCCTCATTTTTATTGATTTAGAGACCACGGGAACACGCGCGACACGTGACCGTATTACCGAAATAGCGGCCTTAAAAATCGTTAACGGCGAGGTTATTGATCGCTGGTCGAGCTTGATCTACCCCGAGACGAAGGTGCCGGCACAAATTAGCCAGCTGACCGGCATAGACGACCGCATGCTTAGCAACGCACCACGGTTTGTTCAGATAGCGACGTCGTTGCGCGAGTGGCTAGCCGATGGGCATTTAGTTGCTCATAACGCACGCTTTGACTACGGTTTTTTACGCAACGAATTTAAGCGCGCGGGCCTGGATTACCGCACATCGATCATCTGCACTCTGCGCATGTCGCGGCGATTAGCACCTCAAGAGCGCCAGCATAATCTCAAGGCATTACTCAGCCGTTACGCTATCACTCCTCTTCGCCATCATCGGGCTGGAGACGATGTCAATGCGCTGTGGGCTTTATGGCAAGCCTGGCAGCAGGAACACAGTGCAGAGACGTGGCAGAGACTTCTTAGTGAAGAGCAGCGTCACCGCACGCTGCCTGCGCACCTTGATAGCGCCCAACTCGAAGGGTTGCCCGCCACGCCGGGTGTTTATTTATTTTATGGCCACAATCGGCTGCCGCTCTACGTGGGTAAAAGCATTAATCTGCGCAGCCGCGTACTGGGCCACTTTCAGCGTGATCATCAGGACGATAAAGAAATGCGCCTGGCGCAACAGGTTCAGCAGATTGAATGGGAAGAGACAGCCGGCGATTTAGGCGCTCAATTGCGCGAAGCGCAGCTAGTGAAAACGCTAATGCCCATTATGAACCGCCAGCTGCGCAAGCAGGGAAAACTGACGACCTGGCATTGGCCGGAAGGCGCAAACTGCCCCGAACTCATTAGCAGTAGCGTCCTTAGCCAACTTCAGCACGAGAAACTGTATGGGTTATTCCGCAATGCAACGGAGGCTAAGAAGGCGCTGCGCTCAATCGTTGACGAGCAGCAGCTTTGTCCACGCGTTATGGGGCTTGAAAAGGGCAAAGGCCGCTGCTTTGCTAACCAGCTAGGCAAGTGTAAAGGAGCGTGTAACGGCCAGGAGCCCATCGCGACGCATACCCAGCGCGCCCAGACCGCATTGCAGCAACTGCAAATTAATGCATGGCCTTGGTCCGGCAGTATTGCTATCGAAGAGCGCCCGGTAGGTAATGCATCCCCTGCCTGGCACGTTGTTCGCCAGTGGTGCTATCTAGGTAGCGCGGCGAGCATTGAACAAGCCAGAGCGTTTGCCGACGCCTCTACGCTCTTTGATGTTGATAGCTACCGAATTTTAAACCGTTTTTTACGTCACCCAGAACAACACGGGCTTACCGTTACAGAGCTTTAATCGTCATCTCGTTTATTGAGCGTTCAAAAACATCTCAACGGCCTGCTGAAAAGCCTCAGGCTGATCGGCGTGTAGCCAATGACCGGCATGCTTAAGCGTTACGACGCGGGCGCTGGGCATTACCGCACGTAGCGCAGGTAGCATTGAGTCGGCGACATACGGGGAGTCAGACCCACGCAGCACCAGCGTTGGGCCCTCATAGGGCTGCTCACCGTCAGGTTCACCGATAATATCGCTATAGCCCTGTTTGATCTGATCTAACCCTACTCTTAACGACATCACGTTATCGTCGTTTCGCACCAGATTAGTCGCTAAGAAAAGTCGCGTGGGACGAGAATCGACATGCTCGCCAAGCATGGCGTCGGCTTCGCTGCGCGTTTTTGGCTTACCTTCACGGACGCTTTCGAGTGCGGCAAACACATCATCATGGCCATGATCATAGGCAACGGGCGCAATGTCAGCGACGATCAGCGAAACAACTCGCTTAGGTGCTAAGCGGGCCAAACTCATGGCCACTTTGCCCCCCATTGAGTGCCCCAGCACATGCGCACGTTCAATGGAGAGGCTGTCGAGCAGTGCTAAAACATCGTCCGCCATGGTTGCGTAGCGCATGCCGTCAGCATGAGGAGACCGGCCATGGTTACGCAGGTCGACAGCAATAACCCGACGCGAGCGCTGCCACACCTTCAAATGCGAGCGCCAGTTGTCAGCACTCCCCAACAAGCCGTGAATAATCACCAGCGGAGTAGCGTCAGAGGCGTTTTCATCAGCGGGCATATCAATACAGTAAAGATCAACGGCGGCAGCGTCAGTCATGCAGGCTCCTATGTCTTAGCAGTGTTTTTAAAACTGATGTTTTTACCAGCAGCATTTTAGGCAGTGCGCGGCGCGTTATCTATCTGCCCTGTCCAAACAACTAGACGGCGCGTTAACCATGCGAGAAGTAGGCCATACAGCGGCAGAAAGAACAGCAGGCTGATCGCTAATTTGATGGTGTAGTCGACTGCGGCAATTTCAATCCAATGGGCCGCCATGAACGGATCAGGGCTGTTATAAAACGCCGTAGAGAAAAATGCGAACGTATCGGCAAGGTTACCCAGCACCGTTGAAAACACTGGCGCGACCCACCAGGATAACTGGCGTAAACGGTCAAACACCTGGACATCAAGCAGTTGACCTATCACATAGGCTAAGAAGCTAGCGAGCGCGATGCGAGCGACAAACAGATTCCATTCAGTAAGCGCGTCAATACCGGCAAAGCTCCCCCGTGGGAATACAACTGAAACCACATAGGAGACGACTAAGGCGGGAAGCATAACGCGAAGAATAATAGCGCGGGCGGGCCCTTTGCCAAATAAGCGCACCGTTAAATCAGTGGCTAAGAAAATAAACGGAAAGCTGAAGGCGCCCCAGGTGGTATGGAATCCAAACAGCGTAAACGGCAGCTGAACAAGATAATTACTGGCGGCAATAATGCCAATGTGAAAGGCCACCATTACTAATAAGCAGCGGCGGTGTTGAGCGTCACTCAATGCAAACATGTCGATAAGCCTTTTTGTACAGAAGAAGAGGGGTTAGGGAACCCTCGAGGTAATTAGCGCACTCTGAATGTGTCAAGGTGCCGCTAGGGAGCAGCATTATACGGCTTCTACCGGGCAATGAAAGCCGCTCAGCTGTGTGAGCGGCTTAAGGCATCAATCAAGCGGTGTGGCTTTATCGGCGGCCCCCACCGAGCGCTGGCGCATAGCCGTATGAATATCGGCAAGGCTGGCTGGGTCATCAATGGTAGAAGGAATACCAAACTCTTTTCCATCAGCAATAGTACGCAGCAGCTTGCGCAAGATCTTACCCGAACGCGTTTTAGGCAATCGATCAACCACTAACACCTGCTTGAAACAAGCAATAGGCCCAATATGCTCACGGACCCTGGCTATTAGCTCTGCCTCTAGGGTTGCCTCATCGCCAGTGAAGCCATCTTTAGGAATCACAAGCCCAATAGGCAGCTGCCCTTTCAGCTCATCATGGATGCCAATCACCGCACACTCTGCTACGGCAGGATGCGCGCCCACCACCTCTTCTATCTCACCGGTAGAAAGCCGATGCCCTGCAACGTTAATGACATCGTCAGTGCGGCCCATAATGAACAAATAGCCCTGCTCATCATAATAGCCGCCGTCGCCGGTTAAATAGTAGCCGGGATACGCCGCCATATACGCCGAGTGGAAACGCTGCGGGTCTCGCCATACGCCAATTAAGCAGCCTGGAGGCATCGGCTGTTTAATGACGACACTGCCCTGTTCCATAAGCTCAGCTTGGTCTCCTTCGCGATTAAGCACCTGCACATTGAAACCTGGCACAGGGTACGTCGCGGAACCGGCTTTGGTCGGCATAGATTCGATGCCCGGCAAATTTGCCGCAATTGGCCAGCCGGTTTCAGTTTGCCACCAGTGGTCAATAACCGGCACCTCAAGCAAGTCATCAAGCCAATGAAACGTCGGAGGATCAAGCCGCTCACCGGCAACGTAAAGATGCTTCAGGCTGCTAATGTCATATTTTTTCAGCAGTTCGGCGTCAGGGTCCTCTTTCTTCATGGCCCTAAATGCGGTGGGCGCCGTGAAGAAGCTGGTTACTTGATACTCTTCAATCAAGCGCCAGAAACTCCCCGCATCGGGTGTTTTAACTGGTTTACCTTCATATACGACAGTCGTGCAACCCAGCAGTAAGGGGGCATAAACAATATAAGAGTGACCAACCACCCAGCCTACATCGGATGCGGTGAAGAACACTTCACCGGGCTTCATGGCATAGATAGCCTCCATTGAATACGCCAATGCCACCGCGTAGCCACCGGTGTCACGCACCACGCCCTTGGGCTTACCGGTCGTACCTGAGGTGTAAAGTATATAGAGCGGATCGGAGCCCTTCACCGGGACACAATCTGCAAATGGCGCCCGCGCCACTAGCTGATCCCAGTCATAGTCGTTAGCGCCTAGTTCTGATTGATGCGCTGCGCGCTGGTAAACAACACAGGCATCCGGCTTATGAGTACTTAAACCAATCGCTTGATCAATCATCGGCTTATAAGGCTGCACTTTACCTAGTTCGATGCCACATGAGGCTGCCACCACCACCTTGGGCTCAGCGTCTTCGATACGTGCGGCCAGCTCATGGGGCGCGAAGCCCCCAAAGACCACTGAATGAATCGCACCGAGCCGTGCACAGGCATACATCGCCATCAGTGCTTCGGGAATCATCGGCATATAAATAATGACACGATCGCCCTTTTCAACGCCTAGCTGCGCTAAGGCGCCGGCCAAATGCGCGACGCGATCACGCATATCCCGATAGCTAATAGTTTGCTTAGACTGCGTGGAGGGAGAATCCCAGAAAATGGCCGCCTGATCACCTCGGCCCTGCTCAACATGGTAGTCCAAAGCGGCATAACTAAGGTTCATTTCCCCATCGCTGAACCAGCGTGCGTGATGCTGCGCGTCATAGCTGAGTATCGTGCGTGGCGTCACGTACCAGGGGATACGTTTAGCCTGCTCGGCCCAGAATATATCAGGGTGTTCAATCGACTGCTGGAAAGCATCATGGTAGCGACTCATATAGTGTTCTCATTGTTATTATGCAAACGCATTGTTGACACTGTATAAAGTAAACCGCACTAGCACCTTCATACTATTGGCTAACGGGTCGAAAATGCGCAACGTCGCCACCCATTGTCGACAACACGGCAAGGGATTTACCATTGATTAACCGTTAAACAAAGCCTTGGACAAAACTCGCTAAATTACTGATCATTAAACAACTTGGTTTTCGCGACGCGACGATGCCGAGATACATTATAACAATGCATATAAACAAGCTTATGTAACAGTGTAGGCAAGGAGATCACTATGTCTGCTTCTACAAGCGCCGCGACACGTTTGCTTGAACACGACTGCCGAGCTATTGAGGCGGGAACTAGCTTACTGAAAGCATTGGCAAACGAAAAACGCTTACAAATAATGTGCTTACTTGCTGAGAAAGAGCTATCAGTTACTCAGATAAATCAACAGCTTGCCTTGAGCCAGTCGGCTCTATCACAGCATTTAGCGATATTGAGGCGTGATGAGCTGGTGAGCACACGCCGAGAATCACAAACCATTTACTACTCATTGACTAGCGAAAGCGCCATAGCCATTCTTGCTGCATTGGCGCATCACTATTCAGCATAACGTTTAGCGGCGTTGCCACCCGGCCGCGTCGATCAGCCCCAGCGCCTTGAGCGCTGCTTGTTCGACACCCGTTGAAACGGCTAAGCCAAGCTTTCGGCTCATCGTTTTAGGCGCCTCAAGCTTGACGGTATAAACCTGCACCTGCGCCATACGCTCTGTCAGATAGGCTTCGCTGGTGCCCACGCTATCAACAAGCAGCTGGGGCAATGCCTCGCTGCCGTACCAAATTTCACCGGTGGCCAGTGAGTCAATATCCATAGCGGGTCGCCGCTCTGAAACGTAGTGTTTAAATAACCGGTGGGTGTTCTCTAGATCATCCAAGAACTTTTCTTTGCCTTCTTCGGTATTTTCACCAAGCACGGTCAAGGTACGCTTATATTTTCCAGCGGTTAGCAGCTCGACATCAATATCGTGCTTTTTGAGCAGCCTATGAATGTTGGGCACTTGCGCTACTACGCCGATCGATCCAATAACGGCAAACGGAGCCGCTTTAATATGCTGCGCGGTGCAGGCCATCATGTAGCCCCCGCTCGCCGCCACTTTATCAATACATACCGTCGTGATAAGACCCGCAGCGCTTAGCCGATCCATCTGCGCGGCCGCTAAGCCATAGGCATGCACTAGGCCACCCGCGGACTCCAGCCGAATCACTACCTCATCGTCTTTACTAGCCACGTCGATAATAGCGGAGATCTCTTGAGCAAAACGCTCGGTTTGTGAGGCTTTCAAATCACCATGAAAATCCAATACCCAAACACGAGATGCTGGTAGCGTTGGTTGCTCGTTTTTTTGAACCTTTAGGCGTTTTTTTTCGTCGTGACGAAATTTTTTTAGCAGCTTTTTACGCGCAGAAGGCAGCGCAATGGCCAAACGCAGGCGGCGACCGCGATCGATGCGCTGATCATTAAGCTGCTCAACACGCAGCGTCAGGCCATGCTCTTTTGCTTGCTTAGAGCGCGTGACGAGCAGTATACCAATCACTAACAACGCTATCACGATGGCTGTTTGAACCAAAAACGTACCTAATTCTGCGGCCCACTCACTCATTAACGTTCTCCACTAGATAATTGAATTCTTAAACAGGGCAATGCTCTCATGTATCCTCATGAAGCATTAGCGCAGCGCTTGATTGAAACGTACGTATGATACAGCCTCGTGCCGTATAAGATTGTTTCTTTGAATCACTATCGATAACCTTAAGCTAATTTACCTACTTACTTGTGAGATTTACGATGTCAACGAACACCCTTGATAAGCTGAAAGCACGTTTCAATCCAGAAGCCGCCGAGGGGATGAACGAAATTTTTCAATTTCATTTCTCAGATGCGGGCAGCCACTATCTGCACATTCAAGATGGCACGCTCGACGCACAAGAAGGCGAGCACGATGACCCTTCTGTCAGCTTAAGCCTAAGCACCGAGACGCTGAAAGGCATTATGAGTGGCGACATTAACGGCATGACGGCGTTTATGACTGGAAAGCTGAAAGCAACCGGCAATGTGATGCTGGCCACTAAACTGACCAGCCTGTTTCCTAGCAAGTAATCATCTTTAAGCACGCGGCGCTCTTCAGCGCCAGCGTGCTAAATGTGTCTCGATTAGCTCGCGCGATATCGAATACGGCGGTGGCAAAGACGGCAGCTGGCGAGGTGAAAACCACGCCGCATCGCTAATCTCGACACCGTCAATACGGATACGTCGCGTCGTTGCTTCAGCAAAGTAGCCAAACATCAGTGAATGAGGAAAAGGCCACGCCTGACTGTGGTGATAGCGTAGCTGATCAATATGCACGCCGACTTCTTCAAATACCTCACGATGCACGGCCTCTTCCGCAGACTCGCCTGGTTCAATAAACCCAGCCAGCGTCGAATAGCGGCCAGGCGGAAAACGCGGACTGCGGGCTAGCAGCATCGCCTCACCGCTAGTTACCAGGGTAATAATGCACGGCGAAATGCGTGGATAATTGCGATGTCCGCAGGCGTAGCAGTGCATCGCAAATTCTGCAGCCAGCTTGGTGGCAGGAGCTCCGCAGCGGCTACAGAAACGATGATTTTCTAACCAAGCGCCTACCTGTAAGGCTGTCGATAGCAGGCTGAACCATACCGTAGGCAGCTCGCTCATCCACTGGCGGCCATCGATCCAGCCACTTTCAGCCTGAGCGTCCACCAGCAGCGCTACGGGCTCATCATCCCAATAGCACAGCGGCTGCATCTGCTCGGTCCACTGCTGAAAAGGCTGTAGCGGAGTGAGCTGGTCACTTCCGCTAATAGGAGCAGGCGCCAGTAAACTGCGCGATAGCCGAATAACGCGCCCTGCCTGCTCATCGTGGGGAATTTCTCGCCTAAGCATCGTTACCTGCGCCCTCAAACCACGTCAGTTGATGTGCTTCACACTTAGCTTTATGGGCCGCTTGCTCCTGCTCGGTGGGGCGAACCACGCGCAGTTGGCCGGGCGCTAGCGTTAAACGCTGAATCGACAAGCCCTCGTTAGAAGTGTCGGCCTGCTGCTGCTCCGAAGCAGAGGCTGCGTCTAATGTTAGCGCCGTTTGCCCACCCGTCATCGCTAGATATACGTCAGCGAGGATTTCGGCGTCTAACAAAGCGCCGTGCAGCACACGGTGGCCATTATCAATATCGTAGCGTTTGCACAGCGCATCAAGGCTATTGCGCTGACCAGGATGCATTTTCCTGGCCATCGTCAGCGTATCAAGAACGCCGCAGTGCTCACGAACAGGCCCTAACGACACGCCGCTGCGCTGCTTATTGAGCATGCCGAGCTCATGATCAATAAAGCCCACGTCGAAGGGCGCGTTATGGATCACCAGCTCAGCGCCATCAATAAACGCCCAAAATTCATCGGCTATTTTGGCGAACACCGGCTCATTGGCGATTTTAGCGTTATCAATACCGTGAATAGCCACTACTTCAGCATCGATATGGCGCTCGGGATTTATATACTGGTGGTAGGTACGGCCGGTGAAACGACGATTAACCATCTCCACGGCACCAATCTCGACTAAGCGATGCCCGTCTTTAGGATCGATACCCGTTGTTTCAGTATCTAAGATGATTTGACGCATCACGCTCTCCTCTTCTGGTGCTCATCGATAGCCTCATTGGCCAGCGTGTCGGCGTGCTCATTGCCGGGATGGCCGCTATGCCCTTTGACCCAGTGCCACGCTACTTGATGGCGCTGAGTCTCTTCGTGAAGGGTTTTCCATAGCTCGGCATTTTTGACCGGCTGCTTAGCGGCCGTTTTCCAACCCCGCTTAATCCAGTTATGAATCCACTGGGTGATACCTTGGCGCACGTACTGGGAGTCAGTCCACAGCGCCACTTCGCAGGGTGTATTGAGGGTACGCAGCGCCATGATCGCGGCCATCAATTCCATGCGATTATTAGTGGTATCTGCTTCGTAGCCTTTTAAGGTCTTTTTATGCTCGCCACTCGCCAGCACAACGCCCCAGCCACCGGGGCCAGGATTACCCCGACAAGCGCCATCGGTATACACCGTCACACTGGGCAGGTGCTCGGCAGCCTTATTAGTCAATCTCTTGATCTCTCTTTGAATGCGTTGGAGCCTGATGCTCTTGATAGGGTTGCACGTGAGCGGATGAGCTAGTGCGGGTTGCGCCTAATGACGCCCGAGACGCCGGTGCTTTTAATCCAAACTTCAGCCGCTGAACGGGCGCTTGGCGCTGCTTGCGCCGAGCAAGAATCATATAGCTTTCACCGAGTGGCAGGTTATGCCGACGTCCTAAAGACTCCCAATACTCACCGCACTTGGCGTTGATGCGCCCTCTAAAACAGCAATAGTCTACGCGTTGAACATCAAAGTCGACAAACGCCAGCCAGTCGCGAAGACGGCTCGACGTACGCCAAACGCCGTTCCAAGGGTACTGCTGCTGGCGTTTACGCCACTGGCGGGCAAGCCCACTGACGCCAATAGGATTAAAGCCAAAAATCACTAAAATGCCATTATCAGCCGTTACCCGAGCAGCCTCTTTGAGTGTCAGATGAGCATCAGGCAGATCCTCAAGCCAGTGGTGAATAACCATCACATCTAAACAGCGGTCTGGCAGTGCCAGTTGATCAGGTGGACACACTAGGGTGGCGTCTGAATGTGCTTGCTGGCGGGTCGGCGACCAGCGGATGGCGTGTGGAATGGCTGACATTGTCAGCATTGCCGGCCCCATGCTCATTTCCAAACTGTGCCCGCCCACGCGCGTTTCAGCCACGGGACCAAGACACGCCCGCTGAGACTCCCAAAGCGAGCGACCGGCCTCGCTTTGCCAATAGGGCTGGCTATTTATCAAGCGCTTGGCGAGCGTTGTCGCCGTCGTCGAATTTGACATGAACAGCGCTTCCCTCCAAAGTAACGGCTTTTAGCGCCTTTTAAGCACCGATTTAGCGCCAATATGCGCAATGTTTTGTTTTGCATTTTTTGCTGTGTTTTCTATTTATACGTTCTTTTTACCCGTTCTGTTTTCTGACATTTAAAGGATCTCGCCGATGATGAGCGTGACACCGATCCCAGCCCTTAGCGACAACTATATTTGGCTATTAAGACAAGATACCAGTCAAAACGTTTGCGTGGTGGACCCAGGTGAAGCCGCCCCTGTAATCGAGTTTCTTGAGCGGGAGTCACTACGCCTAGAGAGCATCCTGATCACCCATCACCATCATGATCACACCGGCGGCCTAGCCGAATTGATCAAACGTTATTCTCCCCATGTGATCGGCCCCAACAACCCCGCCATTCAAGGTATTGATGAATTTGTGGGGGATGGCGACCAAATTCGCATTATGGGGCGGTTATTTGAGGTCATGGCGACTCCCGGCCATACACTTGACCATATCAGCTATTTTACGCCGGGCATCCCTGCCCTACTGTTTTGTGGCGACACACTTTTCTGCGCTGGCTGTGGCCGTTTATTTGAAGGCACTCCGGAACAAATGTTCACTGCGTTGAAAACATTTGCGGAACTCCCTGAAGATACGCTGGTCTTTGCAGCCCATGAGTACACACAAGCGAATCTTGCGTTTGCTCGTGCTGCGGACCCTGACAATGATGACGTCAAACACGCCTTGCAGGAATGTGAAAAGGCCAGAGCATTGGATCGCCCGACCTTACCCAGCACGATAGGACGCGAGCTGAAAATTAACCCCTACCTGCGCGTGGGTACTGATAGCGTGCGCCAAGCCGCCGGAAGTCAGGGTGTTAACGATAATGACCTCGCAACGTTCACTACTCTACGTGAGTGGAAGAACCGTTTTTAATAACGCTATCGAACCGAAACGAATGCAACTATGACCTATCGAACGATTCGCCAGCGCTTGATGCTGAGCGCTGGCAGCTCCGTCATTATGGGCCTAATTTTAGCCGCCGCGGCCAGTTCTCAAGCATCGGCGTATGAAGCACCAAGATCCTCTACCGCCACCGCGCAATATGCCGCAAATACTGGCATGCCGGCCGCTACTCCAAGCCCCTCTGCTTTCCAGTCGCATTTTTGGGAAGCTTTGGAGCTAGAGCCTCAAGACGCCTGGACGACGCTACGTAAAAGTTTCCAATGGCAAGACGCACCGCTCTCAGCAGATGCCCAAGCAAGGGTAGACGCCTGGATAGAGCACTATCAGTCAAGCCCAGAAAACATCGCCACCATCACTGAACGCGCAACACCTTGGCTTGCCTGGATTAGCCAGCAGGTAAGCGAGCGTGGCCTACCGGGCGAAGTGGCTCTAATTCCCTTTGTAGAAAGCTCGTTTGATCCCGCTGCAAAGAGCCATCGTGGCGCCGCCGGCCTTTGGCAGTTTATGCCCGGCACCGGCGACGCATTAGGCCTGATACGCAACGGCAACTATGACGGTCGGTTAGACGTAGTAACGTCTACCGCTGCGGCACTTGACTACTTAGAAATGCAGGCTGATCAGTGGTATGAAGGTGATTTAATGCTTTCATTAGCTGCTTACAATGCCGGCGCAGGCACTGTTAATCGTGCTCAGCACCAGGCCCAGGGCCAGGGTTTGAACGGCGATTACTGGGACCTCACCCTACCTTACGAAACGATGCAATACGTTCCTAAACTCAAAGCCATCGCAACGATTATCAATGATCCGGAGCGTTACGGTGTCGTTTTGCCTGAGATTCACTCTGACCCAGCGTTTGCCAAAGTGCAGCTAGCCCATGCGGTGAGTCTTTCTGAAGCTTCTCAACTGCTAGATGTGAGCCAAACGGCACTGGCAGAGCTGAATCCCGGCCTGCTTAATGGCAGTATTGATCCGCGAAGTGCGCAGACGCTGCTAGTCCCTGAAGAAGTCGACGCTCAAGTGTTGGCTCAGCTGGCACAAGGCAATAGCCCAGCATTAGCGCAAAACGATAGCAGCGAGACGCATCGCGTTGAGCGAGGCGACAGCCTTTCAGCGATCGCGGCTCATTATAATATCAACCAGCAAGACCTAATTCGCTGGAATGCGATCGATCGTCCCGGTGCTCTACAGCCAGGCCAACTGCTGACGCTCTCTGGGCGCTAACACGAGCCTGAGTAGAAACCGCCAGCTTTTGGTAATAGTCGTTGTTTAGAAGCTGCCATTGATCGTACCGTATTGATAGCATTGTCATAACAGTAGGCTTTTTTCACATAGGAAATCACCAATGCCGCGTGGTGTATTTTTTGCGAAAACGTTGCTATTCGCCAGCTGCTTACTTTTCAACGCATCGGCGCTCGCGACCGAGCAAGCGCTTGATACCCAGGCGCCCTCCTACGTTGATAAAAACAGCGTTGAAAGAAACAGCATTGATAGAAATAGCGTTGTCGGTGATTTAAATACTGACGAAAACAACGTGGTGCCGGTGGAAACAGTTCATGGGCTATCGCTTTATGATAGCCCCGAACTCCCCGAGGACTTTGCCTACTTTCCCCATGTCAATCCCCAGGCTCCCAAAGGTGGCACGATTACGCATACCGCAGTAGGCGGAAGCTTCGACTCCACTAATCCGTTTATTATCCGAGGCACTCCCGCCAGCGGCATTTCGCAAATTTACGACACCCTGATGGCCAGTAATCCCGGCGAGCCGTTTAGTCTTTACGGCCTGCTTGCAGAAGGGGTACGCCTTGATCCTGATCGGCACTGGATTGAGTTTGACCTGCGCCCAGAAGCACGTTTTCAAGATGGCGAGCCCGTCACCGCGTACGACGTTGTTTTCACGCTTAACCTGCTGCGTGAAAAAGGCAATCCGTTTTACGCCAGCTACTATGCAGGGGTGGCCGACGTTATCGCTCTCAACGAGCATCAGGTGCGCTTTACCTTCAACGACACCGAATCTAGAGAGCTGCCATTAATCGTTGCCCAGCTGCCCATACTGCCCCGCCACTATTGGGATCAGCACGAATTTACGTCGCCGACACTCGTGGCGCATCCTGGCTCCGGCCCTTATCGTATTAGTGAAGTGGATCCAGGTCGTCGGATTACGTTTCAGCGCGATGAGAACTACTGGGGTAAAGATTTACCGGTCAACGTTGGGCGTTACAACATTGATCGCATCGTTTATGACTATTACCGCGACCGCGACATTGCCTGGGAAGCATTTAAGGCCGGGCTAACCGACTTTCGTGAGGACGCACGCGCTGCCACCTGGGCCATTGGCTACGACTTCCCTGCGTATGAAGAAGGCTTGGTGAAGCGCCTAACCGTGCCTGACGTCAACCCTTCGATGATGCAGGCATTTGTATTCAACCTGCGCAAACAGAAATTCCAGGATCCCCGGGTACGTGAAGCACTAAGCCTGACTTTCGATTTCCCTTGGCTGAATACCAATATTTTCTACGGTGCTTACCAGCGCACGGAAAGTTTTTTCCAGAATTCAGAGATGGAAGCCACCGGCTTTCCTTCCGAAGAGGAGCTCGCATTGCTAGAGCCCCTGCGTGAAGAACTTGAATTCTCACTTCAATCTGACCGCTTATTCACTGAACCATTGCCGATTGATACACCCACTGACTTGCGTGAACGTCTTCGCTTAGCACTTTCGCTGCTACGTGAGGCAGGTTACGCGGTAGAAGACGGCGTGCTGGTTAATCAACAAACGGGGGAGCCTTTAAGTCTGGAAGTGCTGCTCTACGACTCGGGTCTTGAACGCGTTGTGCAGCCTATGTTGCGCAACATGGCCCGCCTTGGTGTACAAACATCTCTGCGTATCGTTGATATCAATCAGTATTTAAACCGACAGCGCAATTATGACTATGACATAGTGATTAGCCATTTCCCTCAGTCTAATAATCCCGGCAATGAGCAGCGCGACTATTGGACCAGCGCCGCCGCAGAGGCTCCGCAAAGCCGTAACCGCATGTCACTCGCCAGTCCGGCGATAGATTCGCTGGTGGAAACGTTGATTCGCGCTGACGGACGCGCAGAGCTTGATACCGCCACGCGCGCACTCGACCGTGTATTGCGCTGGGGATTTTACGTTATTCCCCACTATCATTCCGGCGAAAAGCGCATTGCGGTGTGGGATAAATTTGGCTATCGCGAACCCTTCCCTGCCTACGGGATGGATCTGGATGCATGGTGGGTCGACTCCGATCGTGAAGCAGAACTGCAGCGCCGCCATCGCCGCCGCTGAACCCGGCTTAATAGCAACGGCTTATTGTCAAAAATTCGTGGAGTGATCTGTGGCCCGCTATACCCTTCGCCGACTGCTGCTGATGATCCCAACCCTGTTGGGGATCATGCTACTCAATTTTATGATTGTTCAAGCGGCGCCGGGCGGGCCAATTGATCAAATGTTAGCGCGCTTTGAGGGCGCTGACGCCATGGCCAGCACCCGTTTAGATATGGGCGGTGCGGACGTGCAGATTAACGACGACTCCCGCGGCGCACGCGGCATTGATCCACGTTTTATCGAACAGTTAGAACAGCAGTTCGGTTTTGACAAGCCCGCGCATGAACGCTTTATCGGTATGATGGCGGACTACCTTAGCCTTGATTTTGGCACTAGCTTCTTTCGTGATCGACCCGTTATCGAGCTGATGATCGAGCGTCTTCCCGTATCTATCTCGCTTGGGCTTTGGACAACGTTGCTGGTGTATTTGATCTCCATTCCATTAGGCATTCAGAAAGCGCTGCGCCATGGCTCTCGCTTTGATGTCTGGTCATCGGGGCTCGTCATTGTCGGCTACGCCATTCCCGGCTTTTTGTTTGCGATCCTACTGATCGTCCTTTTTGCCGGCGGAACCTATTGGGATATTTTCCCGTTACGCGGCTTAACCTCACCGGACTTTGACCAGCTCTCGATGCTGGGCAAAGTGAAAGACTATTTCTGGCATATCACGCTTCCAGTCATCGCTGCCGCCATTGGCAGTTTCGCCACTCTCACGATGCTGACCAAAAACAGCTTCCTTGATGAGATACACAAACAGTATGTGATTACCGCTCGCGCGAAAGGCGCTGACGAACGTCGCGTGCTCTATGGGCATGTCTTTCGCAATGCCATGCTCATCATCATCGCGGGCCTGCCTTCAGCGATGATCGGCATTTTCTTCACCGGCGCACTATTGATCGAAGTCATCTTCTCGCTTGACGGTCTTGGGCTGCTTGGCTTTGAGGCGGTCATGCAGCGCGACTATCCGGTCATTTTCGGCACTCTGTTTCTGTACACCGTCATCGGGCTAATTCTCAAGCTGATTTCCGACTTGACCTACGTGTGGGTAGACCCACGTATCGATTTTTCAACCCGGGAGTCGTGATAATGGCCTTACTATCGTCACGCTTATCACCTATTACTCGCCGCCGCTTGGCCGCGTTTAAAGCCAACCGTCGTGCCCGCATTTCACTCTGGCTATTTGGCGCGTTATTTATCACCAGCCTATTTGCTGAGCTGATTTCCAACGATAAACCCATTGTCATGCACTACGAAGGTCAGTGGTACGTCCCCTTACTGGTGGACTATCCGGAAACCGAATTTGGTGGCTTTCTGCCTACGGGCACCGACTACCTAGACCCCTTCATTCAGCAGCAAATTGATGACAATGGCTGGGCGCTGTGGCCTGCGAACCCTTTCTCTTACCAAACGCTTGATATGTACATGACGCGACCATCGCCTGCAGCGCCGGACCGCCGACATCTGCTGGGAACCGATGACCAAGGCCGCGACGTGCTGGCACGCGTGATCTACGGATTTCGTCTTTCCGTTGCGTTTGCGCTTGTGCTCACCGCAGGGTCACTCATCATTAGCGTTTTTGCAGGCGGTGTGCAGGGCTACTTTGGCGGTAAAGTGGATTTGATCGGTCAGCGGGTGACTGAAATTTGGTCAGGTTTGCCGGTATTGTTCCTACTGATTATTTTAGCAAGCTTTGTGCAACCTGGATTCTGGTGGCTGCTGGGAATTATGCTGCTCTTTTCATGGTTGGGCTTGGTGGATATTGTGCGCGCAGAGTTCCTGCGGGCGCGCAATCTGGAGTACGTACGCGCGGCTAAAGCCATGGGACTTCCATCGCGCTTAATCATGTGGCGCCACGTGCTGCCTAACGCGATGGTCGCGACGCTTACCTTTATTCCCTTTTTATTCACCGGCGCCATTGGCACTCTGACAGCGCTGGATTTCCTTGGGTTTGGCCTGCCGCCGGGCGCTCCTTCACTAGGCGAGCTGGCGGCACAGGGTAAAAATAACCTGCATGCGCCTTGGCTGGGTATTACCGCGTTTATGACGCTCGCAATCATGCTTTCACTGTTGGTATTTATTGGTGAAGGGCTGCGTGATGCGTTTGATCCTCGTCACGTGCAACAGCGCCCAGTCGGCCCTGCCCAGGAGACACAGCATGTCTAATAACCCGCTCCTGCGCCTTGAAAACATAGATATCGCTTTTGATGGCCACCAAGTGGTTCACTCGCTGTCGCTCACCCTTAACGCGGGTGAAACCTTGGCCATCGTTGGCGAATCCGGCTCGGGCAAATCGGTGTCTGCGCTAGGCATCGCCAATTTACTGCCCAGCAATGCCACGATTCACGGCGAGCGCTGGCTGGGAGAAACAAATCTTGCCGGCTTAACGCCAAGCCAGTGGAACGGCATTCGCGGCAATCAGGTTGGGTTTATCTTTCAAGAGCCAATGACCTCGCTTAATCCTCTTCATCGCGTTGGCAAGCAGATCGGTGAGGCTCTGCGCCTACATCAAGGCCTCAGCGGCCAAGCGGCCCGTCAGCGTAGCAAAGTGCTCCTTGAGCAAGTCAAGCTACCGCGCCCCGACGAGCTGCTGGATGCTTGGCCCCATCAGCTTTCAGGCGGCCAGCGTCAGCGCGTGATGATTGCCATGGCCATCGCCAACAATCCATCACTTCTGATAGCCGACGAGCCCACCACCGCTCTGGATGTGACGGTGCAGCAGGAGATCCTCGCCCTGCTGCGCGAACTTCGCGATCACCACGGAATGGGCATGCTGTTTATCAGCCATGACTTAAACCTAGTACGCCGTCATGCTGATCGCATCTGCGTCATGTATCAGGGCCGTATACAAGAAATAGGGTCCGTTGAGCAGGTCTTTGAGCACCCGCAAAGTGATTACTCCAAGGCGCTGCTGGCAGCTGAGCCAGAAGGCAGGCCGCAGGCCGTTAAGCAAGCGGCCCCGCTACTCACCGCTCGAAAGCTCAGCGTCAGTTTTAAGCGCGCTAAAACCGGCTTATTTAAACCACAGCGCCCCGATTTTGTGGCCGTTCACCCGACTGACTTTCATATCGCACCAGGAGAAACGTTAGGCATTGTGGGTGAGTCGGGTTCAGGTAAAACCACGCTGGCATCAGCGGTTATGCGCCTAGTCACAAGTCAAGGCGAGATCATCCTTGGCAACGATGAATTAAGCAGTCTAAGCGGCAACGCATTGCGGCGTCATCGCCACCGCCTGCAGATGGTGTTCCAAGATCCTTATGGCGCGCTCTCGCCAAGGATGCCGGTATTTGACATTGTGAGTGAGGGGCTTCGCTTTCACTACCCTCACTTGAGCGATACAGAGGTCAATCAGCGGGTTAATCAAACCCTTCGTGAGGTAGGATTACCGGAAAGCTGTGCTGCTCGCTATCCGCATGAGTTTTCCGGTGGCCAGCGCCAGCGCATTGCTGTGGCCAGAGCGATTATTTTAGAACCAGAGCTTTTAGTGCTTGATGAACCAACGTCAGCGTTAGACCGAACCGTCCAAAAACAGCTAGTGACACTGCTGCGCGACCTGCAGGCTCGCCGCCAATTGAGCTATCTATTTATTAGCCACGATTTAGCCGTTATCCGCGCCATGGCCCACCGCATTATGGTGCTTAAAGATGGGGAAGTGGTTGAGCAAGGTGATTGCCTGGATGTGCTTGCATCCCCACAGCACGCTTATACTCAGGCGTTGATTTCAGCGGCTCATTTAACAAGCTAAGATAATAAATTAACCGACGTAAAGCAGGCTCCTCTCACGCCAAGAAGAAATGCCTGCCAACCCGCTCAACGGTTTTTTGCACTTTTTCTACAATTGCGCAAGATAACGGTATAAATATGTATGTTAGTAGCAAGCATAGAAAAGCCGCGACACTGGCAAGTGGCGCGGCTTAAAAAAAATTGTCATCTAGAACGTAAAGCTAAAACGTCATATTCGTCAGTAAAAAAGCTCTACTTAAAAACTGGCAATTTCGGCTTCAGTTAATTCGCGCCACTCGCCTGGGGCCAGATTCTCGTCCAACGCCACATCACCGATTGAGCTACGATGCAGTGAATTCACGTGATTCCCCAATGCAGCAAACATGCGCTTCACTTGGTGGTAGCGTCCTTCGGTAATGGTGAGTTCGGCTTGGGTTGGCGAAAGGAAGCGCAGTAAAGCCGGCTGGGTCAGCGTTTCCTCACCATCAAGCATCAAGCCATCAGCAACTTGGCTAATCGCCCACTCCGCGGCTGAGCCTTCCATCGGCTCGGCCAGCTCGGCGATATACACTTTGGCGCAGCGGTGACGTGGTGACGTAACGCGGTGCGACCAGTGGCCGTCATCGGTTAGCAGCAGCAAACCGGTGGTATCTACATCTAAACGCCCTACTGGCTGCAAGCGCTCTACTTTGGGGAGATCGATCAGGTCTATTACCCGCGGATACAGTCCACGGCGAGCGTTACATTCAACGTCCACTGGCTTATGCAGCATAATATAACGAATGCCAACTAGCGCCAGCCGTTCGCCGTTAAGTACGACAACATCGTTATCCGTATCAATCTGGGTCGCCGACTGTTTAATAGGCTCACCATTTAAGGTGACTTCACCATTTTTCAGCGCTCGCTTGGCTAGGCTGCGGGTTAACGGAGAGGTTTCACTTAAAAATCGATCAAGGCGCATCATTGACCCACTCCTGGCAGCAGCTCAAAACGATCGGCATCTTGCCAAGCAGGGAATTTTTCACGAAAAGCATCAAGGGTAGTTTTATCCAACGTGCCCGTTTCTATAAACGGGGTATGGGCGGGGTGATCAATTAGCGGTTCGCCTTTGAAGTCGACCAATAAGGAATCGCCGCTATAGGCAAGCCCCTTAGCATCTTCTCCAACGCGATTGACACCAATGACATAGCTCAAATTTTCTACCGCCCGGGCTTGCAGCAGCGTACGCCAAGGATGGCGACGCGGCGCTGGCCAGTTAGCGACACAGAGAAGCGCATCATACTCGAAATGCTCACCTTCTGCTGGCTGCTGTCGCATCCAAACCGGAAAGCGCAAATCGTAGCAAACGCTTAGCAGCAGCTTAAACCCCTTTAGCTTAACAATAGTGCGCTCTGACCCCATGCCATAGCGTTCATGCTCACCGGCCATACGAAATAGGTGCCGCTTATCGTAATAAGCGATTTCTCCATCAGGCGTCGCCCAAATCAAACGGTTAAAATAAGCCCCCTGCTCTTCAATCGCCACACTGCCTGTCATCACACATTGGCGCGCTTTCGCTTGAGCCTGCAGCCACGCAATGCTGCTGCTTTCCGCCATTGGCTGGGCCATTTCACGCGAGTTCATGGTGAAACCGGTGGCAAACATTTCTGGCAAAACAATCAGATCCGTATCACGACTGTCCAGCTCGCCCAGTAGCTGTTCAAGATGCGCATGATTGGCCTGGGGATCTTCCCAACGTAAATCACACTGCACCAAACTGGTTCTTAGCTCGCTCATTCAACACCTCCATTGCCAGTGTTATTTCAAAGTTTATGCTAGATTAGCATCTTTAAATAATGAGGCTGCTATGCTTCCTACATCAACACGTGATCCTGAAGCAGTCAAAGGCGTTATGTTTGGGCTCTCCGCCTACGCAATGTGGGGATGTTTCCCATTATTTTTTGCCTTATTTGACGGTGTTCCCGCCTTTGAAATATTAATTCACCGCATCATTTGGGCATGCTTCTTTTTAGTCGGCCTCATCACCGTTTTACGTCGCTGGTCCCCGGTTGTCGCCGCGCTTAGCGAGCCTAAACGCTTGGGCCGCGTGTTGGCCTGCGCGCTATTGATTGCCTTGAACTGGGGGATTTATATCTATGCAGTGGAATCCAAGCAGGTACTGCAGGCAAGTTTGGGCTACTTTCTGACACCGCTGGTTAACGTTGCGCTGGGTGTTTTAGTGCTGCGAGAAGTGATGGCTAAACTTCAGCTGGTCGCACTGGGCTTGGCCAGCGCAGCGATTGCCGCGCAGTTTATAATGCTGGGCGAACTGCCTTGGATTAGCCTGATGCTGGCGCTAAGTTTTGGCAGCTACGGTTTGTTTCGCAAACAGGTGCCGCTGGACGGTTTATCGGGGCTGTTTGTCGAGACGCTGCTGCTCTTCCCCTTGGCGCTTATCGCATTAACGTGGCTTAGCTGGAACGGCAGCTCACATTTTTTACAAAATGCCTCATCTACCAGCCTGCTCATTGCCAGCGGCGCCTTGACCGCGCTTCCCCTAATGGCCTTTGCAGGTGCCGCACGCCGATTGCGCTTAGCGACGCTGGGTTTTCTAATGTATATCAATCCTAGCATCCAGTTCCTGATCGCCTTAACCGTGTTCGGTGAGTCCTTAAGCGTTATCCAACTAGCTACCTTTGTGCTTATCTGGATAGGGCTCGCGCTTTATTCATGGTCTGCATGGCAATCACGCCTGAGCAACGTGGCAGCTAGTTAAAACTATTGAATATAAGCGCTGCAACAGAATGAAATATCACTTACCCTTAATCCTCTGCCACATCTACTACGCCTGGAATCCATGCTAAAGCGCTATTTGCCCATTCTGACGTGGCTGCCTCATTATCATAAGCGCCTATTGGGGGCTGACGTGTTAGCGGGGTTGATCGTCACCGTGATGGTTATCCCTCAATCGCTCGCCTATGCGCTATTAGCGGGGCTACCCGCAGTCGTTGGTCTTTACGCCAGCATTCTGCCGCAGCTAATTTATACGCTGTTTGGTACCAGCAAAACGCTTGCGGTTGGCCCGGTCGCTATCATTGCGCTGATGACCGGGGCGGCGCTCTCTTCGGTGGCGGCAACTGGCACGGAGACGTATTTACAGGCCGCGCTGATACTGTCACTGCTTTCAGGCGGCATGCTGATGGTGATGGGTCTGCTGAAAATGGGTTTTTTCAGTAATTTTCTTAGCCATCCGGTTATCTCAGGGTTTTTAACCGCTTCGGGCATTTTGATTGCAGTGAGTCAGCTGGGCAGTTTACTGGGTGTCGAAAGTAGCGGATTCACGCTAGTTGAGCGCCTTGTCACCTTAGTACCCAACCTGGCTACCTATGATTTATTTACCTTACTAATCGGTAGTGGCACCTTAATTTTTTTGGTTGCTATGCGCCGTCGCGGTAAATCCACTCTACATAAAATCGGTTTTCCACTTTTCCTGGCAGATCTTTGCGCCAAAGCAGGGCCAGTATTTGCAGTGGTGATTACCACCTTAATAACGTGGTATTGGCAATTAGCCGATGCGGGCGTGGCGGTGGTGGGCGATATTCCCAGTGGGTTGCCCGCACTCAGCTTTCCCTGGGGCGACTATTCACTCTGGCGCTCGCTGTTAATCCCAGCGCTGCTGATTAGCTTAGTGGGCTTTGTTGAATCGGTGTCCATGGGTCAAATGTTGGCGGCTAAGCGGCGCCAGCGTATTTCACCTAATCAAGAGCTAGTCGGCTTAGGTGCCAGCAATCTTGCCGCTGGTTTTTCAAGCGGCATGCCGGTTACCGGCGGCCTATCACGGACAGTGATTAACTACGACGCAGGCGCGCAAACACCCGCAGCCGGTGCCTTTGCAGCGCTAGGCATTGCGTTAGTAACGATGTCGTTTACCGGCTGGCTCTATTACTTGCCTATCGCGACCCTGGCGGCGACGATTACCGTCTCAATTTTGACACTCGTCGACATCCCTATGCTGCGCCAAACTTGGCGCTATTCACGCAGCGATTTTGCCGCCATTGCAGTCACCATTGTGCTTACGCTGGTTGAAGGCGTCGAAGCAGGTATCATCAGCGGCGTCACGCTTTCAATTGCGCTTTTTTTATACCGTACCAGCCGCCCGCACAGCGCTTTAGTGGGCCGAGTGCCGGGTACCGAGCACTTTAGAAATACCGCGCGCCACGATGTAGAAACGGCTAGCAATGCAGCCCTGCTGCGTATAGATGAGAGTCTTTATTTCGCCAATGCCCGCTATTTGGAAGATACCGTTTATAACTTAGTAGCTAGTCATCCTGAGCTTGAGCACGTGGTATTGATCTGTTCAGCGGTTAATTTGATCGATGCCTCGGCGCTAGAAAGCCTGGATGCTATCAACGCTCGCTTAAAAGACTCTGACGTAAAGCTGCATTTGTCTGAAGTGAAAGGGCCTGTCATGGATCAGCTCAAAAAAAGTGACTTTTTAGAAGCGCTTACCGGGAGGGTTTTTTTGAGCACCTACGCCGCTTGGCGCGAATTCTCCTAGTTAGCTAACGCCATCACGTTTTTGAAAATCATTTCATTGAAAAACCAGGCCATCGCCTGGTTTTTTTATGCCTGCCTGTTCGCCGCCAGATCACCTAACGAGAACGTCATTGACAGCAGCCTAGCGGCTTCTCTACTATCAGCCGACCACTTAGCAAAATACAATACCGCATAGCAAAACTTAAAGTAACTAAACGTAACCACTACCGTCTTCAAAACCACAATAAAGGAGCATTCCAATGCGTCCATTTGCTCATCGCCTACTCCTCGCCACATTACCTTTATCACTGCTGGGTGCTGCGGTAAGCCATGCCAGTGACATTGAGCTGCCTAGCACCATGGCGTGGACCGCCTACGGCACCAATTCCAGCGGCTACGCTCAAGCCGTCGCAATCGGTAATATGCTGCAGAATAAATACGACTCATCGGTACGTATCCTGCCTGGTGACAACGACGTATCACGCATGACACCCCTTAAGCAGGGGCGCGTTGATCTTTGTGCCTGTGGTATCGCCAGCTACTACGGCGCTGAAGGCGTGATGATGTTTGCCGACCGCGACTGGGGCCCTCAGCCGCTGCGTATCATCACCACCTCAACAGCGTCTTTTGGGCTTTCCCTTGCGGTCGCCGGTGATTTAGACGTCGAAACGCCAGCTGATTTGGCAGGTAAACGCATCGCTTATATCCGGGGTGATGACGCCTTAAATAAAGGCACAGAAGCTTATTTGGCCTTCGGTGGTCTTACCTGGGATGACGTTGAGCGCGTTGACTACCCCGGCTACGGGCGCTCATTTGACGGCATTATCGCCGGCGATGTGGATGCCTCATTTACCACCACGGTGACCCCGCCAGCACAGCAGCTCGCCAGCAGCCCGCGCGGTATCAGTTGGCCGGTGCTAGATCCCAACGATGCAGCGGGCTGGGAGCGCATGGCAGAAGTCGCGCCCTATTTTCGCCCTCATGAAGTGACCTCCGGCGCTGGCGACATTAGCGTCGACAATCCGCTGCCCAGCGCAAGCTACCCCTATCCAATCGTGGTTGCTAATCAAGACCTGGATGACAAGGTTGCCTATGGACTGATTAAAGCCATGCAGGAAAATTTTGATGACTACAAAGACAATGCTCCAGGCGCTTTGGGCTATGCCTTAGAGTCGCAAGATCTTCAGTGGGTAGTGCCGTTCCACGATGCGGTAGTGGAGTATTACAAAGAAGTCGATGTATGGACGGATGAAATGCAGGCCCACCAAGACGAGCTGGTAGAGCGCCAAAATGTTCTATTAACGGCCTGGGAAAGCTTTATGGAAAATTCGCCCAGCGATGATGCCGACGCATTTACGGCTGATTGGATGCAGGCTCGCGCCAGCGCATTAAATGAAGCTGGCTTCGAACCTATCTTCGAGTAAAAACGCCACGGGGCGGCGCTCGCCGCCCTTTGCTGATTGACGGATCTTTCCATAACCATAGATACCTCGCCATGACTACAGATACCGCACCTGCGAATACTCAGCAGGTTAAAGAAAAGATCAGCCAAATTCGTCAGCTCCCCGTCGCGCTGCGATGGGTTCCCGCCTCCGTTACCGTCATTTTAATGCTGATGACGTTAGATTATCTTTTTAACCTGGGCTTATTTACCTTTGTCACCGGCCTTGAAACGCAATTCTATTACGCTGTTGTCGCGCTGCTACTTCCGCTGGTATTTTTACTTTGGCCGATGCGTAGCAGCCAGCAAGAACAGCCGATTCCTTGGTACGACTATCTTTTAAGCGCAAGCACGCTGATCGTTGGCGGCTACTTTGTGTATAACGCGGTACCTATTTTGGAACGTGGCTGGGCCTTCGACGCACCCGATATGGCCATCTATGCAAGCTACGCTTACTGGCTATTAATCGTTGAAGCCTCTCGTCGGGCGGGTGGTTTACCGATTGCGATTATTGCCGGCGTATTCTCACTTTACCCCTTAGTAGCCGACATCGTCCCCGGCCCCATTCAAGCCTTTCCCTCGACGCTAGAACAAACGGCCATGTATCACACCATGAGTACCGAAAGCATCATGGGTGTACCGCTGCAAGCCTTTGCGGGGCTGGTGATTGGCTTTTTAGTGTTTGGCGTGGTGTTACAAAAAAGTGGCGGCGGCAAGTTTTTCATCAACCTTGCCTTTGCCCTGCTCGGCCACGTGCGCGGCGGCCCTGCCAAAGTCGCCATTTTCTCAAGCGGCCTGATGGGCTCTATGAGCGGCAGCGTTATTAGCAACGTGCTTACCACCGGGGTTTTATCAATTCCCGCCATGCGCCGCATTGGTATGAGCCGCTCATTTGCAGGCGGCGTCGAAGCCTGTGCCTCCACGGGCGGTGTATTAATGCCCCCAGTGATGGGCGCCACCGCGTTTGTAATGGCCATGTTTCTCGATATTCCCTATTCGGCCGTTGCGCTAGCCGCGGTAATACCCTCGGTGCTTTATTTTTTAGGCCTGTTTATTCAAATTGATGCCTACGCCGCGCGCCACGATATTAAAGGTCTGCCTGCCATAGAATTGCCCTCACTTAAGCAAACGCTGAAAGAAGGCTGGTACTTTATTTTCGTCTTCGCCTTACTGGTATGGATGCTGCTGATTATGCAGCGCGAAGCCGTCGCACCGTTTTACGCTACTGCCCTTTTGTTAGTACTCAATCAGCTTTCTAAGCACAACCGCTGGGGCTGGAAAGACGTAGCAGACACGCTGACATCCGCCGCTAAGCTATTTGCCGAACTAATCGCCATTTTAGCGGGTGTGGGTATGCTGGTCGGTGCGCTTTCGATGACCGGCCTTTCAGGCACGATTGCTAACGACTTTATCAACATTGCCGGTGGCAGCGTCCCACTACTGTTAATCATGGGCGCAGTGACCAGCTTCGTGCTCGGTATTGGCATGACGGTGACCGCTGCATACATCTTCCTTGCGGTAGCGCTGGCACCTGCCTTGATCCAAGGCGGCGGGTTGGATCCGATGGCCGTCCACATGTTCATACTTTACTGGGGCATGCTGAGCTTTATCACCCCGCCGGTAGCGCTGGGCGCGTTTGCTGCAGCCACCGTTGCCGGCGCACGGCCGATGGCCACTGGCCTTCAAGCAATGCGTTTGGGTAGCGTGATTTACTTTATCCCGTTCCTGTTCGTGCTGAACCCGGCGCTGATTATGCAGGGCGCGCCGCTCATGATTGTGGTGGTATTTGTGCAGGCGGTGATTGGCATCATTTTATTTGCCTCTGCGATGCAGGGCTATCTGATGGGCGTTGGTCGGCTGGGCTATGGCGCATTCCAGGAGATCATAATACGCAGCCTGGTATTAATCGCAGGCCTGCTACTAGCGCTACCCGGCGGTGGAATGGTGCCACTTAGCCAGTGGGAGCTAATTGCTCTGGCAGCAGCGGCCCTAGTGCCTGGCGTATTGCTGGCACGCCTGAGCCAGCGTCACCATCAGCGGTCACATAGCGCGTCAGTCATATAGTGTTGGCATCGACAATATTCGTTAAATGCCCCTTTTGGATAGGTCATTATCCATGCCATCAAATACAGTACGGGAGCCAGCCATGTCTGTTCATTATCAGCGCTACGGCGATATTGGCGTTATCCAAATCGACAGCCCGCCGGTTAATGCCCTAGGTCATGCGGTGCGCAGTGGCTTAATCAATGCGCTTGAAGAAGGTATTGCCGATACACACACGAGCGCGTTGGTGCTGTTAGCTAACGGCCGTACGTTTATCGCCGGTGCGGACATTCGCGAGTTTGGTAAACCGCCCCAGGCACCGCTACTGCCCGATGTTGTTTCCCAGCTGGAAGCCTGCCCCAAACCGTTGATTGCCTCTCTGCACGGTACAGCGCTTGGCGGCGGCCTGGAAGTTGCGCTTGGGTGCCATTACCGAGTCGCGCTAGCCGATACGCGTGTGGGGCTACCTGAGGTAAAGCTTGGCCTACTTCCGGGCGCAGGTGGCACGCAGCGTTTGCCTCGCTTGGTGGGTGTCGAGCGTGCACTAGAAATGATCACCAGCGGGCGCTTTGTAGGTGCTGAAGAAGCGCTTGAAGCGGGTATTATTGATGCCATTAGCGATGCTCCAACGCCACTTGAGGCAGGATTAGCCGTGGCGAAAAAAGTGTTAAACGCAGAGCAGGCATGTCGTATCACCGGCGAGCTCCCCCCGCCTGCGGCTAATGCCCAAGCCATAGCCGCCACGCTTGAGCACCTAACTCAGTCATCGCCAGCGCTTTTTTCGCCATTTCGCATTGTTGAAGCGATTGAAGCCTGCGTAACGGCGCAGTCGCTTCAAGCCGGGCTTCGCCGTGAGCGAGAGCTATTTTTAGCCTGCATGGACTCCCCCCAGCGCGCGGGGCTTATCCATCTCTTTTTTGCCGCGCGCAGCCCGCACGTGGTGCCTGATGCTGAAAAAAACAGCGCCGTTAGCTTAAGCAAATATAACAATGTGGCGCTTCTTGGCCAGCATCCGCTGTTTGAGAAACTCAAAAAAGCCGCTCAGCGGGCCGGCATTATCCTGACAAGCAAGCCCACCAATGTAACGGAGCTGTGCTTATTAGCACCGGGTGCGCATATAGGTGAAGGCAGCGTTTCACCTGGCGGCATACCCGTTATTGCACTGCACGAGGTCGATACTCCAGGGTGCAGTGAGGCAACGCTAAGTCTGATCATCGTTGCAAACAGCGACATCGTTGAGCTGGCCAATATTAGCGCTGAGCCACTGATCCAGCAGCAGGCAGCGCTTACCTTGAAAGCACTGCGTATCAACGTGGTGGTAAGCCAGCAGCGTAGCTTACTTAATGCAATGCACGATGCCATGCAGCAGGTTTCAGCTGATGAGCAACAGTCAGCGCTTGAAAAAATAAGTATCAGTATTGCTGAACAGGGCTTCTGCTATCGCGAAAGCGATATCGATTTACTGGCCGTAGAAGCGCTGGGCTATCCACGCCACTTAGGCGGGCCACATCGCCAAGCAACGCTCGCAGCCGCGGCCAAGGACGCACAAAAATGAATCTGACCTTTAGTCCTGAAGAACAGGTCTTTCGTACTGAGGTGCGCCGCTTTCTTAGCGATTCATTACCCGGCGATATCCGCGAGCGCGTTCGCTTAGGACGCTATCTACGTGCGGACGATCATCTTCGCTGGCAAAACATTCTCAGCGAACAAGGCTGGCTGGCATCGAACTGGCCAACAGAACACGGCGGCCCCGGCTGGGGTCCGGTTCAGCGGCATATTTTTGATGAAGAGTGCGCCGCTGCTCATGCACCTACCGTCGTGCCCTTTGGGGTTAACATGGTGGCGCCAGTCATCATGAAATTCGGTACCGCTGAACAGCAACAGCACTATTTGCCGCGTATTCTTAACAATCAAGACTGGTGGTGCCAGGGATATTCCGAGCCGGGCGCTGGTTCTGATTTGGCGAGTTTAACGACCCGTGCAGTGCGCGACGGCGAGCACTACATCGTCAATGGCCAAAAAACGTGGACCACCCTGGGCCAGCACGCCAACATGCTGTTCTGTTTAGTGCGCACTGACTCGGCGGCTAAAAAGCAGGCGGGCATCAGCTTTCTACTGATTGATATGCAAACCCCAGGCATCTCCGTGCGCCCGATTATAACGCTCGACGGTGCCCACGAAGTGAATGAAGTGTTTTTAGACAATGTCCGCGTACCGGTCGAAAACCGCGTGGGTGAAGAAGGCCAAGGGTGGACCTGTGCCAAGTTTTTACTGACTCATGAGCGCACCGGTATCGCAGGGCTTGGCCACGCTAAGCAGGCCTTACGCCATTTGAAATCACTTGCTAGTCGTATTGAGCACCGTGGTAAACCGCTGCTGACGCTACCCAGCTTTCGCCAGCGGGTCGTAAAAGCCGAGCTTGAACTCATGGCGCTTGAAGTGACTAACCTGCGCGTGATTGCCGCTGCCCGCAATGGCAGCGCACCCGGGGCGGAAAGCTCGCTGTTAAAAGTACGCGGGTCTGAGCTTCGCCAAGAGCTAAGCGAACTAACCCGCCGCGCACTTGGCCCTGCCGCCCTGCCATTTTTCCCTGAGTTTCTACATGGCGAAGCCAGTCTAGATGAAGGTTTAGCTCAACGTGCAGCCGCCAGCGCTCAGTATTTTAATCGCCGCAAGCTATCGATTTATGGCGGCGCCAACGAAATACAAAAAACGATCGTCGCTAAAACTATTTTAGGCATGTGAGGAGCGCAGCATGGATTTTGCTTTAACCGATGAACAGCGCATGCTCGAAGAGACGCTCACGCGCCTAGTCGCCGACCAGGTTTCGCCCGAGCAGCGCCGCACGCTGCTTAATGCAGCCGGTACAGAGACATCCGCGCTATGGCGTACGTTTGCTGAACTGGGCATTCTTCACATGCCCTTTAGCGAAGACGTTGGCGGACTAGGCGGCGATGGCACCGACCTGATGATTATCATGCAGGCGCTGGGCCGCGGGCTGGTGCCCGAGCCTTATCTCGCAGGCCTGTTGCTCCCCGGTGAGCTCTTAGCGCTTACCGCCAACAGCGCGCAGCAGCTGCGCTGGTTAACACCGCTGCTAGAAGGTGAACATCAGCTGGCGCTTGCCTGGCAAGAGCATCATGCTCGTTACGATGCCTTTGCCGTTTCTACTCAGGCGATCCAACGTAACGGCCAGTGGCTATTAACGGGCAGAAAGGACGTCGTACTGAACCTTAAAGCCGCGGCGGCGACGCTGGTTACGGCACGTGTCGAGAGCGGTAAACTAGGGCTATTCATAGTCCCCGCTGGCACTGCCGGTAGCACGACGCATCACTACCGCACCATGGATGATCAGTCCGCCGGGGATTTAACGCTGGAAAACGTTACGCTAGCACTAGACAACTGCTTGAGTGAGGACGTCAGTAACGCGCTTTCCGAGGTGTTGGCTATTGGCCGAGCGGCGCTGTGTGCCGAGGCTATCGGTGCCATGGAAACAGCCTGCGATCAGACGCTGGCCTATATTAAAGAACGAAAGCAGTTTGGCTTGCCGCTAGCAGCCTTCCAAGCATTGCAACATCGTATGGTGGATATGCATCTGCACTTAGAGCAGTCTCGCTCGATGGCTATTTTGGCAGCGACTAGCCTGACGCTACCTCCCCACGAGCGCGATTATAAAATCGCGGCGGCCAAGGCATATTGCGGCGAGTCAGCTCGTTTTATTGCCGAGCAGGCCATTCAGCTTCACGGTGCCATGGGTATGACGGATGAGTGCTATGTCTCCAACTACGCCAAGCATCTGGTCATGTTCGACCACTACCTGGGTGACAGCGACTATCATCTAGAAACGGTCAGCGAACGTTTAGAGGTCGCTTAAGGAGCATAGATGCCAAATCAAACTGACGACTTAATTCATATCAGCACTATCGAAAATGGCGTTGTAGAAGTCACCATTGCGCGTCCAGAAGTGCGCAATGCGTTAAATGAACCCACCGCTCTGGCCCTTAATAACGCGCTGGCAGCAGTAGCAAAGGATGCTCAAATTCGCTGCGTGATTTTACGCGGCGAAGGAAGTTCTTTTTGCGCCGGTGCTGACCTGGCAGAGTTTGAAAAGGCAGCCTCGCAGCCAGCCAGCGAACGGCTTGAAACACTCTTTCTGCCCGCCCTGCGCTGCCTGATGACGATGGATAAACCGGTAATTGCAGCAGTCACGGGCGCCGCGGCGGGCATTGGCGTTTCCTATGTTCTCGCCAGCGACATGGTCGTTATGGGACGTTCCGCCTACCTGAAACTTGCTTTTATCAACATAGGATTGATTCCAGACGGTGGCGCCTGCTGGCATTTAGTGCGTACGCTTGGCCATGCCCAGGCGTTTGAAATGGCCGCCCTTGCCACACCCATTTCGGCTGAGCGCTGCCTGGCGCTGGGTCTGGCTAACCGGATAAGCGACGATGACCAGGTACTCGAAGAGGCTCGCCGCTTAGCGCAGATGCTAGTGGCGCAATCCCCCCAAGCCTTGAGCGCCACTAAGCGTGCACTCCGTGAAGCGGCGCAGGTCTCGCTTAATGACACCATGACCCTTGAAGGTGAACTTCAGGATCAATGCAAAGCTTCTGACGATTTTCAGGCCCGGGTGGCAGCGTTTCGTCAAAGCCGCCGCAAATGATCCAGCGCTTTCTGGTAATCATGGCGCAGCGTGGCGACTTCTTCGGCTACGCTGCGAAGCGACGTAATCGCGCCAACGCCCTGCCCTGCGCCCCAAATATCCCGCCATGCTTTTGCCTTACTGCTACCGTCAGAGCCGTAGCGCATTGCGGCTTTATCGCCCTCTGGCAGCGTATCGGGATCAAGGCCTGCCAGCTCAATACTGGCGCGCAAATAGTTACCGTGCACGCCGGTAAACAGGTTGGTATAGACGATGTCTCCTGCCGCAGCATCGAGCACCATTTGCTTATAAGCCGCTTGCGCGTTGGCTTCTTGAGTGGCAATAAAGCGGGTTCCCATATACACCAAGTCCACGCCAAGCGCCCTAGCAGCCGCAATCTGCTCGCCTTTAGTAATCGCGCCTGCGAGCACCAGCGGCCCGTCGTAAAAACGGCGCACTTCAGCCACAAAGGCAAAAGGATTAAGGCTCCCTGCATGGCCGCCTGCGCCGTGGCATACCAAAATTAAGCCGTCGACACCGGCATCGATGGCTTTTCGCGCGTGTCGCAGCGTAGTCACATCGTGGAACACCAGGCCGCCGTACGCATGCACCTGCTCAACCACCCGGTTAGGCGCATGCAGGCTAGTAATAACCAGCGGCACCTTAAACTCGGCGCACAGCGCTACGTCGTGTTCCAGACGATCATTAGTGGGATGGACGATTTGATTAACGGCAAATGGCGCCGACGGACTTTCAGGGTGCTGCTTGTCATAGTCAGCTAAGGTCTGCGTAATATGACTCAGCCACTCTCGGAGTACGTTTGCCGGGCGCGCATTGAGTGCGGGGAACGCGCCGACAATACCTGCCTGACACTGAGCAATGACCAGCTCTGGCCCTGAAACGATAAACATCGGGGAGCCGATCACCGGCAGAGTTAACGAAGCGGTTAGGCGCGATAGCATGGAACGGCTCACTGGTTATTATTTTAAGGGGTATCAATAGCGCAAAAAGGCCCCGCGCAGGGACCCTTATGCATGGCTCGAACGATTACAGCTTACTCTCAAGCTCAGGCAGAATCTCGAACAGGTCACCGACCAGGCCGTAATCGGCCACTTGGAAGATCGGCGCTTCGTCGTCTTTGTTGATCGCGACGATCACCTTAGAGTCTTTCATGCCCGCCAAGTGCTGAATAGCGCCAGAAATACCCACCGCAATGTACAAATCCGGGGCGACAATCTTGCCCGTTTGACCGACCTGCATGTCGTTAGGCACAAAGCCTGCGTCAACCGCGGCGCGAGACGCACCAATGGCAGCACCTAGCTTGTCGGCAATGCCGTCGAGCAGCTTGAAGTTCTCGCCGTTGCCCATACCACGGCCGCCAGAGATCACGACCTTGGCGCCGCCTAGCTCGGGGCGGTCGGACGCCGCCAGCTCTTCTTTGACAAAGCGGGACTGGCTGTTTTCCACAACAATGTCGACCGCTTCTACCGGGGCGTTGTTACCTTCGCCCACCGCATCAAAGCCGGTGGTACGCACGGTCATCACTTTAAGCGCATCGTCGCTTTTTACCGTGGCAATGGCGTTACCGGCATAAATCGGGCGCTTGAAGGTATCAGCGCTTTCGACGGCGATAATGTCAGAAAGCTGGCTGACGTCTTTTAACGCGGCTAGGCGTGGCAGCACGTTTTTACCGGTGGTGGAGGCGCTGGCGAGGACATGAGTGTAATCACCGGCCAGTTCAACCAGCAGCGCGCTCATGGGCTCGGCTAGCTGATGGGCGTAAACGGCATTGTCGGCTACGCGCACTTTGCTCACGCCATCCAGCTTAGCGGCAGAGTCAGCGGCGGCTTGAACGCCTTCGCCGGCAACCAGAACATCAATATCACCACCAATGGCTTTAGCAGCCGCTACAACGTGAGCGGTGGCCCCGGCCAGTTGGCCTTCGTGAAGATCAGCAAGTACCAGAATGCTCATGGAATTAGCTCCTTTCAAAGCCTGTTGTTAATGTACTTTGTTAAAGCACTTTGGCTTCGTTTTTTAGTTTGTCGACCAGCTCGTCTACCGAGGCAACTTTGACGCCGCCTTTGCGCTCAGCGGGCGACTCTACTTTGAGCAGGCTGACCTTGGAGGCCACCTCAACGCCGTAGTCGGCGGGGGTTTTAACATCCAGCGGCTTTTTCTTGGCCTTCATGATATCGGGCAGCTTGGCGTAGCGGGGCTCGTTGAGACGCAGGTCGGTGGTAACGATCGCAGGTAACGTCAGGGCGATAGTTTGCAGACCGCCGTCGATTTCGCGGGTGACGTTAACGCTGTCGCCGTCGACCGCCACTTCAGAGGCGAACGTACCTTGGGGCAAGCCGGTCAATGCGGCGAGCATTTGGCCGGTTTGGTTATTGTCGGTGTCAATCGCCTGCTTGCCGAGAATCATCAGGCCGGGCTGTTCTTCATCGACGACCTTGGCCAGCAGCTTGGCCACCGCCAGGGATTCCACGCGCTCGTTAGTTTCAATATGAATAGCGCGATCAGCGCCCAGCGCCAGCGCGGTACGCAGCTGCTCTTGGGCAGCTTTAGGGCCAACAGAGACGGCGATGACTTCCGTGGCCACGCCCTTCTCTTTCAGGCGCACCGCTTCTTCCACAGCAATTTCGCAGAAGGGGTTCATGGCCATTTTAACGTTCGTCAGATCAACGTCCGAGTGGTCCGCTTTAACGCGAATTTTGACGTTGTAGTCGATGACGCGTTTAACCGCGACGAGTACTTTCATAAGCGATGCTCCGAGCGATTAATCAATTAGCATATTTCGCACTGCAGAATGTTATTTCAATTTACAGCACGAACAGTAAAAAATTGGCCAGTAAAGGTCAAGCGCTATCCATTAGTGCTGCTAGATAGCGCGTCTACTTAAAAAGGCGACCAAGCAAACCACGCTGCCAGTAAAGGGATCGAGGCTATCAAAAACCGCCCATTCCAGCGATAGCCTATCTGCGTCGCGGGCACGCCAGTGAACCTTGATAAGATGAGCATGGAGGCCGTCATTGGCGAGGACATGAGCGCCAGCGCCCAGCCCACCATTAACGACGCGCCAATTAACGCAGGCGTTAGCCCTTCAATACCTAAGGTTGGCAGCAGGCCGACCAATAACGTTACCGTTACGATAGGATTAACGCCGACCTGGGCAAGCCCGACCACCATTAGCATACCCAGCACCGCGTTAAATGCCCCCCACTGGTTGAGCACCACCAGCAGCGGCGCTAATTGCTGGGTATCGACTAGCCCAACGCATAGATGCCCTAAATAGCCTGCAGCCCCTAGCACTACAATCTCATTGGCACTGGGTGACAGCAGCCAGGGCAGCTGGCGATGCACCGCGCTAAGCGCGGCAGGCAGGCCCGCGTAGCCAAGCTTTCGCCGCTGCCAGGCAAGCCAAAGCAATGCGCCGATGGGCGCACCCAATAGCGCCGCAATCGGTAAGCGCAGCGCTAATAGCCATGCAATCGTAAACACCAGCGCCACAATACCCATTAGCAGCACGCTAAACTGGGCCAGCGGGCGCAATGATGGCGTAGAAACTTGATGTCGATTAGCCGGTGGGTGCGGCCCGGTCAAAAAATCAACCGCCCACCCCGTTAAGAAAATTAGCACCGCCGCGCCCAATATATACGGCGCGAGCGCCAGCCAGCTAAGCTCGGGCAGGCTCGATAGCACCACGGCCACGCCGATACCCATAGGAGAAATCAGCGGAGCCAGTGAAAACCCACGCAGCAGCGCCAACATCATGCGCCGTTGACGCGCCTCTTGCACCCAGATACGCCCTTGGGCCGCACTCAGCGTATTGCTTTTTTCAATCATGGCGGCAAACAGATTGAGCACGCCGATATTAAGAATAATGCCAAACAGCGCTGAGCCGAGCGATAAAATCGGATAGCGACGGCTAGGCGGCTGAAGCAGCATGCTCTTACCACACCGGCGCACCAAGCGTGAACGGTACGCTGGCAGCCGTAGCATGCTCAACGCCACCACGAAGGTTGCGAAAAACGCAAAGCGACCGCTGGCTTCAAACAGCAATTGACCCGGCGTGGACGACCGCCAAAGCGCTAACGCAGTGAGCACGCCCGCGGCTAACAATAGCCCTTTTGCCATGCGCGTTAGCTGACCAGCAAGTGTCGACAAATAAAGCAGCAGGGCGGCAATGCCCACGGCCTGCCAAAAAAGGCTTCCGATCACTAGATGAAGCAGCGTTGCGAGAGTCACCACCAGCAAATAAGACACTCGCAGGCGGGCTGTGCTCACTCGACGGGCACGTTGGTCTGAGCTTGCAGCTCGTCGTCAGGCAGGCCTTGCGGCGATTCGCTGCCGCTACGACGACGAAATGATCCTTCACCCATGGCCACTAGGTTGCCAGCGGCATCAACGATATCACCGCTGGACATATAGGTTTTCTGCCCGCCTCCACGCAGCGTTCCCGTTGCCCGCAGCACGCCTTGCTTAGCCGGCCCTACAAACGTAGTCGTCAGTGAAAGCGTCATCCCACGGCGAATATTGCCCGGCACTTCGCAGTGCAAACCAGCCAGGCTTAAGGCGCTGTCTAACATTGAGGCCAACACGCCACCGTGAACATTGCCACTGCGGTTGAGATGCTTGGGCTCGATGGTGAGTTCAACCACGACGCGCCCCGACTGCCACGCCACCACGTGCATACCCAGTAGTTCGTGATAGCCCATTAGCGCCTGTTGAGGTGCTTTATCGCCGTGCGAATCACTCATGAGTCGCTCTCCTGCTGGGCCAAATCACGCAGTCTGCCCTTCAGAATTTTGCCGCTCGCGGTGGAAGGCAGAGTATCCATTAATACAATTTGAGTAGGACGTTTATAGGGCGCCAGCCGCTCGGCGATAAAGGCTTTGAGCTCTGCCATGTCAACATCAACGCCTGGCTCGCACTGCACGAACGCCACGACTTCTTCATTGCCGGCAATTTGGCGCCCCACGACGGCCGTTAAGGTAACCGCAGGGTGTTCGTTGATAACCGCTTCTACGTCCGGTGGGTAAATATTGAAGCCCGAGCGAATAATCAGCTCTTTGCTACGCCCTACAATATACAGCTGGTTTTCATCATCTAGCCGGGCAATATCACCCGTATTCAGCCAGCCGTCATCACTAAGCGTCACACGAGTTGCTTCGGGCTGACGAAAATAGCCTTTCATAATATTGGGGCCACGCACCCATAGCTCGCCGACCTCAACGTCGGGCTGCTCTGCCGTGCCGCTGTCGCTAAGCGGCTCAAGACGATACTCAAGTAAAGGTAGTACTCGGCCAGCGGTGCTATTGGCGTGGCTATCATCTATGCGCGTTTGGCTAATCGTCGGGCTCGCTTCGGTTAAGCCGTAGCCGTTGTGCAGCGTCTGACCAAACACGGCTTCCACGCGCCCCTTGGTATCGCTATCAAGAGGCGAACCACCGGCGGAGATATAAATCAACGCGGGGGCGTCTAACTGGCGCTGCTCACGCTTTAAAAACTCAAGCGCGCGGGAATACATGGCCGGCACGCCTTGGAGAACGGTAATGCGTTCCTGTTTAAGCGCTTCCAGCAGCTGAGCCGCATCAAAACGCGGCACGGTGTAGAGGCAGGCGCCGTTGTACAGCGACCCCATACACACTGAGGCAAGGCCGAAAACGTGTGAAATCGGCAGCACGCCGTACACTCGCTGCCCGTGACTTAAATGGCGCATGCCACCGGAAATCGAGGCGATATAAAGTATGCCGCGATGCGTCAGCATGACCCCTTTGGGCGTGCCTGTGGTACCCGAGGTGTAAATCATGGCAGCCACCTGCTCGGCGCCGCTCGCGCATACCGGTTCGGGCTCGCTTTCATACAGCGCTGAAATAGCCAGCCCGCCCAGCTGAGGATGCTGATAGCGATCAGCATTATGCCGATCGGCGTGCTGACAAGCTTCTGGCGAAGCATCGCAGGTATAAAACACCCGCCGCGGCTGGCAGTTGCCCTGAATAAGATCGATCTCCTGGGCTGAAAGGCGCGAATTGACAATGGCTACCCATACATTCAACTCGCTGGCGGCCAACAGTAGTACCACCAAAGCCCGACAGTTTTCACTCACCGTCATGATGCGATCGCCAGGGCGAATGCCCATCGCCGTTAACCAGTCACAGGCGGCATTGATCTCTTGGCCAAGCTCTGCATAGCTCCAGCGGACGTGACCATCCACAATCGCAGGCTGATCGCCAAAGCGCTGCGCATTTTCAAGCACGCGGGTACTGAGTCGTTCAGGAAGCTCTGCGATTAACTCGCTGGCAAGACGTCCAAAAATAGACTCGTCCGGCGCTTGATAGGAAACCGACAAAGCCATTAGGACGCCTCCCGCACCATATTACGAGCGATCACCAGCTGCTGAATTTGCGTCGTGCCTTCATAAATACGAAATAACCGCACATCACGATAAAAACGCTCCACCGCATACTCAGACATATAGCCCGCCCCACCATGAACCTGCACCGCGCGGTCAGCAACACGGCCTACCATTTCAGCACAGAACAGCTTGCAGCAAGAGGCCAGCGTAGAGACGTTTTCACCGTCATCCTTGCGCCGTGCAGCGTCCATTACCATGGCCTTACCTGCGTAGGCTTCCGTTTTGCTATCTGCCAGCATCGCTTGGATGAGCTGATGTTCAGAAAGCGCCGCGCCAAACTGCTTACGCTCCATGGTGTAACGCAGTGACTCTTCAACTAAACGATCAGCCACACCGACGCAGACGGCTGAAATATGCAGCCGACCGCGGTCGAGTACTTTCATGGCTGTTTTAAAACCCTGCCCCTCTTTTCCGCCGATAATATTTTCAGCAGGCACGCGGCAGTTATCAAAAATAATATCGCAGGTGTGAGCACCTTTTTGACCCATCTTATTATCCGCAGGCCCACGCACTAACCCTGGGGTATCGCCCTCAACAATAAACGCAGAAATACCCCCAGCGCCTTTATTATTAGGGTCTGTGCGCGCCATTACCGTAAACAGATCGGCCTCTGGGCCGTTCGTAATATAGCGCTTGGTACCATTCAAAATATAGTCATCGCCATCGCGCACGGCCGTGGTTCGCAGGCTCGCGGCATCAGAACCAGAGTCTGGCTCGGTAAGGCAAAAGGAACTCAGAATCTCGCCAGTGGCTAAGCGCGGCACGTATTTGGCTTTTTGCTCTTCGGTACCATCAATCAAAATACCCTGAGCACCAATACCGTTATTGGTACCAAACACCGAACGAAACGCTGGCGACGTTTTACCAATTTCCATTGCCACCAGGGCTTCTTCTTCCATCGTCAGACCCAGGCCGCCGTACTCTTCAGGAATAGACAGTCCGAAAAGCCCCATCTCTTTCATTTCGGCTAGAATCTCTGCGGGCACCGCGTCCTCTTCAGCTAGCCGCGCTTCATTAGGAATAAGGCGTTCGCGGACAAAGCGGGCGATGGAATCAACAAGCTGATTAATCAGTTCGGGATCACGGATCATGACGGCTCCAGGTGGCAAAAAATTGCTTATTATCGTTGGACATTAATGCTGACATTAGGCGTGGAGTTAATTAGTTTCGCCATGCAAAACTAGTGTCCACATTACTTGTCAGGCACTTTTGCATAGCCTAGGATATCAGTCAATAATTGAAACACTATTTTGCAATGCAGAATCACAGCGTTAACGATCGCAAAATAAGAACTTAATGGCAGAGAGGATTTGGCGTATGTCTCGCGATTCAATAGCATCCCCCTTCACCACGCTTGGCATTGTGGGCACTGGCGCCATGGGCCGTGGCATTGCTCAGCTGGCTGCCCAGGCTGGTCTTCAGGTCATATTGTTCGATGTTAAAGAGGACGCTGTAAAAGAAGCCAAAAATTTTATTAACGGCCTGTGGGAAAGAAGCGCGGAGAAACAGCGCATCACTAGCGAACAAGCACAGCAATATAGCGGGCGATTGATTGAAGCGCATGAACTTGGCGACCTCGCCCCCTGCGATATTGTCGTCGAGGCTATTATCGAAAAGCTGGAAGCTAAACAGGGGCTGTTTAGCGATTTAGAAGGCATCGTCAGCCAGCAGGCGGTATTAGCGACGAACACCTCATCGCTATCGGTAACGGCCATAGCCGCCACCTGCCAGCATCCTGAGCGGGTAATTGGCTTTCACTTCTTCAATCCCGTTCCGCTGATGAAAATTGCCGAGGTCATCCCAGGCCTACGCACGGGCGAAGACGTGACCCAAAGAGTCAATGCCTTAGGTAAAGCCATGGGCCACTTCACGGCCCAAACCACCGATACGCCTGGATTTCTGGTTAACCATGCCGGCCGCGCCTTCGGCACTGAAGCGCTGCGTATTTTAGGTGAAAACGTCACTGACCCGGCCACCATTGATCGTATTATGGTCGATCAGGGCGGCTTTCGAATGGGGCCCTTTACGCTGCTTGATCTCACCGGGCTGGACGTCTCCCATGCGGTGATGGAGTCGATATACCATCAGTACTACGAGGAAGCGCGCTTTCGTCCTTCGCCATTAACACGCCAGCGCTTGGCCGCAGGCTTACTCGGTCGTAAAACCGGCGAAGGCTTTTATCGCTATGTAGATGGCAAACAGCAGCTGCCTGACGAACCCACTATCGGGGCTGCCCCCCCTTGCCCGGTATGGATCAGCCAGGACGACCCACAAAACGCCACGGCGCTCGCCGAATTAGTCACTGCGGCTGGCTGGCCGTTGGAAACGGGAGCACGGCCTACAGAGGAAGCACTCTGCCTGCTAACGCCTTTTGGTGAAGATACCACTGCCTGTGCGCTCCGCCAGGGGTTAGAGGCCCAGCAGTGCGTCGCGGTCGATATGCTCGCCGGGCTCAATCATCGCCGCAGCCTGATGGCCACACCGATAACTCAAATGGCTTACCTTCAAGCGGCGTCTAGTTTACTCAGTCACGATGGCACGCCTGTGAGCGTTCTTCAGGACAGTAACGGCTTTGTTCTTCAGCGTGTGATTGCCTGCATCGTCAACGTGGGTGCCGACATTGCCCAGCAGGGAGTCGCGGCACCAGCCACTATCGATCGGGCTGTTGAGCTGGGTCTAGGCTACCCCTTCGGGCCGCTACGTATGGGCGACCATTACGGCGCCGCGCGCATTATGACCATTCTCACAAATTTGCTCGATGCTACCGGCGACCCACGCTATCGCCCTAGCCCATGGCTGCGCCGCCGCGCTGCGTTGAACATGTCGCTCACCGCGGCGTAGTTCGCTCATATCAAAAATAAGGAGCATCAGTATGCAAGACGCCTATATTTACGACGGTTTACGCACACCTTTTGGCCGACACGGCGGCAGTTTAGCCAATATTCGCCCTGACGAATTGCTGGGATTGGCACTGAAGGCGCTGGTGGCTCGCAACCCTTTCGCACCCGAGAGTTATGAAGAGGTCTTGGCTGGCTGCACCAACCAGGCCGGCGAGGATTCGCGCAACGTAGCCCGCCATGCTGGCCTATTGGCCGGCTTACCTATCGAAGTGGCAGGTCAAACTGTCAACCGACTTTGCGGCAGCGGTTTGTCGGCGATCATGGACGCTGCACGCGCAGCGCGGCTAGGTGAGGGTGAACTGTTTCTGGCTGGCGGCGTAGAGTCCATGTCACGAGCGCCCTATGTTTTAGGCAAAGCGGATACCGCCTATGCGCGCACTCAACCTATGTACGACACGGTGATTGGCTCTCGCTTTCCTAACCCATGGATTGGCAAAGAGTACGGCAGTCACAGCATGCCCGAAACGGCAGACAATATTGCCCATGATCTACATATTGATCGCGACGCCAGCGATGCCTTTGCAGCCCGATCCCAGGCACGCTATGCCCAAGCGCTGGCAGCCGGTTTTTACGATGATGAAATCGTTGGCATTGAGGTTTCTCAAGGTCGTAAACAGCCGCCCCTGCTGGTAGATAAAGATGAACACCCACGCCCACAAAGCACCGCAGATAAGCTGGGCAATCTAGGCGCTCTATTTGAAGGCGGTGTCGTGACGGCTGGCAATGCCTCGGGGTTGAACGATGGCGCCGCGGCAATGATTGTAGGTACCAAGACCGCCGGTCAAAACGTAGGCATGCGCCCACGCGCGCGAATTGTAGCAAGCGCCGTGGCTGGCGTTGCGCCTCGCGTAATGGGGCTAGGGCCGGTACCCGCCTCTCAAAAAGCCCTGGCTCGCGCAGGCCTTACCCTAGGGCAAATGGATGTTATTGAAATTAACGAAGCGTTTGCCGTTCAGGTGCTTGGCTGCGTTAAACAGCTAGGGCTTAGCGTCGATGACCCGCGCTTAAATGCTAACGGCGGCGCGATTGCTATTGGCCATCCGCTAGGCGCCTCAGGCGCACGATTGGCGCTCACTGCCCTGCGTCAGCTAGAAGCCACCGGCGGACGCTACGCACTGGTGACAATGTGCATTGGCGTTGGCCAGGGTATCGCGACGATCATTGAACGCCTTGATGGCTGAGATAATTTTATAACGGCCGCTTTTCATTGATTAGCCGCAAAGCTGGGCCTAAGTAGATATGCGATACTGGGCGCCATAAGCCACCTATTGTTGGGACACTGCATGCAACCTACCGACACTGATGCCGACGACCTGCAACTGTCCGGAAAAGATCGTAACTTTGTCACCGCGCTTGCGCGCGGCTTAGAGCTGCTGCGCGCCTTTGGCGCTGGAGAAGAGTATTTAGGCAATGCCGAGCTCTCAAACCGTACCAATATCCCGCGCCCTACCGTTTCACGCTTAACCTATACGCTGACTCAGCTGGGCTATCTTCAGCACAACACCCATTTAGAGAAATATCGCCTCGGCCCCGGCGTATTGGCGCTGGGCTACCGTTTTCTCGCTAATATGGGCATTCGCGAGATTGCCCGCCCACATCTGCAAAAATTTGCTGATGCTACCGACTGCAACGTTAGCCTGGGCGGTGCGGACCGAAGTGATATGGTGTATTTGGAAGCCTGCCACGGTCACGGCCCGCTTATCATTCGTTTAGACGCCGGCTCGCGACTGCCCATCGCCACCTCTGCCATTGGTCGCGCTTGGCTGTGTGGCTTATCAGATGAGCGGCGCCAGCAGGTTCTCCAGGAGCTGGCAAAGACGTATGGCAGCGAATGGCCACGCTATCACGCGGGTATTCAGCAGAGCATGCAGGACTATGCGCAATACGGCTTTTGTCTTTCCGAACAGGATTGGCAGCGCGATATTAGCGCCGTCGCCATGCCGCTAATATTAGAAGATGGCGCTGAGGTAATGGCCATTAACTGCGGCGGCTCGAGCCTGCGCCTTGATCATGACCGGCTGGTTAATAATTTAGGCCCGCGCTTAAAAGAAGTGGCCGCCTACATTAAGCAAGAGCTAGCGCCCACATCCCGCTCGACACGATGAGAGTCAAGCTAAGAGACTTTAACTAACGCTCGTTTGAATGCATCATAGCCTTATAAACAAGCGCATTAACATAATGAGCGCAAAGGAGTGGGGATGCCAAGCGAGTGGATAGCAGATGATGACCAAGCACGGGCACTGCAGGGCGAATGGACGCTTGCCAATTATCGCCCTATCAAATCAGCGATTGCGCGAAGTGAGATTGGTAAAAGCCCAGAGGAACGTATCTCATTAAATGCTATTACTCGGCTAGATACGGCGGGCGCGATCCTGGTTATTGAGCTTATTGGCATTGATAAAGCGCTAACGGTCGCGCAATGGGCCGGTGATTTGCCAAAAGAGCAGCAGGCGCTGCTCATCCGTATTGCTGAAGCAATGGACGCACCGCTTGACGTTGCCCCCCCCACTTTCTCACGCACCAGTCAGGCGCTTGCAAACGTTGGCCAGCACATGGTGGCGCTGTGGTCGCAGCAGCGCCAGCTACTGGCGTTTATTGGCCTAGTGGTTGCCACGCTATTTCATCTACTATTTCAGCCGCGTCGCTGGCGATTAACGGCTACGGTTGCCCATATCCAACAGAGCGGCCTTAACGCCGTGCCTATCGTTGCGTTACTAACCTTCATGGTAGGCGCAGTGGTGGCGTTTCTTGGCGCGACCGTATTGGAAGATTTTGGTGCCACGGTTTATACCATCGATCTTGTAGCGTTCTCATTCTTACGTGAGTTCGGCGTGTTGCTTGCCGCAATACTCTTAGCTGGGCGAACCGCCAGCGCTTTCACCGCCCAAATTGGCGCCATGAAATCCAACGAGGAGATTGATGCTCTTCAGGCACAGGGGCTAGACCCTATTGAGCTTTTAGTGCTTCCCCGAGTGATGGCCATGTTAATCAGCCTACCAATGCTGGCATTCGTGGGTATGCTCAGTGGCTTAGCCGGTGGTGCCATGGTAGCGACACTGTCGCTGGATATTTCGCTGACGCAATTTATGAGCATGCTGCAAAAAGATGTGCCCGTAGTGCACTTTTTAGTTGGTCTTAGCAAGGCACCGGTATTTGCCTTTGTGATTGCTGTTATCGGCTGTCTAGAGGGTTTTAAGGTCAGTGGCAGCGCCCAGTCGGTGGGTGCTCATACGACGTCTAGCGTAGTGCAGTCAATTTTCATGGTCATTCTGATCGATGCTCTGGCTGCGCTATTCTTTATGGAGATGGGCTGGTGATGCACTCGGACGCACCGAAACAGGAAAAAGAGCAGCCGGTGATTAAGGTAACCGGGCTAGTCAACCGCTTTGGCTCTCACGTTGTTCACGATCATTTGGATTTAACCCTAGAACGTGGAGAAATTCTCGGCATCGTAGGCGGTTCTGGTACCGGTAAATCAGTGCTTTTGCGCAGCATTATCGGACTGAGACGGCCCAATGAGGGCACGATAGAAGTGCTGGGTACGGCGCTTAACGAACTTAGCGAAACAGAACGCAGCCAAATAGAGCGACGTTTTGGCGTACTGTTTCAGCAGGGAGCGCTTTTTAGCTCGCTAAACTTGCAAGAGAATATTGCGTTGGCGTTGATTGAACACGCCAAGCTACCCCGCGAAGACGCAGAGCATATCGCCAGAGTGAAACTCTCGCTAGTCGGTTTGCCGCCTGAGGCAGCGCTGCAATTTCCCGAGTCACTGTCAGGCGGGATGATAAAACGTGCCGCCCTAGCAAGAGCATTAGCGCTTGATCCCGACATTTTATTTCTCGATGAACCAACGGCCGGGCTTGATCCCATCGGCGCAGCCTCACTCGATGAACTGCTGGTAACACTTCGCAATGCGCTAGGTTTCAGCGTTTTTTTGGTTACCCATGACTTGGATACGCTGTACGCCGCCTGTGATCGAGTAGCCGTGCTGTCGCAAAAGCGTGTGCTGGTGGTAGATACCATCGACAAAGTAGCGCAAACAGACGATGAGTGGATTCAAGACTACTTTCACGGGCCACGTGGTCGAGCCGCACAGCGTGCTCATACCGCCTCTTCGCCTACTACAGACAGCCCGGAGTGACAGCACATGGAAACGCGCGCGCACCACGTATTAATCGGTTTTTTCACGCTGGCAACCGTTGCCGCAGCGCTACTCTTTGCACTCTGGATGAGCTACGCATCTGGAAAGCGTGACTACCAGCCCTATCGCATTTTATTTGAACGCAGCGTCAGCGGTTTATCGATTGGCAGCACGGTACAGTATAACGGCATCGAAGTAGGCGATGTCACCGAGCTTACGCTTGACTCTAATGATCCGCGTAAGGTGGTTGCTAATATTCGGGTATACGAAGACACGCCGATAAAAGCCGACACGCGAGCGAAGCTTGCGTTTGCGAGCATCACCGGCAGCATGTCGGTACAGCTTTACGGCGGCACGCCAGAAAGCCAACGCCTGATTGATCAAACCGACAGTGATGCTCCCTTCATTCAGTCAGACCCTTCCCCCATCGCAACACTGTTCGATGAAGGTGAGGATATGATCGAAAACATTAACTCCATTCTAAAAAGCGTTAACGATCTGTTTGATGATAACAACCGTGAACAGGCAGGTACGATTCTCAACAACATCGCCCGAATCACCGAAATGGTCGCGAGCCAGCAGAGTGCTTTGGACGAAAACATGGCGCTGTTCAGCGATGCGTCTCGGCAAGCGACCACGACGCTTGCAAGCATCGATGAACTTAGCCAAGAAGCCACGCAGCTACTGCGCGAAGATGGCCGATTAGTGATGCAAAGTGCCGCCGACGCCAGCCGCGACGTGGCTAGCGCTGCACAGCGCATTGAACAGTTAGTGGAAACCAATGCTGGCGCCATTGAGGGCAGCCTGCAGGGCGCACAAGATATTGCGCCGGCACTCTCGTCGCTGCGCTCTACGCTGAATACGCTGGACCGCATCACACGTGAGTTAGAAGACAGCCCGACGGACTTCCTTCTGGGCCGAGATCAGATAAAGGAGTTCCGCCCATGAGCTATCGGCATACGGCTTTCGTTTTAGCTGGCACTGCGCTGCTATTCACCAGCGGCTGTTCAATACTGCCCGAAAGCGAGCCTGCAACGCTTTATCGCTTGCCCGCCGCGACTATAGCGGCCACCGCTTCCCATGCGCCGCTGGCTACCCAGCGTCTGGGTATTGCGGCACCGGAAGCGGGTTATTTATTGAGCAGCAACCGGATTGTGGTCTACCCCGAGCACGCTATTGTCAATGTCTATGAAGATGCCCGCTGGCACGAAGATACGCCTGAATTGCTGCAGATGCGTTTAATAGATGGGCTACAGCAGAGCCAGCTGTTTGCTGGCGTAGGCAGTGATCGGCTACCTCATGACTTGCTGCTAGTCAGCGAGCTTCGCCACTTCCAGAGCGACTATGTTACCCAGCCACCGACGGTTAAGGTACAGCTCGACGTACAGCTGCTGGGCACTCAGAACCGCCCCCCCCTTGCTGCCATGGACTTCAGCGCCAGCGCGCAAGCTACCAGCGTCGATATTAGCGACGTCGTTGATGCCTTTGGGCTTGCTAGTGATGAGCTAACAGAGCAGTTAGCAGCGTGGTTGGCACAGCAGTCAGACGTGATTGCCAACGCGGACAGGCACTAGGTTGCCCGCTTTTTCACATATTCCCGCGGGTCGCGGGGATAAAAGCGCTCAGGCTGCTTTTCAAGGTGGGTAAAATAGCGGGTGTCTTTATAAGGCATTTTCATAAACCCGGACACTCCCAGGCCTTCAATTTCGCTAACCGATGCCAGAATTTTGTCCAGTAGCTTGCCAAATTCATGCTCTTTACTGGGGTCGAGTAACCGGTAATAACTGTGGATTTTGAGGTGCTGAGGCAGCGCTTCAAAAATAATCATACCGGTGTGGTGAATATCGTTAAGCTGCTGCAGCACTCGCATTATTGAGGCAGGCAGCACCAGCAGCTCTTCAGGATCCGGGCCGTCTTCAAAATAGCTGTGCTGTCGCGTTCGGTCTTCAAGCTCTGGCATCGCGCTTAGCTCGTAGCTGATGGCCATCGTTGATTCACGGACAAAGACGTCATCTGCTGAAGCACGCTCTAAGTGCAGGGTCTGGCGGGCATTAAACAAGCAGCTTTTAAATACCCCCTGGCGATGAATAGCCCGCGCCAAGTGAACCATATTATTTACCGCTTCAATAAAGGCAGGCTTCAGCGCCGGGTCGTGCAAGTTTAGCGATGAGTCAATATAGACGCCTTCACGCTCCCAACGCACCGCCAGCCCACCCACCACAGGATATTTACCCAGCCGGCTCACTGACGCTAAAAACGCTTTTTCAGTTTCTCCCATTCCTTGCATAAACTGCTTGTAGTAGCGGTCTAGCTGGACATCATTGACGTCATTCAGCGTTTCTTGCGCATTGGCCTCATGTGAAAAGGCTTCGCGTAAAAAGGCTTTGCGCGAGCTATAAACCACCGTATCGATTTCTTGCTGAGCCGGGCGCCCCCAAACAGGCACCAGCGGCACATTAACCGTTTCAGGCAGATCGATCATTACCGCTTTGGCCATGCGCGGCATATTGCGCACAAAATAGTCGCCGGCTTTGCGACGCACGTGAGGGTCGGGGTCCAGCATGCCATCCAACGTGCGGGCAAACTCTATAGGCAAGCCCAGTGAACTGGCGGGAATAGCGCGATGGCCAAAGCGACACGACTGCGCTGAGGCCAGCGCGTAAAGCGCCCCCGCGGCGCCCTGCTCATCAAATCGCGGCGATGACAGCGCACCGTTCAGCTGCTCTTCACCAATAAAGTAGACATCTCCCAGGCGGGCATTCGTCTGCTGCAGGTTGTCCGACATCAGCTCCATCACGTTGGTGCCTACAAACTGCAGCTCGGCGTCTAGCTGAGCAAACACCGATGAGCCCCAGTCAATAAGCGCAATAGACTCATGCTCAGGGTCGTACACCAAATTGGATGGTTTGATATCACCGTGAACGACCGCTCGAAACTTAGGCCCAGACTCTCGCCGTAGGGCCATAATAATATCTGCCAACTGAGCGGCAATGCGCACGATCAAGCGCGCAGAGAGGCGCCCGTGCTTAAGCGATATCTGCTCTAAATTCCAGCCGGGTGCACGCTCCATCACTAGAATAGACTGGCCTCGTGAGCGCTGATAGGCGATCAAGCCGGGGATTCGCGGGTGCGAGACTTGATCAAGCATAAACGCCTCTTCCTCAAGGCGCTCTTGCAGATGGGTTGGCAAGGTAATGCGTGAAAACTTAAATACGTAATGGGCGGTAGCGCCCTGGTGCGTGGCACTACCGCCAAAAACGAAGCCGTAAGCCCCTTTACCGATTAACTCAATGCCCTGATAGCCTAACTGGGTAAGCTGTGCTTGGCACAGCGCCACCCAGTCTTTCAACTTACGGGCATCGTGATGACTCAGCAGATATACCGACTGCTCTTCGGGTATATAAAACTGCTGAAGCGGTGCCTGAGACATCACGTTACGCCAAGTGGAGCAGCATGGCGTCCGGCGTTTCCAGAAAGCCCTTCCAGGTATTGCAGAAGCGCGCGATAGTACCGCCATCGATAAAGCGATGATCGCCTGCCCAGGTAATGGTCATAATGGCACGACGCACCACCGCGCCGCTTTCATCAAAACGCGGCAGCCACTGGGTTTTACCAATGGCAACAATGGCAGCCTCCGGCGCGTTGATAATCGGTGAGGCGTAGGTACCGCCTAAAGCGCCAATGTTCGATATGCTAATAGTGCCGCCTTTAAGATCAGCTTGATCAACTCGCCCCTCGCGGGCTGACGTCGTTAGCCGGCCTACTTCACGAGCGATTTCCAGCAGGGTTAGCCGCTCAACGCCTTTCACGTTGGGCACCATCAAGCCCGCTTTGCTATCCACCGCCATACCAATATTGCACTGCGGGTAGTAATGCAGCTCATTGCCCGCCGCATTTAACTGCGCATTGAGAATAGGCGTTTCGGCAACCGCCAGCGCCATCGCTTTCATAAAAAACGGCATTAGCGTTAGCCGCTCGCCCTGTGCTTCTGCCAGCGGTTTTAAGCGCTCCCTTAAGGACAGCAGCCCGGTGACATCAATCTCTTCGCCATAGTGAAAATGCGGAATCGTACTGGCCGCCTCCACCATACGTTTCGCCATGACGGCCCGCACGCCGCGCAAAGGCTCAACTCTAGGTTCGATGCCTTTGGCGGACACTTCTAGCGCCGCTTTGCCCGGTGTCACGTTAGCTGAGGCCTTGGTTTGCGAAGCTTGATCTAGATGCGCCAGCACATCCTCTTTTAGCACTCGGCCATCTTTGCCGCTGCTAGCAATGTCCGTAAGCTGCAGAGAGTGCTCTCGGACTAAGCGCCTAACGGCGGGGCTGGCAGGGACTTTATGCTGGCCGCCCGACTCGCTGGCGGACACCTGAGTCGTCGCGCCCGTCGATGAGCCTGAACCATATTCAGGCAGCTCTACCGGCATTTCATCAGCACCGGACTGATCGGCTACGGATGAGGCTTCGGCATCGCCTGGCGCATGCTCAGCGTCAGTTTGGTAGGCATAAAGCGGCGCGTGCACTTTAGCAATTTGGCCCTGCGGCACGTAAAGCTTGGTAACGACACCCGCTTCAGGCGCGGTAATTTCAACCAGTGCCTTATCAGTCATTACTTCAACGATCGGCTGATCTTCAGCGATGACGTCACCTTCAGCAACGTGCCACTCGACGACTTCACACTCGACAATGCCTTCGCCAATATCCGGTAGTAAGAAATCACTCATTGTTATTCTCCCCATGCGTTCTTAGGCGCTTTCAGCCGCTAAAAGTTGACGCTTTCGCGAATCGCTTCAAAGATTTTCAGATGATCAGGCATGTACTCTTTTTCCAATACCAGCGGAAAAGGCGTATCAAGCCCTGTCACCCGGGCAATGGGCGATTCAAGGTAGAGAAAACAACGCTCCTGAATGGTGGCCGCGATTTCGCCAGCGAAGCCGCCGGTTAACGGCGCCTCGTGGCTCACAACTAGGCGACCTGTTTTAAGTACCGACTCCACGACCGTATCGGCATCCCAGGGCAGCAGCGTGCGCAGGTCAATGACGTCACAGGCGATGCCCTGCTCTTCAGCCAACTCAACCGCTTTACCAATCACTTCCATCTGCGCACCCCAGCCGACCACGGTGATATCCGTGCCCTCTTTGATGACTTCAGCTTCACCAATCGGCAGCTGATAATCTTCTTCAGGCACGTCGCCGACCGCGGCGCGATAAAGGCGTTTAGGTTCTAGAAAAAGCACGGGGTCCGGGTCGCGAATAGCGGCAAGCAGCAGCCCTTTGGCCTGATAAGGGTTACGCGGCACCACCACTTTTAAGCCTGGCGTATGGGTAAAATAGGCTTCTGGCGATTGGGAGTGATAGAGACCGCCCGCGATACCGCCACCATAAGGCGTGCGAATAGTCAGCCCACCGACGTTGAACAAGTCACCTGACCGGTAGCGAAACTTAGCGGTTTCATTAACGATTTGATCGAATGCCGGAAAGATGTAGTCGGCAAACTGAATTTCCGCTACGGGCACCGAGCCTTGGGCTGCCAAGCCATTGGCAAAACCGATAATGCCCTGCTCAACCAGCGGCGTATTGAAGCAGCGCGATTTGCCAAACTTCTCCTGCAGATGGCTAGTGGCACGAAACACGCCGCCAAAAATACCCACATCTTCGCCAAAGCAGATGACTTTTTCGTCTTCGGCCATGGCAATATCCAGCGCGTTATTGATTGCCTGGAGCATATTCATTGTGGCCATGTTATGCCTCTCCCTGAGAATCAGTGCCTGTACCGACGTCTAAATCTAGCGACGCGGCGCCGCGAGGGTAGGCTTCCGGATAACGACGAATATGCCGCTTAAGCTGATCAAATTGTCGCTGTAGCGCGGGGGTAATGTCGGCATAGACATCACTGATCAAACTCTCAAGGGGCGGTGATGAGCGTTTCTCGGCGCGCTTCATGGTCTCAAGGACTTCACGGCGCAGTGTCTCTTGCTGAGTGGTCTCTTCTTCTTCGCTCCACCACTGCTTTTTCAAAAGCCATTTTTGTAGCCGTAGCACCGGGTCTTTGGCGCGCCAGACTTCTTCTTCGTCTTTTGAGCGATAGCCTGAAGGGTCGTCAGAGGAGGAATGTGCCGCAAGGCGATAGCTCATCGCTTCAATCAGTACCGGCTGGTTGCGCTCCACGGCGATTTTGCGTGCCTGACGGGTCGCTTCATAGACGGCCAGCACATCGTTACCGTCAACGCGAATAACGTGCATATGATAGCCAAAGGCACGCGGCGCAATGCCGTCAGCCGCAAACTGCTCAACGGCAGGCGTTGAAATGGCATAGCCGTTGTTGCGGCAGAAGAAAATGACCGGGACCTGATGCACCGACGCCATATTTAACGCAGCGTGGAAATCACCTTCTGATGCAGCGCCTTCACCAAAAAAGGTGAGCGTGCAGTGACCGTTACCCGCGAGCTTCTGCCCATAGGCATAGCCCGTTGCCTGAGGAATTTGCGTCGCTAGAGGCGACGAGATCGTCATATAGTGAAGCTTACGCGACCCATAGTGAATCGGCATTTGCCGACCCTTGCCGTAATCTAGATCATTGCCGAAAAGCTGATTCATAAATTCGTCAATAGAGAAGCCGCGATACATCAAGGCGCCCTGCTCACGGTATTGCGCCATGATCATATCGGCGTCATTAAGCGCCGCAGCGGCGCCCACAACGGCCGCTTCCTCCCCGGTGCACTGCATATAGAAGCTGAGACGCCCTTGGCGCTGAGCTGCCAGCATCCGCTCGTCTAAAATACGCGTGGCAAGCATCGCCTGATAAATACGCCGAGCGTGGTCACGCTCAAGCTCGGGTTCTACGGCGCCTGGGTATAGATCACCTTCAGGATCAAGCAGACTAAACGTGGGTATCGAAAGCTCATCACCGGTCATAAAATCCGGCTGGTGTACGTACTTCGTCATGAATATTATCCTTGTTTTACCCCTTATGAGGGCAGTGTTGCTGGTTAAGACCATTCATGCCAGTGGATTTATCTGCCATTGGCCAACACAACTACTGCGACAGTAACGCAGCGCAAGGATTTTAGGGATGCTACTTAAGACGCAGAGAGACGCGAACGCAGCTGGCGTTGCAGTACTTCAAACAGGCTATCGACCGACAACGCCAGTAACGCAATCGTCAGTGCACCCTGAACGATATAGGCCATATTGCCATTAACAATGCCGGAAATAATCGGGTCGCCCAGGTTGCTGGCCCCGACGGTCGCGCCTAGAGCGGCGGTGGCGATGTTAATCGTCACCGACGTGCGGATGCCTGCCAATATAACCGGGGCCGCTAAGGGCAGCTCTACGTGGCGTAATATTTGTAACGGTGTCATGCCCATTGCATGAGCCGCAGTTATAAGCTCGGCATCGACTTCTTGGAGCCCGGTAAGAGTGTTACGCACGATGGGCAGCAGCCCGTAAAGCATTAAGGCGACAATGATCGGCAGCGTGCCAAAGCCTAGTACCGGCACCGCCAGCGCTAAAACGGCCACCGGCGGAAAGGTTTGGCCCAATGAGGCTACCTGACCTACCAAGGGGAGAAAATCGCTGCCCCGCTTACGAGTGACGGCAATCCCCGCTGATACGCCAACGCTAATCGTCACCAGCGCCGCAATGCCGACAACAAAAAGATGACGCCCAAGCAGCACATAAAACTCGGCGCGACTGTAAATCACCTGCCGAGCATCGGGTTCTATCCAGTGAAAAACAGGCTCAGCAGCAGACATCCCCACAACGCTGATGAACAGCAGCACGATCCATAGCAGCGGCCATCGCCATAGCGGATTACTCACGCGCACTGCCCTTGTCCAGCTGGGCTTCTTTGACAATTTTACGCAACGACAGCTCGCCGACGGGAACGTCGTGCTGATCGACAACGGTTAGCCGGTCGCTATGGTCGCGTAACATCATAGATAGCGCCTGGCGCAGCGAAAAGTCGGCAGGAATACGTGACTGGGCTGGCAGCGCCGATCCCATCGAGGTCATATGGTCTTTAACCCGCGCCAGTGCCGCTTGTTTCAGGCCTCGCTCAAGGCCGCCGAGCAGCGATTCAACAAAAGGATCTGCGGGATGTTTTAACAGTGCCAGGGGTGAGCCCTGCTGAACGATCCGCCCCTCTCGCATGACAACCAAGTGATCGGCTAGCTTTAGCGCTTCGTCCATATCGTGAGTCACAAACACGATGGTTTTGTGCATGCGCGCCTGTAGTTTCGCTAGCTCATCCTGGAGCTTTTCACGGGTGATGGGGTCAAGCGCGCCAAAGGGCTCATCCATCAGCATAATATCGGGATTAGCAGCGAGTGCGCGCGCAACGCCTACCCGCTGCGCTTGGCCACCCGAAAGCTGATGTGGATATTTGTGCCCGAACTCGTCCACCGGCAACCCCAGCAGCTGCATTAACTCCTCTACTCGCGCCTGAACGTCTGCTGATGACCACTTTAACAAGCGCGGAACCAGCCCGATGTTGCGCGCAACGTTCCAGTGAGGGAATAGCCCGGTATGCTGAATAACATAGCCAATCCGACGACGTAATTTCACCGGGTCGTAGGTTTCGATCGACGCTCCATCAAGCGTTATTTCGCCCTCGCTATGTGCGATTAAGCGATTGATCATACGCAGCGTCGTCGACTTACCGCAGCCGGAGGTGCCGACTAAGGCGCAGAACTTACCTTTGGGTATCCGCAGCGATATGTCGTTTACCGCGATTTCATTACCAAATCGTTTAGAGACATTCGCAAGCTCAATCATCTTGTTCCCCCGGGGCGTAGCGCTTCGGCAAGCGCCCCCAACCCTGCATCCACTATGAGAGCCAGCATTAAAATGGGCAATGCGCCAAGTAAGACCATATCCATGGCCGCCTGGCCTAAGCCTTGAAAAATGAAGGTACCAAGGCCTCCTGCCCCAATCAGCGCAGCCACGGCGGTCAGTCCAATCGCCTGAACAGTGGTAATACGAACGCCCTCTAACAGCACCGGTAGCGCCAGCGGTAGCCGCACCTGCCAAAATCGCTGACTAGCACGCATGCCCATTCCTTTGGCCGCTTCTAATGTCACGGGGCTAACTTCTTCGAGCGCGATATAGGTGTTACGCACCATAGGAAGCAGGCTATAGGCTATCAGCGCGATTAAGGCGGGCGTCGTGCCAATACCACTAACGCCAAGACTGGCTAAAAAAGGCACGTTCGCGGCAAGCCAGGCAAGCGGCGCCAGCAGTAAGCCAAATAGTGCAATGCTCGGAATCGTTTGAAGGAAATTGAGTAACGTGAAGGCGACCTTCTGCAGCCGCGCGTAGCGGCGCATTAATAGCGCTAGCGCAAGCCCCAATACAATGCTCACGCTAACGGCAATACCCACCAGCGTCATATGCTGGCCAACAGCGCGGATAAACAGCTGATCACGCGCTTTAAACTCTTGCACCAACGCAAGGCTATCTAACCATAGCGTGGCGCACAGCCACCACACTAAGGCAATGCCGCTGAGCAGCAGCGTGGGCCATAGCCGCGTAAGGTTTAGACGTAAGCGCAGCTCCACTAGGCTAAGCAGTAGTATAAACAGCGTCACCCAGTACCCGGCTCCCAGGCCTAAACGCGCCTGGGGCAGCTCAGGTTCAATCAATAAAAAACTGCTGGCTATTAAGCCGAATGGCATTAAGGCCATTAGCATGACCACCACCGCTAGCAGCGCCTGGTAGTGGCGCTGGCTTGGCTGCCACGCTAAAAAAAACATGGCGCTGAAAAGTAGCGTGGCTAACAGCGCACCGGGCCAGCCAAACGCTGCCGGTGCGCTATAGCCTGTCCCTAATACAATTCTATTGGGGGCCATGCTCACCATGTCTAATGTCCAGAATGCCGCCAGCATCACAACGCTCAGGCTAACCAGCACGACATTAGGGTGCAGCCCATCTCGGTGGATGCGCAGTGTGGGCAGTGCATCCCGTAGCGACATTAATGGATCATCCTAAGCATCAAACACTAGTGATTAACAAGATCAGGCGCTACTGATCCAGCGTGTCAAGATAGTCGCTGGCCACCTGGGTCGGCGACAAGCCATTAACAGCCACATCGGCATTCAGCGTTTGCAGCGTCTCTAAGTCGAGAGTGACAAACACTTCGTTAAGTAATGTCTCCATTTCCGGATGCTCGGCCAGGACACTTTCACGCACAACGGGGGCAGGCTGATAAACGGGCTGTACACCCTTGGTATCTTCAAGCACCACTAGACCTAGGGCTTTTAATCCGCCGTCCGTGCCATATGTCATAGCGCCGTTAACACCGCTGGTCTGCTGCGCGGCGGCCCGCATGGTGGCGGCGGTATTTCCTCCAGAAAGCACCAATAACTGATTATCGTCCAATGTAAAGCCATAGGCTTCCTGGAACGCCGGAAGCGCCAACGCCGATTCTACAAACTCAGCGCTTGCCGCAAATTTGAACGCACCGCCGTCAGCTAAGTAGGCGGCAAGATCGTCGAGGCTGACTAGATCATTCTCGGTGGCGACGTCTTCACGGATACTCATTGCCCAGGTGTTGTTAGCGCTAGCAGGCTGCAACCACACTAAGCCTTGCTCGGCATCGCGCTCTCGAACGGTTTCATACGCCTGATCAGAGTCATTCCACACGCCGCTGTCGGTCATATCAAAGAAGAACGCGCCGTTGCCCGTGTATTCTGGATACACATCAATTTCGCCAGCTTCTAAGGCTGTACGAACCACGCTGGTCGCGCCTAGCTGCAACCGATTTTCGGTAGCAATGTCATTGCGCTCCAGGGTCTGAATAATCAGCTCACCCAGCACCGAACCTTCCGTGTCAATTTTGGATGAGACGACCACCGGCTCATTGGCGCGGGCGTGAGAGAATGCAGCTAGGGACACAGCACAGGCAGCGATTAAGGGCTTAACAATAAATGAATTAGCCATGAAAGAATTAGCTGAAAAGCGCATCTTGGAATTCCTTTTGCAGTGGGCTTTTTGTCGACTTAGGCTCTTATCCAGTATAAGAGCCTTCAGCACTTTGAGTATAAAAGCCTTCAGCGTCTTGAGTATAAAAAGACCATTAGCGTTTAAGTCAGAGCCTATCTCAGCCAAATCATTTTAATGGTGATGCGCTAAGGCGCCTCAAATATCCAAGACGTGCCTTCTCGGGCATCTTTAAGAATAATCCCTAGCGCTGCAAGCTCATCGCGGATCGCATCGGCCTGGGCGAAATCTTTATTCGCTTTGGCCGCTATGCGCTGCGCTATTTTAGCGTCAATCTCGCTTTCGCTAAGTGGCATCGCCTGTTGCGTACCTTGCAAAAAGGTTTGCGGCACTTGCTGAAGCAGTCCCAAAATAGCCCCAAGCTGCTTTAACTCAGCGGCAAGGCGAGGCGCTTCTGCAGGCTTTTCCTGCTTGGCGCGATTGAGTTCTCGCGCTAATTCAAACAACACGGCCAGCGCTTCTGGAGTGTTGAAATCATCGTCCATGACGTGAGTAAAACGCTCACGATAAGCCGACGCTGCGCTACTGGCGGCGCTGCTTTCCACATCCTGCAGCGCCGTGTATAAGCGCGTCAGCGATTTTCTTGCATCCGTCAGTGAATCTACCGAATAGTTAATAGGACTACGGTAATGACTCGCCACCAGCAGAAAACGCACGACTTCGGGGTCGTGTTCAGCCAACACGTCACGAATGGTAAAGAAGTTACCCAGCGATTTGGACATCTTCTCTTGATTCACGCGCACGGCCCCAGCGTGCATCCAGGTATTAACGTAGGTTTTGCCAGTGGCCGCTTCGCTTTGGGCAATTTCATTTTCATGATGCGGAAAGGTTAAATCCGGCCCGCCGCCATGAATATCGAACGTATCGCCCAAACAGCAGGTCGACATCGCAGAGCATTCAATATGCCAGCCGGGGCGACCGTCGCCCCAGGGCGATGCCCAGTGAGCCTCGCCCGGCTTAGCCGCTTTCCAGAGCACGAAATCTAGCGGATCCTCTTTACTGACATCAATATCAACCCGCGAACCTGAGCGCATATCGTCAAGCTGGCGGTTGTTAAGCTTGCCGTAATTCGCAAATTTACGTACCCGATAATAGACATCACCATTATCAGCCGCGTAGGCAAAGCCTTTTTCAATCAGCGTTTCAATCATTGCCACGATATCGCCGATATGCCCGGTGGCGCGAGGCTCGTGGCTGGGCGGCAAGACAAATAAACGCGCCTCATCTTCGTGCATGGCTGCGATCATACGCTCAGTCAGCGCCGCGATGCTTTCACCATTTTCATCAGCGCGTTTGAGGATTTTGTCGTCGATATCTGTAATGTTGCGTACGTAGTTAACCTCATAACCACGCTCGCGCAAATAGCGCGTGATGACATCAAAGGCGACCATTACGCGGGCATGCCCAAGGTGGCAATAGTCATACACGGTCATACCGCAAACATACATGCTCACTTTTCCCGCGACCAGCGGGGTGAAAGGTTCTTTGCGTCGCGTCAGCGTATTGTAAATATGCATATGCCTATCCATGTTTCTCAGCCCTTAACCCTTCTGCTTGATTTTAGCCCAGCTATCTTTCAGACCTACGGTACGGTTAAACACGAGCTTTTCGGGCGTGGTGTCGTGGCGATCAGCGCAGAAGTAGCCGACACGTTCAAATTGAAAGCGTGACTCAGGAGCTGCTTGCGCAAGGCTAGGCTCGCCGATGGCTTGGCATACAGTGAGCGACTCAGGATTGAGGTGATCAAGAAAATCGCCATCTTTATCACGATCAGGTTGCTCAATGGTGAACAGGTTGTCATACAGACGCACTTCTACCGGCACGCCGTGAGGTGCGCTAACCCAATGAATCACACCTTTAACCTTACGCCCTTCAGGGTTTTTGCCCAGGGTGTCAAAATCAACCGAACAGTGCAGCTCGCTAATTTCGCCGGCGGCATCTTTAATTACTTCATCGCAGCGAATCACGTAGCTATTGCGTAAACGGACTTCTTTACCTGGCGCCAGGCGGAAGAACTTTTTGGGCGCATCTTCCATAAAGTCTTCTTGGTCGATGTAGAGCTCCCTAGTGAACGGCACCTTGCGCATCGGCATATCATCCCGCGCGGGGTGCCCAGGCACTTCGTACATTTCTTCGTGGTCTACCGGAACGTTGGTCAGCACGACTTTCAGCGGCTTCAATACACACATGGCGCGCGGCGCATTGTCTTCGAGATCCGAGCGAATCGCATGGGTCAGCATTGCGATATCGACCAAGCCACCATCAGCACGGGTAACGCCAATCATCTCGCAGAACTTACGAATAGACGCCGCCGTATAGCCACGACGACGCATACCAGAAATAGTCGGCATGCGAGGGTCGTCCCAGCCATTGACAATGTTTTCGTCAACCAGCAGCTTCAGCTTGCGCTTGGAGGTCAGCGTGTAATCCAGATTGAGCCGGGCAAACTCGATTTGGCGGGGTTTTGCAGGCACCGGCAGGTTGTTCAAAAACCACTCATAAAGGGGCCGGTGATCTTCAAATTCCAAGGTGCAGATTGAGTGGGTAATGCCTTCAATGGCATCCGACTGACCGTGGGTGAAATCATAAGAAGGATAAATTTTCCATTTATCGCCCGTTTGGTGATGGCTGGCGTGACGAATACGATAAAGGATGGGATCGCGCAGATTGATATTAGGAGACGCCATATCAATTTTTGCACGCACGACTTTTTCACTTTCACCAAATTCACCTTCACGCATGCGCGCTAGCAAATCCAGGTTCTCTTCGGCGCTGCGCTCGCGATAAGGGCTGGGCTTGCCTGGCGACGTCAGCGTGCCGCGATACTCCCGAATTTCATCCGGTGAAAGATCGTCGACATAGGCTTTGCCTTCACGCATCAAGTGCTGCGCCCAGGCGTAAAGCTGATCGAAGTAGTCCGACGCAAAACGCACGGGGCCTGACCACTCAAAGCCTAACCAGCTAACGTCTTCTTTGATCGCATCGATGTAAGCCTGCTCTTCTTTCGCCGGGTTGGTGTCGTCAAAACGTAGATGACACTCGCCACCCAACTGCTCCGCCAACCCGAAGTTTAGACAGATCGACTTCGCATGGCCGATATGTAAAAAGCCGTTCGGCTCCGGGGGAAAGCGTGTCACGATTTTAGTGACCTGGCCGCCCTCGATTTCGTCGCGTACTTGGTTGCGAATGAAGTTCGGCGCTGGGGTGGTCTCGTTGGTCATGGTGGTGTTGATAACCTCTGGTGGATGGCGTACTAAGCAGTGAAGGCATGCCGTGAAAATATCCCTTAAAAACATCCCTTAAAAACATAGGATACTCCTATGGGCCTTCGCGGTGCAGGGCAAAACAGCTATTATAACGTGACGCCGATGCACAGCGCCAAGGCGAACGCCTTTATTGAACAGGAATTTACCAATGATCGTATTACAGACGAACCACGGTGACATCACCATCGCTCTTAACTATGAAAAAGCGCCGATCAGCGCGGCGAACTTTGAACAGTACGTCCGCGACGGGTTTTATGACGGCACGTTGTTTCACCGGGTAATCGACGGCTTCATGGTCCAAGGCGGCGGTTTCGATAAAGACTTTGAGCAAAAGCCTACCCGTGACGCTATAGACAATGAAGCCGACAATGGCTTGAAAAACACGATTGGCACGCTAGCCATGGCTCGTACCCAGGATCCAAACTCTGCGACGGCGCAGTTTTTCATTAATGTGGGCGACAATAGCTTCCTGAATCATAGCGGCAAAAATCTGCAAGGCTGGGGCTATGCGGTATTTGGTGAAGTCGTTGAGGGTATGGATGTTGTGAACGAGATCAAAAACGTAGCCACCACGCGCCGCGGCATGCACGCCGATGTGCCTGCTGAAGATGTCATTATTGAGCGCGCCTACGTCAAAGACGCTGAATAACGAATGCCGGGAGCTTTATGCGCACACTGCTTGTTGCCGACCTGCATCTAAGTAGCGATACCCCTGAGCTTAATCAGGGGTTTTATGACTACCTGGAACACACCGCCCCTGGCGCCGATGCCCTATATATCCTGGGTGATCTGTTTGATGCCTGGATTGGCGATGATCTTATTGACGCTAACGCTGAACCGCTCAGCCGCGTTGCACAAGAGGTCATTCAGCGCTTACGTAAGCTGAGCGACGATGGCACTCATATTTACCTGATGCACGGTAACCGCGATTTTCTGCTCGGTGAGCGCTTCGTAACGGCCTGCCAGGCAACGCTGTTACCCGATGTTCACGAAGTAGAAATTCAGGGTATCTCCGTCGTGCTGCTGCACGGCGATAGCCTGTGCACCATGGATCAGGCCTATATGGCTTTTCGTGCTCAGTCGCGTAATCCAGAGTGGCAAGCACAGATGCTTGCCCTACCTTTAGAACAGCGCCTGGAGCTGGCTAAAAGCCTGCGTATGCAGTCGGGCGAAGCCAATGCAACGAAGGCCGAGGCAATCATGGATGTAACCCCGCAAGAGGTCACTTCGCTGATGGAGCGCTACGGCGTTGCCACCATGATTCATGGTCACACGCATCGTCCGTTGGTACATGATGTGACGGTGGAAGGCGTTCCCGCCAAGCGCTATGTGCTTGGCGACTGGGATGCACAACACGGCTGGGATATTGTCATTGAGTCCGCGGACGTAGCTTCGCCACAGCTACGTCAATTCACGTTAGCACAACCGCCCAGCGCCTGATTATTAAGCCGCCCTACTAAAAAAGCCGATCACAAAGATCGGCTTTTTTTCAAACAGGCAATACGCCGTTAACGCTTGATGTCTGCATCGCTGTACAGATCCTCAATCAATCCTTGTAGAACCGATTGAGCGCGTAGCTGCTCAGACATTTGGGTGACAAACGCCTCCATCTGCTCGTCGACGTCCCCATCGCTAACGCTATCGAGCGCCACAATGGCAACGCCTTGCGGCAGCTCAACCGATGCATAGACGCTTTGATCTTCTTCAGGGTGCGTCATGCGGAAAGCTTCTTGCACAATAACCTGAGGCACCGTTGTATCGGCCTGACGACTAACGTTATCAGCGTCTAACCAGTCAATATCGGCTTGGCCGCTGTCTTTTAGCTGAGTAATTAACGCCTGCGCTTCTTCACGCAGCGCCTGCTGCTGCTGCTCGGCTGCTACAGAGATTTCAACCTCTTCGCGAACATCGTCTAGCGATAGCAGCGTAGCATCGCGCTGCTCGGCAATCCGCAGTACCATGCGGCGATCAGGATCGAGTTCAATCACTTCGCTGTTATAGCCTTCCTCCAGCACATCACTACTGAAGGCAGCCGACATCACGCCAGGCTCAGACAGCACGCCCTCGCCTTGGTCATCGCGGCTAAGCCAATCGCTTTCATTGAGCGTTAAGCCAATCTGGTCGGCAACACCCTGCAAGTCATCCGCGGCAAAGCTCTCATCGATTAGCTTCTGAGCCTGCTGATTAAAATCGCTATCAACATCGCGCAGGGCTACTTCACGCGCTAGCTCATCACGCTGCTCTTCAAACGAAGGGCCTTGTATATCCGTTACTTGGATAATATGGAAAGCACCGTCCAGCTCGACCGGCTGAGAAATATCACCTTCTTCAAGGCCAAAGGCGGCCTCATCAAAGGCATCGCCAAAGAAGCCGCGGCTAATAACGCCAAGATCGCCGCCCTCTTCAGCGCTAGCAGTATCATCAGAATAGCGTAACGCGGCGTCCTCAAAAGATTCACCGTCATCCAATGCGTCGCGAGCGGTTTCTGCTAAGGCCTGAGCCTCATCACGAGAGCGCTCACCACCGAAGGTCACCATGATGTGAGAGACGCGACGATCCGCCGCGCGGTTTTGCTCGCGCCATGCATCCATTAATGCGTCTTCATCGACCTCACGATCTTGCGCCATTGCGCTACGGTCAAGTAATACGTATTCAAGACGTACTTGTTCAGGACGTTCAAAGCGGGCCTGATTAGCATCGTAATAAGCCTGCATTGCCTCTTCGTCGACGGCGGTATCAGCCTCTAGAGTCGAGCCATCCAATACGACATAGCGGAAATCACGCTGCTGGCGCTGTAGCTCCGCTAGTCGGCTCTGCTCATTAGGTAGGCTAAAGTCGCTGAAGGCGAGGCCTTGCTGCAAATGCTGGCGCTGGATATCAACGCGTAGCTCTTGACGGAACGACATCGGCGTATAGCCGGCGCCCGCTAAGCGATTACGAAATACGTCGGCGGAGAAACGCCCATCCTGATCATGAAACTCAGGCAGGCCAACAATCATCTGATCTAACTGCTGATCAGAAACGCTAAAACCACCGTCTTTAGCATATTGAGACAGCAGTTGCTGAGTGATGAGCTGATCGAGCATGTCGCTACGCAAGGCGCGCTCTTGCTCTGGAGGCACTTGCCCTGAACGAAGCGCTCGCTGCACCTCTAGCTCAACCTGCTGACGCATAATTGGCTGGCCATTGACGCTCGCCACTTCATTCGGATCGCTACCAAAAAGCCCGAACAGTGACTCAATCCCGAAAAATGCCATGGCCGCAACCATAACACCGATAATAATTTTGGCACCCCAGCTCCTGGAGCCATCTCGAATACTTTGCAGCATACTAGCCTCAGATAGTCACAGCCAAACACATCGACCCGCCAAATCCTAACAAACAGGGGGCCAGAAAATAACATGGGCGCATCGCCAGTGCGATGCGCCCATTGGTTACAACACACGCTGCCAAATTAGTTAACGGCGTCTTTCAGCGCTTTACCTGCTTTGAAGCTGGGCACTTTTGCAGCACTGATCTGGATCGGCTGACCGGTTTGTGGATTGCGACCAGTTCGAGCGGCTCGCTCTTTGATTGCGAAGGTACCAAAACCTACCAACGATACGCTTTCACCTTTCTTCAGGCTATCGGTGACAGACTCCACCATGGCATCCAATGCGCGGGTTGCCGCTGCTTTAGGAATATCTGCAGACGCGGCAATGGCTTCAATCAGCTCGGACTTATTCACTCTTCACCCCTTGACTATTTCAAAAAAAATGGCTCTGAACGGCATGGCACCGATGGGTATGACTATCAAAGCATAGCTGCGTTTTATAGCAATGCCTCGAAAGCTATGTCAAGCAACCCATGTCGAGCAACCATGCCTCGAAACACCCGCCACACAAGACGGCGGGCAAAATATTAAGTAAAATTAAAGCTCAAAAAGAGCCTCAACCGCTTAATGAGTACTGGCAACGACGTCACTGTTAAACGATGCTTCAGTATTTTTTAACTGTGCACCTTTTTCTACTTTATCAGCTAACGCTACGGCTAAAACATCATCGATCCAGCGTACAGGACGAATATCCAGTGCACCTTTGATATTATCCGGTACTTCCTTGAGATCACGGCGGTTTTCTTCAGGAATCAGCACTGTCTTTATACCACCGCGGCGGGCTGCCAGCAATTTCTCCTTCAACCCACCAATAGGCAGCACTTCACCGCGCAGATTAACCTCACCGGTCATAGCAACATCGCAGCGCACTGCGCGCTGGGTATAAGCGGAAACAATCGCCGTCACCATCGCAATGCCGGCACTGGGACCATCCTTCGGCGTGGCGCCTTCAGGCACGTGGATATGCAGATCCTCTTTCTCAAATCGATCGGGATCAATTCCATAGGCTTCGGCCCTAGCGCGAACCACCGTTTGGGCAGCGCTTACCGACTCTTTCATCACATCGCCAAGAGAGCCCGTTTTGTTGATGCGCCCTTTACCCGGCGTAACGACAGACTCAATATTGAGCAGCTCACCACCCACCGATGTCCACGCCAAGCCTGTAACTCGGCCAATTTGATCTTCCTGCTCAGCCAAGCCGTAGCTATAGCGACGCACGCCAGCATAGTGTTCAATCTGCTCGTCCGTTAAGCTCTGCCCCGCCTGACTAGCCTGCGGGTCATTTTCTTTTTCCAGCCGCTCGCGTAAAACTTTACGCGATACCTTGGCGATTTGTCGTTCAAGTTCGCGCACACCCGCTTCACGGGTGTAATAGCGGATAAGCTCTAGCAACGCGCTATCTTCCAACGTCAGTTCATCGCCTTTTAAACCGTTAGCTTCTAACTGCTTCGGCAATAAATAACGCTTAGCAATTGCTAGTTTTTCATCTTCGGTGTAACCGGGCAGACGAATAATTTCCATGCGATCAAGCAGCGCGCTGGGAATATTCATCGAGTTAGCCGTGCAGATAAACAGCGTCTCAGAGAGATCATAATCCAGCTCTAGATAATGATCGCTAAAGCTGTTGTTCTGCTCAGGGTCCAGCACTTCAAGCAGCGCAGAAGCAGGATCACCACGATGATCCATACCCAACTTATCAACTTCGTCTAATAAGAAAAGCGGGTTCTTAACACCAGCACGGCTCATTCGCTGCATCAATTTACCTGGCAACGAACCGATATAGGTCCGGCGGTGTCCGCGAATTTCTGACTCATCGCGTACGCCGCCCAGTGCCAAGCGCACATATTTGCGATTGGTGGCACGGGCAATCGATTGACCAAGCGAGGTTTTACCCACCCCAGGCGGGCCGACTAAGCACAGCACAGGCCCTTTCATCTTGCGCACGCGCTTCTGCACGGCAAGATATTCGAGAATGCGTGCTTTCACCTCTTCTAGACCGTAATGGTCCTCATCCAGCACCTGCTGAGCCTTTACCAAGTCATGCTTAACGCGGGTACGTTTTTTCCACGGCACCGCTACTAACCAATCCAGATAAGAGCGTACAACGGTAGCTTCTGCAGAATTAGAAGCCATCATTTTTAATTTATTAAGCTCTTGAGTGGCTTTGTCAGAGGCCTCTTTGGGCATGCCAGATTCTTTAATCGCCTGCTCGTACTTCTCAGCTTCATTAGGCACATTATCAAGATCACCCATCTCTTTTTGGATGGCCTTCATCTGCTCATTGAGATAGTACTCGCGCTGGGTCTTTTCCATCTGCTCTTTAACCCGAGAGCGGATGCGTTTCTCTACTTGAAGCAAATCAATTTCAGATTCGATCAGAGCCATCAAATGCTCTATGCGATCACGCACCCGATCCATCTCAAGTAGCTCTTGCTTATCACCAATTTTGAGCGATAAGTGCGCGCAGATGGTATCTACCAAGCGACTTGGATCTTCAATTCCTGAAAGCGAATTCAATACTTCATTGGGGACTTTCTTGGATAACTTAACGTACTGTTCAAACTGGTTCAGCAGCACCCTTACCAGCGCTTCTTGCTCACGAGAGGTCAACGGCTCGCTTTCCCGAGGCGTCAAATACGCCTGGGTATAGCCAGCAGCATTTTCTTCAACGTCCAAAACATCCGCGCGAAAACTACCTTCAATAAGTACTTTAACCGTTCCATCCGGCAGCTTAAGCAGCTGCATAATGTCAGCCACGGTACCCATGGCATAGAGATCGGCGTTATCTGGATCGTCCTGAGAAGCTTCTCGTTGAGCAACCAGCAATACACGCTTATCAGCCTCCATCGCCGCTTCGAGCGCCTGGATAGACTTTTCACGACCTACAAAAAGAGGTATTACCATTTGCGGATAGACAACGACATCACGCAATGGCAAAAGGGGTAAACACTGAGTCTGTTCGGCGTTCTGCTGCATCGCAGACGTTCCTCGGCAAATCGGATGAGTACTTAAGGAGTACTTGGAAAAGTACTGCACAGTCTTCACAACGCTTGCCTAATTAAGCATTAGCATTGAGCAGACTACGTAGTAACACTTCACAACAGCGCTTTCATAAAAACAAGGGGCCGCCTAGGCGACCCCCTGGATTAGCGCAAGCGGTTAAGCTGGGCCACGACACTCGACTAGAACACTAGCCATCCGTGCCGTCGACGCGGGCTTCTTCTTGCTGAGAGTAAATCAGCAGAGGCTCACTTTCACCCGCAATCACTGAGCCATCAATGACCACCTTGCTAACGCCTTCAAGCGATGGGATTTCATACATAGTGTCAAGCAGTACCGACTCTAAAATAGAGCGAAGCCCGCGTGCACCTGTCTTACGTTCCATGGCTTTTTCAGCAACCGCACGCAGGGCCTCATCTTTGAACTCAAGCGCTACGTCTTCCATTTCGAACAGCTTGGCGTATTGCTTGATCAGCGAGTTTTTCGGCTCGGTTAGGATCTGCACCAGCGCATCGTCAGTCAGTTCCATCAGCGTTGCGATAATCGGCAAGCGGCCTACAAACTCAGGAATCAGACCGAATTTCACCAGATCTTCTGGCTCAACATCGGCGAGCAGTTCGCCAACGCCGCGGGAAGACTCTTTGCTCTTAACCGCAGCGTTGAAACCGATACCGCCTTTTTCCGCACGGTCACGAATAACTTTGTCTAGGCCTGCAAATGCGCCGCCGACGATAAACAAAATATTACTCGTATTGACCTGCACAAACTCTTGCTGAGGATGCTTACGGCCACCTTGCGGAGGCACGGAAGCAGTAGTCCCCTCAATCAATTTGAGCAGCGCCTGCTGAACACCCTCACCCGACACATCACGCGTTATGGAAGGGTTGTCAGATTTACGTGAAATCTTGTCGATTTCATCGATATAAACGATGCCGCGCTCGGCTTTTTCGACATCGTAATCGCACTTCTGCAGCAGCTTCTGGATAATGTTTTCAACATCTTCACCGACATAGCCGGCTTCCGTTAGCGTTGTTGCATCAGCGATCGTAAACGGCACATTCAATAAGCGCGCCATGGTCTCAGCCAACAACGTTTTACCGCTACCGGTAGGCCCAATCAGCAAAATATTTGATTTGCCCAGTTCAACATCACCGTCGCGTCCATCTGTTTTCAGGCGTTTGTAGTGGTTATATACCGCTACGGATAGCACCATTTTGGCGCGATCCTGCCCAATGACGTAATCATCCAGAGTATGACGTATTTCGCGGGGCGTAGGTAAACGCTCCTCGTCGCTCTCGGCATCGGCTTCGAGAACTTCCTCGCGAATGATGTCATTACATAAGTCGACACACTCATCGCAGATATAGACGGACGGGCCCGCAATCAGCTTACGTACTTCATTTTGGTTTTTGCCACAAAACGAGCAGTAAAGGAGTTTGCCACCTTCGTCCTTGCCTTTGCCGTCGGCCATTCGTATACCTCTGTCACTGCGGCGGCTAACGCCGCCGAAAAAGCTCGTTAGAAAAGCAGAATCCTATCACGCTATCAGGATGTAGGCCGCTTATCCAGCACTGCATCAATCAAGCCATACTCTTTGGCTCTATTGGCGCTCATGAAATTATCGCGGTCTGTATCACGCGAAACGGTTTCAATATCTTGCCCGGTATGATGAGCAAGAATTTGATTCAGCTTCTCACGAATACCGAGAATCTCACGGGTATGAATTTCAATGTCAGACGCTTGGCCTTGGTAACCACCTAGCGGCTGATGAATCATCACGCGCGAGTTAGGCAGGCAATAACGCTTGCCTGCAGCGCCTGCGGTCAACAGCAGTGCGCCCATGCTAGCCGCCTGGCCAATGCAAACGGTGGACACATCGGGCTTAACAAACTGCATCGTGTCGTAAATAGACATGCCCGCAGTGACCGACCCACCTGGCGAGTTGATATACAGATGAATGTCTTTATCCGGATTTTCAGACTCTAGGAACAGCAGTTGCGCGACGACCAGGTTAGCCATGTAATCTTCTACAGGCCCTACCAGAAAAATGACACGCTCTTTCAACAAGCGTGAATAGATGTCGTAGGCTCTTTCCCCTTTGGCGCTCTGCTCAACCACCATGGGCACTAAACCGCCGGCATTTTGAATATCGAACTCACTCATTCAGGTGATTCCTTGCGTCCGGAAAGGGAAAGGCGCACCGAACTCAGGATGCGCCACGTTCCAGGGTGTTAGGCGCTTGCTTGCTCGCCGTCTTCTTCGGCACCCTCATCTTGCTCGGCCTGCTTTTGCGCAGCGGCAAGGGCTTGCTGATACGACATTTCAACGTCTTTCACGTTCGTTGATTCAAGTAGTTTCGCTACTGCTTTTTCTTCGAGAATGGCAGATTTCACCTGGGTTTTCAGCTGCTCGTTACCCATGTAATAGCTGACAACCTCATCAGGATCTTGGTACTGCTCAGCAAGCTCGGCCACTTTAGCTTTGATTGCATCATCGTCAGCATCAAGCTCATTCGCTTTAATCACTTCAGCCAGCAACAAGCCAACCTGAACGCGTCCTTTAGCCTGCTCTTCGAACAGCTCATTGGGCAGCTGGCTGACATCGAAATCTTCGCCTAAACCAAACTGCTGCGCAGCCTGACGCTTCATGCCGTCCGTTTCTTGCTGAACTAAGCCACTCGGCACGGGAATGTCATTGACGCTTTTAAGCGCATCAAGAACTTGCTGCTTAACGCGATTATCAACCGCCTGCGACGCTTCACGTGTCATATTTTTCTTGATTTCAGCGCGGAATTTTTCCTGGTCGCCGTCTTCAACGCCAAAACGTTCGATGAACTCAGCATCAACGTCAGGCAGTTTCTGACTGCTGACCTTGTGAACCGTCACTTTAAAGGACGCTTCTTTGCCGGCTAAGTGCTCTGCCTGATAATCCGCTGGGAAGGTAACGCTAAGCGTTTTCTCTTCTCCCGCTTTTGCACCAATCAACTGCTCTTCAAAACCGGGAATGAAGCTGTTTGAACCGATAACCAGGGAGTGGCCTTCGGCGCTGCCGCCTTCAAACGGCTCATCATCGATAAATCCCTGAAAATCAATAGTAACTTGATCTCCGTCAGCAGCAGCGGCATCAACTTCTTCCCAGCCTGCATTTTGCTTGCGCAGCGTATCGATCATTTCATCAACGTCGGCATCGCTAACTGAAACGACAGGACGCTCAATCTCAGTCCCTTCGATTGAAGCGAGCTCTATCTGCGGATAGATTTCCATCACCGCAACGAACTCTAAATCTTTACCGGCTTCGTTGACGGAAGGCTCAATTTTGGGGAATCCGGCTGGATTTAAGCCTTCATCAGTAATGGCACGTACATAGCGTTCGCGCATCACTTCATTAACTACTTCATTGCGCGCATCTTGGCCGTAACGCTGATTAACGACAGCCATTGGCACCCGACCCTGGCGAAAGCCGTTCAAACGAACATTCTTCGCTGTGTCTTTCAAGCGAGCACTAACAGCCTCGTCGATTTCGGCCGCCGGCACTTGAATAGTAATACGGCGTTCGATCTGGGAGGTCGTCTCGACAGAAACTTGCATGAATTGTCCTCTAACGGCTGGGCGTTGTGTTGATTGCATGTAATAAGTTCAAGGGGGTAATTTTAAGAACCCCGACGCATGGTCGCAAGCGCCATGCTCGCAACATGGGGGCAGTGATTTTAAAAAACAAGGCAATACGTGAGCAATTAGGTGCCTTAGAACGTATTTAAGGTCGTTATTAGCCCCATGTTACGTAATCTCTGCCATTCTACTGCTTTGTACCTCTTGCAGCGAATTTTTCAATCTTTACTTCCAAAACTATTCTGCCTGGCGTTCTTTTTTCCACCACAGGCTCAGCGTATGCATGAGTACGCCAAGGGTTGCGCCGTGGGAAATAAACACCTGCCAGCTGATCCAGTCGGTAAATAGCGCATGCCAGCACCCCATAGCGATCATACCTAACAGCATCATCACAATAAGGCGTTTGAGCAATGCCGGTAGTTTTTGGCGCGCAGTGGATGACAGCATTCGCCACTGAACGATAGCCGCAGCGGCCACCAAGGCAAAAGCAGCTACGATCAAAATCTGGCGCGTTTCGTGACCACCGGCCAGATAGCGCGGCAGCGCTGCAAGCATCAGCACACATAAGCCGAGCGCTACGCTGATACGTTCAGGTGAGGTAGGAGCTCGCTGCATTACTTAATCTACCTTCAGCTGCTGGGCAACAATCCACTCTTCAACCCAGGGAATGGCAGCATCATCGGCCATAAACGTTTCCATCGCATCGATGTCTAGGCGCTCACCTAACCGAGTAGCGCCATGATCTTCAAGCAGCATATCTAATGCCCTGCCTGCGCCACAAAATGTATCGCCATAGGAGCTATCGCCCAGGGCAATTAAACCGTAGCGCAACGATGAGAGCGATGGGCTTTGATCGCGCAGATGACGTACAAAAGGCACAAAATTACCGGGAAAATCGCCGCTGCCCGTTGTTGATACACAAAATAGCGTCAAATCAGCGTCATTTTCGGTAATGTCGACCAAGGCTGGCTGCTCAGAAATAGTCACCGTGTAACCGGCCTGCTCAAAAAGAGGCTTTACCTGCTCTGCAACATCTAACGCGCCGCCATACATTGTACCCACTAAAATGTTCAGCTTCGGCATCGTCACTCCCCTATCAAAAGTACCCGCCATCAAGTCGGCAAATACCCGATGAATTTGCTCAAATATTAACATGGCTGAATAAAATGACATACGTCTCAGCGCGGTCGGCGAATACGACGCAAAAAAAAGAGCGCCTCAAGAAGCGCTCATTTCTGTACTTTAAAAGCGTTTATTTAACGTCACTACTTAACGCAAGCTATTCTATGGGAAGATCACTCGCCACCTAAGTAGTGCTCTACCTGCTGTTTGAGCTTTTGGCCTGGCCTAAAGGTCACCACACGCCGGGCAGAAATTGGAATTTCTTCACCCGTTTTAGGGTTTCGCCCAGGACGCTCTCGCTTATCACGCAAATCAAAGTTACCGAAACCCGACAACTTTACCTGCTCGTTCTCACGCAGGCAGGCTCGAATCTCTTCAAAAAAAGCTTCGACCATGGCCTTTGCTTCTCGCTTAGACAGGTCTAGCTCTGCATGCAAATGTTCAGCCAGCTCTGCTTTGGTCAACGCACCCATAGGGCTTCTCCTTTTCATTGAGGCAAACACAGCAGCAAACGCATTGCCAAGAACGTGATAAGCGGCGTAGCGTAATCTTAGCTGTTATCAGCCGCGCAGCTCAGCATCAAGTTTGACACGCACTTGTGTCACGATTGAATCGACCAACTGATTGATTTCTTCATCGTTTAGCGTGCGCGATGGATGCTGCCAGGTCAAGCCCAACGCAATACTCTTGCACCCATCCGCAACGCCTTTGCCTGAATAAACATCAAATAGTTTGATATTTTGCAAGTAATCACCGGCATTCTGCTTCGCACAGTCAAGCAGCGCCTGAACGGGCGTTGCATCGCTAAGTATAAACGCGAGATCTCGGCGCACCTCAGGAAAACGCGATAACGGTTCGAACGCTGCAATCTGGCCCTGGCTTAGCGCATCTAGCCGCACTTCAAACAGCACCGCATCCATCTTCAAGCCCAGCGTTGCACGAACCTGCGGGTGCAACGTCCCAATCCAGCCTGCCGACTTGCCATTATGCAATAGCTGAGCACTTTGCCCTGGATGAAGCGCCGGATGCTCTGAAGGCTCAAAACGCCAGGCGTCTGACTCCCCGCCCAGTGCCAGCAAGCTCTCCAAATCACCTTTCAAATCGTAAAAATCAACGCGCTCTTTAGCACCACCCCAACCTTCTGCTTCCCGCGTTCCGCAGACTAATGCACCTAGCATCGGCACTTGCGACAATGCGTCCAACTCACCGTTGAATACTAGCCCGGTTTCAAAAAGACGCACGCGCGATTGCTGGCGATTGAGGTTGTATTCCATGGCACGTACTAAGCCCGGGAACAGGCTCGCGCGCATTACCGACAAATCAGCCGAGATAGGATTAGCGAGCACGGGCGAAACGGCGTCAGGCAAAATAGCGGCCTGCAGCTCTGGTGCAACAAAACTATAGGTGATCGCCTCTTGGAAACCGCGGGCAACCATCTGGCGACGTAGCTGTGATGTAGTGAGCGTTGCTTCGTCAGCAGATCGCAGGGCTAAGCGTGCCGCTGGACGACGCACCGGCAGATTGTTATAGCCGTGAATACGCGCAATCTCTTCAATGAGGTCTTCTTCAATAGCAACATCAAAGCGCCAGCTGGGCGCAACCACGTTCCAATCACCCTCCTCCAGGCTGACACTTAGTCCCAAGCGCTGCAAGATATCGGTCACGTCGTTGCTATCAAGCGACTTGGAAAGCGCCATCTCTAAACGAGCGCTGCGCAGTACTATCGAGCGCTGCTCAGGCATATTGCCAGCACTTTGCACGTCAATTACCGGCCCGGCCTGGCCGCCACAGATATCAATCAGCAGCTGAGTTGCTCGCTCAACGGCGAGTGACGTTAACTGCGGGTCGACGCCGCGCTCAAAGCGATGCGAGGCGTCGGTGTGCAGCCCGTAAGAACGCGCTTGACCAGCAATGGCAAGCGGTGTAAAGAAAGCAGACTCAAGGAAAATAGTATGCGTATTTTCATTAACGCCGGAATTTTCGCCGCCCATCACCCCTGCCATCGCTAACGGGCCAGAATGATCAGCAATCACTAGCGTCTCAGGGCGCAGCGCCACGTCACTGCCATCAAGCAGCGTTAAACGCTCGTCAGGCTTGGCCATACGCACAACGATAGCGCCTTGAAGATTGTCACGATCAAAGGCGTGCAGCGGCTGCCCCAACTCAAGCATCACGTAGTTAGTGATGTCGACCACGGAGTCTATGGATCTCACGCCGCTACGACGTAAACGCTCGACCATCCAGAGCGGCGTTTCAGCCTGCACATTGACGCCTTTAATAACGCGGCCAATATAGCGCGGGCACTGCTCTGGCGCCTCGACACTGACAGCAAAGCTATCGTCAATATCGGCAGCTACAGGCGTGATTTCAGGGCCATTGACCGCCAAACGATTGAGCACCCCAACTTCGCGCGCCAGCCCCTTAATACTTAAGCAGTCACCACGATTGGGCGTCAGATCAACCTCAATCGTCATATCATTGAGGTGCAGATACTCTCTAAAATCGGCCCCCACAGGCGCTGATGCCGACAGCACCAGAATGCCGGGTGACGTTTCTTCTTCAAGCCCCAGCTCGGATGCTGAGCAAATCATGCCACGCGACTCAACGCCGCGCAGCTTAGCTTTTTTGATCTTAAAGTCGCCCGGCAGCACACCGCCCACCTGTGCAAAGGCAATTTTCTGACCTACATCGACATTGGCAGCACCACAAACGACCTGAACAGGATCCTGGGAGCCGTCGTCAACGGTGCACACATTAAGCTTATCAGCATCGGGGTGTTTCTCTTTACTCAACACCTTTGCCACCACCACACCACTAAAGGCAGCGGCCACGGCTTCAATAGCATCAACTTCCAAGCCGGCCATGGTGATTTGATCAGCGATTGTCTGCGTATCAAGCTGCGGCGAGACCCACTCACGCAGCCACTGTTCTGAAAATTTCATGGTTTTTCCTGTATTCGGCAGCGGCTTTAAGCGAATTGGCGTAGAAAACGCAGATCGTTTTCAAAAAACAGGCGTAAGTCATTAACGCCATAGCGCAGCATCGCTAAACGCTCTGCCCCCATTCCGAAAGCAAAGCCGGTGTAGCGTTCAGCGTCGATACCAGCGTGACGGAAAACCTCAGGATGCACCATGCCGCACCCCATCACTTCTAACCAGCCGCTATGAGAACAAACGCGACAGCCCGACCCACTACACATCACGCACTGAATATCCACTTCGGCAGAAGGCTCAGTGAATGGAAAGTACGAAGGACGGAAACGTACAGAAAGATCATCGCGCTCAAAAAATGCTTGTAGAAAGTCTTCGATCGTCCCTTTAAGATCCGCAAAGCTAACCCCTTCATCGACCAATAAGCCTTCCACCTGGTGGAACATCGGTGTGTGGGTCAAGTCTGAATCGCTGCGATAAACACGGCCTGGGCAAACGATACGAATGGGCGGCTCGCGATCTTTCATCGTACGCACTTGCACTGGCGAGGTGTGAGTGCGCAGTAAGCGCGTAGCATCAAAATAAAAGGTGTCGGCCATACCACGAGCAGGATGGTGCGCCGGAATATTTAGCGCTTCGAAATTGTGATAATCATCTTCAATTTCAGGCCCAATCGCCACATCGTAGCCGATGCGTGTAAACAGCCCTTCGATACGCTCAAGCGTGTGGGTAACCGGATGCAAACCGCCCTGGGACTGATTGCGCCCTGGCAACGTGACATCGATGCTCTCTGCAGCCAAACGCGCATTTAACGCAGCGCTATCAAGCTGCTGGCGCTTAGCATCAATTTCGCTGGCCAGCGTTTGCTTAGCCTGGTTAATACGCTCACCCGCAGCAGGTCGCTCTTCTGCTGACAGCTTTCCCAGCCCTTTCAGCAAGGCAGTCACCTCACCTTTCTTACCTAAGTAGCTTACTCGTAACTCGTCTAGTGCGGCGACACTCTGCGCGGCCTGAATGGCGTCGCGAGCCTCAGATACCAGAGTAGGAAGGTGATCCATCCGTTTCACTCCGAATTAAGCGATGTCCATCCCTGAAGATGGCGTAGCACGTTGAAGGTGGCAAAAAAACAGGGGAAGAGCGGCTGCTCTTCCCCTGGATGGGTCACTCTAAAATGACCTCAGGTACTTTACACGGGCAAGCGCCCAGTGCAATTTACCTTATTGGGCAGCCTTGGCTTTTTCCACGATGGCAGCAAATGCAGCCTTCTCGTGTACTGCCAAATCGGCCAATACTTTACGGTCGATTTCGATCCCAGCTTTCTTAAGGCCACCAACAAAGCGGCTATAAGACATACCGTTGATGCGAGCACCGGCGTTAATACGCTGGATCCACAGTGCACGGAACTGGCGCTTACGGTTACGACGATCACGGTAAGCATACTGACCAGCTTTGATAACGGCTTGCTTGGCAACGCGGAATACACGCGAACGCGCACCGTAATAACCTTTAGCAAGTTTCAGTACTTTTTTATGGCGACGACGCGCTACTACGCCACGTTTAACTCGAGTCATAACACACTCCTGACTTTAAGGCTGAGGCAAAAAAATTGTGCACTCAGAAAAACGAAAACCCGAATTATAAATTCGGCAGCATACGCTGGATAAGCGCTTTATCGGACGCGTGAACCTGCTTCATACCGCGCAGTTGACGCTTACGCTTAGTCGATTTCTTGGTCAAGATGTGGCTACGAAAAGACTGCTTGTGCTTAAAGCCATTAGCGGTCTTTTTAAAGCGCTTAGCAGCGCCGCTGTTGCTTTTGATTTTCGGCATGAGGAATACTCCGCTCGATATTTTTTAGAAAATCCAGGGCCGACCACCGTATTACCGGTAGCCCGTTGGCATCGCCGTTGGATCACTTCTTTTTCGGGGCAATAATCATAATCATCTGGCGGCCTTCCATTTTCGGGAAAGACTCTACCAAGCCGATCTCTTCCAGATCAGCCGCAATCCTTTCCATCAGCTTACGGCCGATATCTTGGTGCGCCATTTCACGACCACGGAAGCGCAATGTGACTTTGCCCTTATCACCACCTTCAAGAAAGCGCGTCAGGTTTTTCAGCTTAACCTGATAATCGCCCTCATCGGTGCCAGGACGGAATTTAACTTCCTTAACCTGGATTTGCTTTTGCTTCTTCTTTTGAGCCGCTTTCTGCTTCTTGCTCTCAAAAACAAACTTACCGTAATCCATTATCTTACAGACAATGGGATCGGCATTTGAAATTTGCACGAGATCTAAGCTTTCAGATTCAGCACGCTCTAACGCTTCGGTGGTAGGCACTACGCCTAACTGCTCACCGTCGCTACCGATAAGACGTACTTCTTCTTCGACAATTCGCTCGTTCATTGGTGGGCGTTTATCTGCTGGACGCCCTCTCTGGTTGCTTCGCTTGATCGCTCCGTCTCCTTAGGCAATTGACGATGTCGCCAGGGCTGCTCTCTCGGCGGTGTGGCGTTCAATAAATTCATCGACCGTCATAGTACCGAGGTTTTCGCCGCTGCGAGTTCGCACGGCCACTGAGTCAGCTTCGACTTCCTTATCTCCCACCACAAGGAGATAGGGAACTTTCTGTAACGTATGCTCACGGATTTTAAAGCCGATCTTCTCGTTCCTCAAGTCCGCTTTAACGCGTAAGCCACTTTTTTGCAGTCGTTTCTCCAATTCAAGCGCATATTCGCGCTGCGAATCGGTAATGATCATAACCACCGCTTGCTGTGGGGCAAGCCATAATGGCATAGCGCCAGCATAATGCTCAATTAGAATCCCCAAGAAACGCTCGAAGGAGCCTAAAATCGCGCGGTGGAGCATCACAGGGGTTTTTCGTGCGCCGTCTTCATCAACGTACTGAGCCCCTAAACGCCCTGGCAAGTTAAAGTCGAGCTGTAGGGTACCACATTGCCACACACGATTCAGACAATCGCGCAATGCAAATTCAATTTTTGGGCCATAAAATGCCCCTTCACCCGGCTGAAGATCCCACTCAAGCCCCGTTGCGTTCAATGCAGCTTCAAGCCCTTGCTCTGCCTGATCCCACATTTCAGCCTCTCCCAGGAAATCCTCTGGGCGAGTTGAAAGCTTTAACTCTACGTCGTCAAAGCCAAGCGTTTTGTACACTTGCAGCGTCAGCGCTATAAAATCTTCCGCTTCCGCTTGAATCTGCCCCTCAGTACAAAAGATATGCGCATCGTCCTGAGTAAAACCACGCACGCGCATCAGGCCATGCAGCGAACCAGAAGGCTCATTACGATGGCAGCTGCCAAATTCAGCTAGGCGCAGCGGCAGGTCACGGTAACTCTTCAAGCCTTGATTAAACACCTGCACGTGGCAAGGACAGTTCATAGGCTTAACAGCGTATTCGCGCTTTTCAGACTCCGTGGTAAACATCAGCTCACTGTAGTGTCCCCAGTGGCCTGATTTTTTCCATAGCGATAAATCGACTACCTGCGGCGTTTTAATTTCTTGATAGCCATGCTCGCGCTGAACATTGCGCATGTACTCTTCCAATGCCTGGTACATAGTCCAGCCATTAGGGTGCCAAAACACCATGCCCGGCGCTTCTTCCTGAATATGGAACAAGTCCATTTTACGGGCAAGCTTGCGGTGGTCACGCTTTTCAGCTTCTTCCAAACGCTTGAGATAAGCCTTTAGCTGCTTTTTATCGCCCCAAGCCGTGCCATAGATGCGGGTCAGCATGGTATTAGAGGCATCGCCACGCCAATAGGCCCCCGCTAGCTTAGTAAGCTTAAAGGCCTTTAAATGGCGAGTATTCGGCACGTGCGGGCCGCGGCACATGTCGGTATATTCTTCATGATGATAAAGGCGGATGGAGGCGCCATCAGGAATACCGCTAATAATATCCTGCTTATAGGGCTCATCACGCTGCACAAATGCCTGCATAGCCTGATCGCGATCTACGTATTCGCGCACCACATCGTACTCGCGCTCAATCAGAGACTGCATTCGCGCTTCGATCGCTTCTAGATCATCTGGCGTGATAGATTGGCCAAACTCAATATCATAATAAAAGCCGTCATCGATGACCGGCCCAATGGCCATTTTGGCAGCAGGATACATCTGCTTAACCGCATGACCAATTAAATGGGCACAGGAGTGACGAATAATTTCTACGCCTTCATCATCCCGAGCAGTAATAATTGATACGCGGGCATCTTGCTCAATCAGATCAGCTGCATCGACCAGCACACCATCAATCTTTCCAGCAATGCAGGCCTTAGCCAAACCAGGGCCAATGGATTCTGCAAGCTGCATAATGGTTAGCGGCGCTTCAAACGTTTTTTGACTGCCATCAGGCAGAGTCACAATAGGCATTCAGATTCCTTGAGCGCAGTGGTGATCCATACCAAGGATCACATATCGCTATCAATGGTCTTGGGAGGCAAAGAGCTTAACAACATAAACAGCGGCAAGCCTAACAGACTTAGCGCTGCCTCAAAATAAAAACGGGAGGCCAAGGCCTCCCGCTTCTGTACCAAACTCTTGCTGACTAATCGCTATCTGCGCTTAGCACAACCAGCAAAAATAGGTGTGATTACTTCCACTCGTCCAATTCTACACGACGGTTCTCGAAGCGACCTTCTTCAGTTTCGTTAGAAGCAACTGGCTGCTCTTCACCGAAACCTACAGACTGCATGCGGTTAGAAGCTACACCGCGGCTAGCTAGGTAGCGCGCAACAGACTCGGCACGCTCTTGTGACAAGTTTTTGTTGTACGCATCAGGACCACGTGAATCAGTGTGACCTTCGATGCTTACACGTACGTCGGTGTTATTTACTAGACGCTCAGCAACACCGTTAAGTACGTTACGTGCATTAGAAGTCAAATCTGCAGAGTCAAATTCAAAGTTAACGTCACGCAGTACAACGCTGTCCGGGCAACCCAGGGCATTAACTTCTACGCCTGCAGGGGTGTTCGGGCACTGGTCACGATAGTCAGGCACACCGTCGTTGTCGGAATCAAGCGGGCAACCGCTAGCGTTAACTTCTACGCCAGCAGGTGTGCCTGGGCACTGATCACGGAAATCAGGCACACCATCACCATCAGAATCTAGCGGGCAGCCCTGTGCGTCAACTGCAACGCCAGCAGGCACTTCACCGAAGCTAGGGCACTGAGGAGCGACAGGCTCAGGCGTACGATCAGCACACAGCAGACCACCAATAGCACCACCAACAACAGCGCCGGTAGCGGCACCACTTTCTTCGTCAGAATCACTGCTAACTGCATAGCCAATGCTGCCAGCGATAACACTGCCTGCCAAACCGCAAACAAACGGATGGTTGTACCAGCTGCTGTCACTGCTAGCATTACTAGCGCTTGATTGGCCGGAAGACTGAGAGGCCGAGCTGGCACAGCCAGATAGACCTACTACCAGTGCGGAACCGATTAGCAAGCCAGTCGTTGATTTTTTCATGCAAGACTCCTTCTTGATCCAATGCTGAAATGGTCATAAGTGACCAAATCTATCCAATGCTTCTTATTTGCGAGAGCATCCATTTTTCGCCTGTTTCGCATTACTAAGTACAGCGCACTCAATCATAACGAAACGGTGTGCCTATCATTAACGCTTAAGCGCAAGAAGGCAACAATGCCAAGATATCAACTTCTTGCCAATACCGACATCATTCAGCATAGCAAAAATGCCACAATGGGCACTAAAAAATTTGCGATGCCTTTTGGCGGCTCAATACCGCACAAAACTGATATTTCTTAATATAATCTCAATGCAATGCATCTGCACCTTTGGCCCGCCATTCTAATACAGCTTTAGCCGCCTCCACTACCGCTTCTCGCATATCATCTTCTGCTGCTAATCTTTCTTTATCTTCTTGCATACGTTCACGGGCTGTCAGCTGCTGACGAGCCGAGTGAGTTTTCAAATGTCTCGTACGATTAAAGTGCTCACTAAATGCTTGAAATTCTGGCCTTTCAGCCAAGCTAGGATCAATGATCTCTAGCAGCACCTTACAACGCCAAGCCCCCTCGGTTATATCGACCTGCTGCTGCACTAACGCACTCGCCACATAGTCGAGATTTTCCAAACTGTTCTGCAGCGCACGACTGTCTTCATCGCGTCGATACGCTTCTCTGCGAGCAACCTCTTTACGCAAGCGCCATGCATACAGGCACAGACCGATAACGGCAGCCATCGCCACCACTAATAAAATTAACGCCCCCGTTGAGCTCATAAAACTCCTCATTAAGCGTGTAAATTGCTAGACGAAAATTGTACACCCTTATACCCCTAATAAGCTAATGGCGTATAGTGATGCATATTAACGACACCACCAGCCTCTTTGACAAGCACCCACCAAACTTACAAAAACCCCATCACAACGACAGAATGTTCTGGTCGACATCATCTCAGTAAACAAAGCGAATAATCTGCAGCTCAGGGAAGATATCTATGCATTTACATGCAGACAGATGCAAATCTATAGTTTTAGATGTGTAATAATCAACGCTAACTTATACGAATCGCACCACCCGATGGAGTGCCTCATGATTAAGCGTCGCCCTACGTTGCGCATCAAAAGCGGCTTAGCTCTTGCACCGCTTTTACTATTGGCCGGCTGCACTACTTACACTTGGCCAGATGGCTCGAAGGAAACCGTCATTGGCGTGGTGCCCGATGATGAAAATCAACGCTATGAAGAACAACAAGCTGATGGGGTACGATATCGCATTCCCGATGAAATCCCGGATACCCGCAGTGAATAAAGATGCAGTGAATAAAAATAGTTTGGCTAGCATAAACGAGGTCAGCTCACGGCTGACCTCGCTTCTTAGTATACGACGTCGCAAGCGCCGTTAGCGGGTCTTCCGGCCATGGGTGCTTGGGATATCGGCCGCGCATTTCCTTGCGCACGCCTGGATAACCATTTTGCCAGAAGCTGACTAAATCCTGGGTGACTTGCAGTGGCCTGCGCGCAGGCGAAAGCAAATGAATCATCACTGCAACGGCTCCATTCGCCACCGTCGGCGTTTTCCGCCAACCAAACGCTTCTTGTAACTTTAAAGCGAGCACTGGCGGGCGCTGTGTAAGGCAAGGCAAATAATCCAAACCAATCTGCTTACCACTGGGCACATCGAGCGCTAACGGCGCTAGCTGGTCAAACTCGCGCTGCTGTTCCCACGTCAATGTATTAAGCAAATAGCTCCCTAGCGGCAATTTCTCAATTTGACTCAGCCGATTGACGCCGCTTAAGTAGGGAGCCAACCATCGTTCTAGCGATGCTAATAACGCCTCCTCCGACCAATCCGGCCACGGCGCTCCAACACTGTCATTCAACAGTGCCATCCTGCCTCGCAGCGACTGGAGCTGATCGCCTAGCAACCACCCTGGCTGCTGTCGAAGCGCGCTCAGCAGCGCCTGCTTCACGGCCTCTTCGGGCAAGTGGGCTAGAGGCCGCCGAGCAATTACAAGGCTGCCGTGCGCCTGTACTTCTTCACCAACCAAGCGGCCCTGGTCCTGCGACCATGCAACCCGTGACTGCCACCGGCTAACGTCAGGATATAGGGAGCACAGTGACGCTAGCGTTAACGACTCGCCTGTGACTATTCGCACCTGGCCATTTGCCGCGCTATTGATCGCGACCGCCACTATATATGTCTGATGTGCCAGGGAATTACTTAACGACAGCGTGGCCGTTTTTCCATTGGCGAGCCGAAATTGGCCAGGGCTTATTTGCTGGCCAATACGCTCAGGATAGGCCAGCGCTAAAAGAGGGCCTATGGGCTCTAGCACCGCGCCGCTCATCCGCACGCCTGCTTTTTTAGCCAGCCTTAGCGCCTCACGCTGCCAGCTTGGAAAATGCTTAGGCTGGCGAAGCCGCTGTGCTAATTCGTCAGCCAGAGAACCCTGCGCGTCGCGCCCTTCCAGCAGCGCTGCCAGGCCACAGGCCAGCGGCAGCGCTGTTAAATCACCGGCACGCTCTAGCATTGCGGCTATCCGGGGTGCTACCGGCCACTTGGCACAGCGAGCACCTAGCGAGGTTAACTTGTGGTGTCGATCTAATACGCCTAGCCGTATCAGCAGCGCCTGACCGCTAGACCAAGCGCCTTTTGGCGGCGGTGTGACCCACAGCAAATCGTCTGGCGACGAAACTCCCCAACAGGCCAGTTCAAGCACAACGGCGGAAAGATCCGCTTGCTGAATTTCCGGCTCGCCATAAGGGGTCAGCGTCTGCTCTTGCGCCCAAAGCCGAAAACATATCCCCTCACGCTGGCGCCCTGCCCGCCCCCTGCGCTGATCAGCGCTCGCTCGGTTAATGCGCCGCGTCGTTAGTCGGGTTAACCCGCTTCGCGGATGAAAAAGGGGCACCCGCTCTAGGCCACCATCAATGACTACGTTCATTCCATCAACGGTAATGCTCGATTCAGTAATGGCAGTAGAAACAATAATGCGTTGCTGCGAAGCATTGGGTGCTAAAACCGCCTGCTGCTCAGCAATACTCATCCTTCCGTGCAGCGGCCGTACCATCATATGAGGCATAGCGATGCTCAGGGCGGCAACGACACGATTGATCTCTGCAACCCCGGGTAAAATCACCAGCACATCTTGCGTGCCTGGCATTGAAAGCGCTTCGTTGACCACGCGCAGCGCATGGCTGGCATCACTTTCACCGCTTAGACCAGGACGATAAGCGGTTGCTACGGGATACTGACGCCCTTGGCACTCAATAACAGGAACCTGATCGCCCAGCACTCGTTTGAGAGCGTCAACATCTAGCGTTGCCGACATCACCAGCAGACGCAAATCGTCACGAATGCTGGCTTGAACATCTAATGCCAGCGCCAGCCCGACATCGGCATCGACGCTGCGCTCATGAAATTCATCAAAGATGATACCGGCAACGCCTTCTAACAGCGGATCATCTTGCAGCATCCGCGTGAGCACGCCCTGAGTCACTACCTCTAAACGCGTTTGCGCACTGACGCAGCTGTCACCACGCATGCGATAGCCTACCGTTTTCCCAACCGGCTCACCCAGCTGCTGAGACATAAAGCTCGCGGCTAAACGAGCGGCAACGCGGCGCGGCTCTAGCAAAAGCAGCTTCTGACCTTTCGCCCACTCTGCCGTTAGCAGCGTTAATGGAACACGCGTGGTTTTGCCCGCTCCCGGCTGAGCAATCAGCATGAGCCGATTGCTGGAGGCTAGAACGGTTTTAATAGCATCAAGATGCTGATCAATGGGTAAGACGCTCATTGCAGGCTCACGTTTCCGCCAAAGAGACACCAGAGCTAGCCTGAATAACACCGCAACCTTTTAGAATAACGTGTTCTAGAAAAGCCGATATTGATGCCAGGTCACTCTCAGTCAATGCATCCCGGCCTAGAATACCGCTGACTTGGACACTATATTCAGTATAGTGCTGAGTTGAAGACCAAATTAGAAAAATCAGCCATCTCGGATCTACATCGTCCATTTTTCCCCGTGCAGACCACTGGCTAATAATCGCGGCGCGTGAAGTTACCCATTCACGCAACTCTCCAGCCAAGTAATCATTTAAAAAGGGCGCGCCCGCTAAAATTTCCGCCGCGAACAGTTTTGAGCCCTCAGGATAACGCTGACCAAGCACCATTTTAGTGCGAATAAAATCGCTTAATACAGTGGCTGGATCACTTTCTGGGGTAATGTCCTCTAACACTTCGTTCCAGCGACACATCATGCGGTTAAGTAACCGCACATAAAGCGCTTGTTTGCTACCCATATAATAAAGGATATTGGCTTTGGGGAGACTGGCCCGATCTGCAATTATTTGTAAACTCGCGCCACGATAACCGTGTTGAGAAAACACCAGCTCAGCGGCAGTAAGAATACTGGCCTCTATTTTTTCACGACTAGAGCCTTCATGGCTGACAGATACAGCAGTCATCAAACGTGTTCCTTAAATGATTTCCTAACGTGCTTGGAACCCATTATTCGCCAGGGTTATTGACTGCACTTAAACGTCACATTTTACACAAACCTGCACCACGGCGGTGCTGCGAGCAAACACTTGCAAGGAGCAAGGTTTTGTCCCAAGCTCAATTCACATTGACCGATTGGTCAGCACAATCCCGATCTATACGATCACAGTGGAGTTTGGCATGGCAACGATTGCGTTCCTACTCAATGGTACCCTTCAACGGTGTGACGTTTCACCAGATACGAGCGTTTTAACTTTATTACGCGAGCATTTGGCTCAAACAGGCACTAAAGAAGGCTGCGCATCGGGCGATTGCGGCGCCTGTACCGTGGCGATCGGTGAATCGACGACTGGAACACAAACGTTTAGTAGCGCTAATGCATGTATTACACCAGCCCATCAACTACAAGGACGACACTTAATTACCGTTGAGGGATTGGCGAAAGAAAAGTACTTACACCCGGCACAACAAACAATGATTGAATGCCATGGTAGCCAATGTGGCTTTTGTACGCCGGGCATTGTCATGTCTCTTTTTACGCTGCATGACGATATACACCAACGACCTGCTCCGCTATTACCAGAGCTGCCACAAGAACTCTCACAAAAACTCTCACAAGAACTATCGCAAGTGCGTCTTGAAGCAACACTGGGTGGCAATTTGTGCCGCTGCACAGGCTATCGACCTATCCGCGATGCGGCGTTGCGCATGAATGATGTGCCTTATGAGCGCCCTCAGTGGTTTGACGCCACGCTGCCCGCGGAAGAAGGTGGACTACCATTAATCGAGTCAGGAGATAGCGCTGTTTTTTTTGCCCAGCCAGAATCTCTTGCTGCACTCACGCAGTTACGTCATAGAGCTCCTGAAGCGCGTTTTGTGGCGGGCGGTACCGACCTGTGGCTGGAAAGCACTCAGCGATTGGCACCTCTTGATCAGTTAATTGATATTTCACGAGTTAGCGAGCTTTTAATCATTGAAGATACAACGTTTGAGAACCAGTCCGGCTGGTGGATAGGCGCAGGGGTCACTTATTCCAGGCTCGATCCATTATTTAAAAAGCACTTACCCGCTTTTTCTCACCTTTTGCACCGGCTGGGCTCTCAGCAGATTCGCAACCGAGGGACCCTAGGGGGCAATATCGCTAATGCCTCGCCCATCGGCGATACACCGCCAGTGCTGCTCGTATTAGGTGCCCAGGTAGAACTTGCCAACACAAAAGGACGTCGTTACTTGCCGTTAGAGAACTTCTTCCTCGACTATAAAAAAACTGCGTTAGCCGCCGATGAAGTTATCTCTCGAATCTTCATTCCCCAGCCTGCTGAAGACCAACAGCTACGGGTATGGAAGCTATCCAAGCGTCGCGAAGATGATATCTCTGCAATACTTGGCGCTTTTAGCTATCGTCTGGAAAAGAATATTATGCGAGATGTACACATTGCATTTGGCGGTATGGCCGCAACGCCCAAAAGAGCCTTGAACAGTGAAGCGGCGATCGAGGGTCAACCGCTTTCCCCAGACAGCTTTCGAGCGGCCCAAGAAGCTCTCGTCGGCGACTTTCAACCGATGGGAGATGTGCGCGGCAGTCAGAACTATCGCCAACAAGCCGCGGCCAACCTACTAGAGCGGCTCTACCTTACTCTTTCAGCGCCTGATCAGGAGGTCATGCTCCATGCGTACGCTCACTAAACTGGATGGCGATAGCATCCGTGCCCGTCGCGAACTGCATGACCATATTCAAGGATCAGGTCCGCTAGCCCGCCATACCGTTGATAGCCATGGCTCACGCCAAGCGGGCAGCGCTAGCTATCATGAAAGTGCCGAAAAACACGTTACTGGAAAAGCAGCGTATATCGACGACTTAAAAACACCCGCCGATGCACTGCATATTGCACTTGGCCTATCCCCCATTGCGCATGGCACGTTAACCAAGCTTAACCTTGACGCTGTGAAGCAAGCGGCAGACGTTGTCGATGTCATCACCTTTCACGATGTACCTGGTCATACTGATATAGGCCCGGTGTTTCCTGGCGATCCTATTTTTGTTGATAAAGACATTAGCTACGCTGGCCAATGCTTGTTTGCCGTTGCTGCCACATCACTACAAGCGGCCCGTCGTGCAGTAACGCTCGTGAAGATAGACGTTGACGAGCAACCCGCCAGCCTGGATCCCGTATCGGCCACTGAGCGCGAAGAATTTGTGCGGCCAACTCACATACAGGAACGTGGAGACTGGCAACAAGCGTTACATGATGCAGAGCAACTGATCGAAGGTGATCTGTTTATTGGCGGGCAAGAGCACTTTTATCTAGAAGGGCAGGCTTGCGTTGTGCTGCCTACCGAAGATGAAGGCGTAATTGTGCATACCTCCAACCAGCATCCGAGTGAAACACAAAAGCTCGTTGCTGAGGTGCTAGGTATTCCCTTTCACGCGGTAACAGTTGAAGTTCGACGCATGGGTGGAGGCTTTGGAGGAAAAGAAACCCAGGCATCGCCTTGGGCTTGTATAGCCGCCATCATTGCCCGTCGTACCGGCAAAGCAACCCGCTTACGATTGCCTCGCCGCGAGGATATGCACGCCACGGGGAAACGTCACCCCTTCCATAATCACTATAAACTCGCAATTAATTCGCAAGGGGTTATTCAAGGCGGTGAAATTATCGTTATTGGTGACTGTGGGTACTCTCCCGATCTTTCCGACGCTATCGTTGATCGCGCGATGTTCCATGCCGACAATGCCTACTCTCTAGGCGATATAAAAGTAACCGGGCATCGCGCCAAAACACATACGGCGTCCAACACGGCATTTCGAGGCTTTGGTGGCCCCCAGGGCATGATGATCATAGAAGCTGCCATGGACGACATCGCTCGCCACGTGGGTGAAGACCCCCTAACGATCCGAAAACGTAATTTTTATCGTGAGGGTCGCGACGTTACTCACTACGGTCAACAAGTCGATCAGCGCCAACTTCTTCATACGCTGGTCGAGACGCTGGAAAAAGACAGTGATTACTGGGCTCGTCGAAAAGCCATCAGTACGTTTAATGTTAATAGCCCGGTGATTAAAAAAGGCCTTGCGCTCACACCGGTTAAGTTTGGTATTTCATTTACCGCCCAGCACCTCAATCAAGCCG